>NZ_NWSW01000002.1:0-376513 GCF_002531805.1 Rhizobium sp. M1 | reverse complement strand
ACATTGTGCTCCATGCCCGCTTCCGGTGTGGCATAGAGGACTTGCGGATCGCCCTGGTCGGTGTTCTCGGAGGGGCCGATGATCCCCGGCCTACGCTGCCCGGCGTACTTTAGATTGGTGGGATTGTTGTTGCGCATGCCGGGCGGCAGCTCGGCGCGACGAACGGGATCGGACAGAATGGTTTTAAGCTCGCCGCCATCATTGGCGGATCCGGCAGCACCGCCGCCGGCAGCCGGCGCCGCGGGCTGTTGGCGGCGCTCGTCGGTTGTCATCTGCGAATCGGGATATTCCGGCCCCGGCGTCGAAATGGCCACGTTGGCCGGCGGCGCAGGGACGGCATTTTCGCCCGGCTGATCCCCTGCGATCGGCTGCTCACGGCGATAGTCGGTCGTGACTAGCGGATCACGATAGGGTTTGGGCGTAGAAACGGGCGGGTTGTCAGGCAATGGCGCGAACAGGCCGGCGCCAGGCTGAGCGGCCGGGGCCGCAGGCTCTCCGGGACGATCCTCCGCCGCCGTCGGATCCGGATAAAGGGGTCTCTCGCCGGGAATGGGCGGGTTGTCAGGCAGCGGCGGGAAGTTGTCGTTGCCAGGCTCGCCGGCTGCCGCCTGCTGCTCCTGCCTGCGGATCGCCAGCCCGCCCATCAGCGCCTGGACGAGACGCGCGGCCCCTTCCCAGGGGGATTTGACCGGGCCTGTATCCATGCCCTGCTGCAGCATGGCGTAAGCCAGCCGCTTGCGCTCGTCGCTGAGGTCTTCCTGTGTCTTGCCGGTATTGCCGCCGAAATTGGTTGGGATCATACCACTGCCCTTTCGTAGTCGACGCGGTCGAAGCCGTTTGCTTGGTCGAACACTGCGTCGGGATGAATCTTGTGTAGATCGTCGGACACGAGGCCGATCCAGATCGGGCGGCCGTCCTTCTATCGGTGGAGGATGCTTCAGCCGCCGGCCGGCTTCATCGGCTTGCCCCCGAAGAGCAGCGACAGGAAGCCGGGAAAGGGCGCGGGTGCGGAAGACGCGGCCGCCGGCGTGCCGGTCCCTGCATCGGCTCCCGGCTGCTGCGCCTGCTTCTGCTGGTGGAGCGCCAGACCGCCGAGCCCGCCTTCCGCCAATCGCGCCACCCCTTGCCACGGCGATTGCACCGGGCTCGTATCCATGCCCTGCTCCAGCATGGCGTAAGCCAGCCGCTTGCGCTTGTCGGTGATCTCGTCCTGCGTCTTGCCGGTATCGCCGCTAAAGAGGAAGTCCATCATGCCACCGCCCTTTCGTAATCGACGCGGTCGAAGCCATCGGCGTGTTCGACCACGGCGTCCGGATGGGTCTTGCGCACATCGTCGGACATCAGGCCGAGCTGGGTCGGGCCGCCCTCCTTGTAGCGGAAGGCGTAGACCGGCAGGCCGTTCTCCAGCGTGCCGACGCGTCTGATGTCTTCCTTCAGCCGCCGGTCGGATTTCATCGCCCAGCCGCCGAGCAGCGAGGAGCCGAGGCCGAAGAGGCCGCCCATTGCGGCGTTCGATTGGGCGACCTGCCGGTCGTAGAGACCCATCTTCTGGTTGAAGTTTTCATTGATCAGACCAGCCTGGTCGACGGTCGGCAGCTGCGTCGTCGGCGTGTTGACGTAGCTCGGCTGATGCACCTGCGAGCCCGACATCAGCGCCGAAATCTCGTTCAGCGGCTGGTTGCGCTCGGTCAGGATCGAATTCTGCGCATTCGAATACATGTCGCCGAGATATTGGTCGGAGGCGGCCTGCTTGCGGGTCGAAAAATCGCGCATGGCGTTGTCGTAGGCCGCCGAACCCATCGAGATGCCCTTGTCGGCCAGGCTCTGCTCGAGGCTCGCCTGGTCGCGGTCCCACTGGTTGTTGAAGCCGGACTGCCAGTGATTATTGACATATTTGTCGACATTGCCGGCGCTGAGATCGACATTGGTGCCGAGGATGCCCGATATTTTGCCGGTCTGGTCGTTGGCGAGCCTGGCAAGGCCGAGCTGCGTCTGCTGCGTCTGGTCGTAGATCGCCTGGTTCTCGGGCGAATAGGTCTGATAGGCGGAATAGGTCGGCAGCTGGTAGCTCTTGCCGTTCTGATCCTTCATCGTCTGGTAGCCGGTGACCTTGTATTCCAGCGAGCCATCCGGCGTATATTGATTGGTGTGGCTGAGGCCGGCATTGGCAATGGCGGTGTCGACATTGGTCGCCGTCTGCGCCGCTGCGGTCTGGGTCGGATCAGGCGCCTTCGGGGCCTTTGGCGTGGAGACCATAGGGAAAATCCTCTTTGATGATTCCGTAAAGCAGGCCGTCGCAATCGCCGAAATAGAAGCGCTGGCGGCCTTCCGGCTCCGCGCCGAGTCGGCCAAGCAGCGTCTGCGCGTTGCTGTTGTCGGCGCGGGTGCGGCAGGTGGCGCGGCGGCAGCCGAGCTGGCGGGTGACATAGTCGAACACCGCCCGCATCAGCGTCAGCGACAGCCGGTCGGCGGCGAGCGAGATCTCGACATCGTGCCCGGTCCAGACGTTGAAGACGAAGCCGGCGATGATCCGGCCGCGGTCGACATGGGCAAGGGCCGTATAGGGCGGGTGAAATTCCACGCCGATCCTGGCTCCGACCCAGGCGGCGATCTCGGCGCTGGGTTCGCTGACGATCAAATCGGCGCGCCCCTTTCGTAGAGCACCGAGCCGCCGACGACCGCGGCTTCCGAGACGGAGCCCGACGAGCCGGAGATCAGCGCCCGGATCGTCGGCGCAAGCGCCGAACCGGCGCCGCCGGCGGAGGCGAATTTGCGCACCAGCGAAATGCCGGGGAATTTCGCGACACCCCAGACCGCCGTTCCCCATTTCGCCGCCGCATTGTTCTCGACCGACGACAGCAGTGCGGTCGGCACCTTGGTCTGGTAGTCGACCGAAATGCCGCCATACATCAGCGTCGAAACGCCGATCTGCGCCGTCACGCCGATCAGCTTCGACAGTTTGGTCGAGAGCCCATCGCCGAAGCGGCTCCAGGCGCCGACCATCAGCGCGTCGATCGCCGCGCCATTGTCGTTCGCCCCGACTTCCGCCTCGTAAAGCGTGCCGTCGGCGGCGCCGAAGAACAGCCGGTCCTGCCATGTCGCCCAGCAGGAGGCGGGCATGCCGACGAAGCGGCACCAGGCGCCGGTCTCGGTGTTCATGACATATTGATAGGGGCCGTAGGAGGACGGCAGGTTGACGATCGCCATCTGGCGCGCCGGAAAGCTCGAAAGCTGCCACTCCTGCGAGCTCGTGCCGGCCGCCGCCACCGTCTCGCGCCAGGTCGGGCCAATTCTTGCGGTGATCGCCCCGAGGCTGGTGGCGCCGCGATCGAGCTGCACCGCCTTGGTGATCGGCACGATCCCGTCCGTCGTCATGATCGCGAGATCCGCGCCAACCGAGAGCAGGCAGCGGTCGCTGCCGAGCGGCCGGCCGAGCTTGAAGGTGCCGATCAGGCCCCAATTCGCCGCGCTCGAAGGGTCGGATCCCTGGAAGACGATCACCTCGCCCTCCGAGGAGATCAGCACCAGGCACTGCTGCAGGCCTGTCGCAACCGGGATCGTCCAGACATTGATCGCCACCAGCGTGCCGCCATATTTCATGTTGCCGCCGACCGGCAGAACGGTGGCCGCGCCGCTGACGGCGTCGGTCGCGAGGTACCAGACATTGGTCGAGTTCTTCTCGATGAACCACAGGCGCGAGCGATAGGCGGTGACGGCGGCAAGCAGCGCGGCGTCGGATATGCCTGTTATCATCGTCGAGGCGACATAGGGCGTGGCGGCCGCGCCCTTTTCGAGCTGCGCATTGGTGACCGTTCCCGTCACGGTGACGACAAGCGTGCCGGCCGCTGGCGTGAAGGAGAGCGACACGCGGTTGCCGGCGCCGGTGCCGTTCAAGCTGCCCGAAAAGGCGCCCGACAGCGTGACCGAGCCGGTGCCGAAGAAGCTCAGCGTATAGGCCGTGTTGCGCACGGCGACATTCTGGGTAGCGAGTGCCGCCGTGCCCACCAGGAAATTATTCGTCCAGGACGTGCCGTTGAAGATCAGCGGCGTGTCGAGGCCGTTGACGAGGCGCAGGAATTCCTGGCCGGCCGGGTTGGTATATTGCTGCACCGACCAATGGGCGCTGGCAAGGCCCGAGACGACGGGCGCGCCGGCAGCACCGCCCACCGTGACGTCGAAGATCTTGTCGCCGGCGGCGGCAAACAGCCGGTTGGTCACGCCGGAATAGGGAATGACCGTCTGCACGTCGGCGCCGAGACCGGTGGAAAAGGCGAGGAAACCGTAGCGGGCGCGCACCCGGTTTGCCTCGGGAAAGAAATTGTCGAGCTGGAAGGCCGCGTCCTCGGGCATGTCGGCCATCTCGACATCGGTTCGCCAGCCGCCGATCGGCGCGATCCAGTCTTTGCCTGGCGAAACCCGGCGGGTGCGGCCGTTCGGGGGAAAAGGTGTGCGGGTCATGGGGTCTCAACCGTGATCGTGCCGGGCCAGTAATTCTCGAGCTGTCCCCGCGCCGGCAGCGCGAGGTCGACAGGGCTTGCGGCGCGGTCGGCGCCGATGGCGGCTTCCTTGGTTCGTTCGAAGCTGGCGAGCTCCTCGCCATAGTCGAGGCCCTTGGCCCGCTTCCAGCGCCAGATCAGCGAGAGTTCGAGAAGCTCTTCGGGAAAGCGGGCCGTATCGGTGTCGTTGGCCCAGTTGCCGGCGGTGGTCGGGCCGCCATTCAGCGCCACCCAGAAGCCGGAGATATAGGCATATTCCATCGTCTCGCCGGCAACATTCGGGTAGATGTCGAGCTTGCCGCCGGCCATGCGCCAGATCTGCGGCACCGGGTTGGCATTGAGGATGGTCTGGCGCTGCCAGCTCTGCGGCTCCACCGGGCCGTTGAGCGACCAGAGGCGCGAGACGTTCCAGATCCTGGCATTGGCGGCGAAGCGGTCCCAGTCGCCGGGCGGCTCGTCCGGCTCCGGGTTGGCGCCGGTCGCCTGGAATTGCCGCCGCAGCATCAGCGCCGACCAGTCATGCGCCCGCATCAGGTCGCGGCCGGCGCGGGTGGAGAGGATGCGCAGCTGCATGATCTGCGGATCCGCCGAGGACATGACGGCCGTCGGCGGATCGAGGTCGATCTCTGCGCAGACGTTCTGAATGATGGTCAGGAGCGACATGCAGGGGGTCTCCGGTTCAGAGCGGTTGGCGTGGCGGTGATTTGCTTGAGGGTTGTGCCGCGTGGCCCCCCTCATCCGCCCTACGGGCACCTTCTCCCCGAGGGGCGAAGGGAGAATCGAGACGTCGCCGCGAATCTCTTCTCCCCTTGGGGAGAAGGTGCCCGTAGGGCGGATGAGGGGGCGGCTTGCGTCAGCGCTTCGTCAGGCCGCCGGCCGGCTGCGGCTCTTGCCGCCCTCGCCTTCCTTTTCGAGCGCCTCGAACCGCGCGGCCATCTCCTTCATCTGCGCCTGCAGGCGGCTCACCTCGTCCTTCAGCCGCTCGTTTTCAGCGGCGAAGGCGGATGCGGCGCTGGAGTTTTCGGCGGTGGCGAGATAGGCGCGGGCGGCGGCGGTCAGCTCGTTGGCGCCCATGCCGATCTTCTGCTTGGCGGAGTCGGAAAGCGCCGCCAGCTGCTCGACGGTATAGATATTGACCGCCTCCAGCTCCTTGATCTGGCTGGGCTTCAAATAGGGCCATTGCGCCAGCGGCGTGCCGGTCAGCTGCTCGCGGGCGGCGGCACCCTCCTTGAAGCGCTTATAGGCGTCGGCGAAGCGGATTTTGTCGTTGTCGGTCACCTCGCGATAGACTTCGGTGTGCTTGTCGCCGGCGATGAAGATGCGGACGAATTCCTTGTCGGCAAAGATCGGCCGGCCCTCTTTCTCGGTCAGAAAGGTCTGTTCGACCGGTTCGAGGCTGAAGGAGGCGTAGATTCCGGTGTTGTCGGGCATGTGCTGGTCTCGCTGTTGATGGCGGGGAATGGGGATAGGCGCGCGGGACACGCCTGCTCTAATATCCGTGGCGATGGCTGCCCCTCACCCTAACCCTCTCCCCGTAAAAACGGGGAGAGGGGACGTGCCCTTCCAGGGATCAGTGGGAACGGAGAGCTCGCGGCATAACCCCTTCGCCCCGTTTCCGGGGAGAAGGTGCCGGCAGGCGGATGAGGGGCACGCCACGCATGAGAAGTCGGAGAAACGGGCGCCGAAACGCCCGTCGATTGGCTTAATTCACCTTCGACAGAAACGGCCGCATCAGTGTCGCCTCGAGCACGCCGGTCGCCGTGATGGTGACGCCCGTGCCGTTGGCCGTCGCATTGGCCGAGAGCGTGATGCTCTGGACGACGCCGTTCGGGCTGTAGGTGATGCCCGCAATCGTCGTGCCGCCTGATATACCCGTGCCGGCGACGGCCGCGCCGATGAACGGGCCGGAACCGGCGCTTAGGCCGGCGAGACCGGTCAGCAGGCTGGAGCCGTTGACGGTGTTGGCCATAAACGTCTGGTTGGCGGCGGCGAAGTTGACGTTGGCGATCGCCTTGGTGGTGGCGGTGGCCGAGGCCGGGGCGCTTGCCTGGCCTGCGGTGGTGGTGGTTTCGGCAACGACGAGGGCCGGCGTTGCGCTCGCCACCTGCGACGGCGCCTGGCCGTTGCGCTGCAGCCAGAGGTAATAGGTGCCGGCGGCAAGGGTGATGGCGCCAACCGGGCCGCCGGTCAGCGTCGGCGGCTGGGCGGCACCGGAAAAGACGCCGCAGCGCTGGCCGACGACGGCGCCGGCCGTGGTCAGCAGCGAAGCGACATAATCCTTGTTCCACTGGAACCACTGACCGGGCTGAAGGGTCGTCGGCGCGGCCAGCACCAGCTGGCAATAGACCCATTCGGCTTCACGGTCGCCGCCGGCAACCGCCCCGAGGGCGAAGTTCGGCCCGGGAATACCGGAGCCGGAGACGATCGGGCCTTCGACGACGAACGGGTTCGCGCCAAGACGATCGGACTGGATGGTTGCGATCGACATTTGCTTGTTCCTTTCGTTCGATCAGGCGAACAGCACGCCCTGCAGGAAGGCGTTGTTCATGGTGAGGTTGCCGGCAAAACCCATCAGCTGCACGAAGGCATCCTGATTGGTGTTCATGCGTTCGTCGCCGATCGGGGCCATGTCGCGGTCGCGGTGCGGGCGGTAGAACAGGTATTTCGTGTTCAGGAAGAACATCTGGTTGGAAGGCGCGCCGCCGCCGAAGCCGCCGTCGAAGATCACGTCGGCGCCCATGTATTGCAGCGACTGGAAGCCGGCCATGCCCTTGTCGGCGGAGGTGATGCGCTGGATCGCCTGCAGCGATTCCCAGTAGAGGCGGAAGAAGTTGTTGTCGGCGACGACGAGATCGGGGGCATCGGAACCGCGCACGCAGGACATATAGAGCCGGTTCATGTAGCTCTGGATGTTGGCGTTGGTGGCGGTCGCGCCGCCATCGGCCGAGGCCGAGAATTTCTGGTTGCGCCAGAAACCCCAGGTGGCGCGCGAGATGCCGCCGACCGTGCCCGAAGTCGGCGAGGTCGAGATCAGCAGCTGCAGGCCGCCGATCTGCCGGCCGCCATCGGCCGTGCCGTCGGAATAGCAGTCGAGCGCGATATTGTTCTTCAGCGTCGTCTCGGCATTCTCGATGCGCTGCTCCAGCAGGTCGAGGATCGCATCCTCGCCGGAGTTCTGCAGCTGTTCGAGGCCGGACATGGAGACGGCGACCGCCGCCTGCTTCAGGTCGTATTCGGCGGCGGTGATGACGTCGGAGGGCTGCACGTTCAGGATATCGTAGCCGGAATAGCGCTTGAAGGTGCTGTTTTCCTGGTACTGCAGTTCCTGGACGATGGTGCGGCCGCCGGAAACCGGCTTCTTGCGGCCGCGGCTGTTGAGACGGGTGAGAAGACCGTTGTTCTTCGTCACGTCGTCGGCGACCGTGCCGCTGCGGTTGCGCAGGGTCGTGGTGACGATTTCAGAGAGGTTGGGCGAAATGGGCATAGATCATTCCTTTGATCAGACTTGGCCTTTGATCAGACTTGGCCGCGCGAAAAACGCATGGCGTCGCGCAGCGAGTCGCGGATGGAGGTGGGCTGGCCCCTTGTCGCATCGCGGGTCGGGCCCGGGGCGGAAGAGCCAGAGATGGATCGCGAGGCACGGCGGGCTTGATCTGCCGCTGCGGCCCTCTGGGCATGCTGTTCTCGGACGAAGGCCGGTGCAGTCTGGCTGATCAACTGCTGGCGAATGTCCGGACGCATCCAGCATGCGGCGTCGTAGGCGTCCTGAAGGGTCGATGCCCGCCCCGCATTGATGAGGGCGACCATGTCGTCGAGAACGTCTTCGGCATGCGCATTGGCCGGATCGGAAAGAAAGGCATCGACTTGAGTTTCGGTGTCTCTCTTGCGCAAAACATGTTCGACCGTGGCCTCGACATTGACCGGCCCGGCCTGGCGCTGGAGCTCACGCCCCGCCTGCTGGCGCTGCAGGGCCTCTCCCGTCTGCCCATTGACCAGGGCGTGAAGATTGACGCCTGCCACCTTGGCGACGTGGAGGACGGTGTTGACGGGATCGCGGATCAGCGCGTTTTCCCAGTCGATCGCCCGGCGCATGACATCGGCATGGGTCATGCCGGCCCGGCGGACGATCGGGGTGAATTCCTCCAGCCCCTTGTAATCCTGCAGGACGCGGAAGCCGCGATCGACCTCCTGTTCCCGCTTGGCGATCGCCGCCTGCACCTCGTTCGGCAGGCTTGAAAACTGCGCCTTGGCCTCCGCCGACCAGCCGGGCGGAACCCGGTTGCCGATGGCGGCCGGCTGTTCGCCGCCCTGCTCCCGGCTCTGTGCCTGCGGCGTCTGCTGGGCGGCGGCCTGCTCCTGCCCCTTGGCGAGGAAGCGGCCGTTCTCGCCGTCGCGCGGCCGGGCCGGGATATCGTCCGCCTGGCCTTCGACGGTGTCGATCGCTGCCTTCAGGCTGTCGCGGATGCTGACCGGCCCATCATTGACTGAATTGTCGCCGGACGCATCAAAATCGTCGCTGCCGTTGCCGGCCTCGTTGAAGTCTTCCATATCCATGGGGGAAAGTTCCTATTTCGGGGATTGATGCCCGTTAGAGCTTTTATGCATGTCGTTATCCCGGAACCGCTGCACACTTCCGGGCGACATGCGTCAGGCATTGTATTCGGCGTAGACCCGCCGCAATTCGTTGCGGATCGCCTTCCGGTCCGCTTTGGGTTTTTCGATCGGCTGCGGTTTTTCATTGCCGATCTCGACCACCCCGGCCGCCCGATAGGCGGAACGCAGCTTGGCCTTCGAGGTGTAATGCCGGCCGTCGTGCATCGACTGGATGTCGATGCTGTCGCTGACGAAATGCGGCGCCGGCAGGTCGGAGCGCGCCAGGTTTTGCGCCGGCAGGCAGTTGTGCGGCCAGGTGTCGAGCTGGTGCCAGCCGCCGCAGACGCGGCAATAGCGTTCTCTCATGCTGTTGCTCCCGGGTAGAGGGACTGCGCGGCGCGCATCTGGTCGATCGCCTGCGCCGCCATCTCGCCGCGCGCCTGTTCGACCGCGGCGCGATGCTCGATCTCAGCCTGCGCCACACCGAGCTCGGCCTTGCGCTGCTCGGCGCCCGCCTTCACTTCAGCCGTCTTCAGCTTGAGCATCTCGCCCGGCGAAGGCTGCGGCTCGGGCTTCGGCGCGCTCGCCGCCTGGGAGAGCTGGCCTCCCACCTGTTCCAGCATGCTTTCGAGCTGGCGGCCGGCGCGGAAGCCGCGGGCGGCAAAGAGCAGTGTTTCGACCATAACAGGCACCAGCATCGGGCTCTGCTGCGCCATGGCGCCGGCCTGCTGCATGAAGCCGCCGACCATCTGCACGAATTCCATCCGCCGCTGCTTTTCGGCGTCCTCGTCGGGCTCGATCGTCGAATCCGTTTCGATCTCAATCTGGAAGCCGCGAATGCTGTCATTGCGCAGGAGCTGCACCACCTCGTCGATCGTCGGCTGCCCCATCATCTGCTGCAGCTGCGGCGGCAGTTCGGGCGGCGCCATTTCGGGGGACGACTGGGCCGGCTGGCCCATCTGCTGCGCCCGCATCGCCGTCTGCTGCGCCGCCATCTGCATCTGCTGCAACTGCATCTCGACCTGCTGCTTCTGAGCCATCGTCGGCAGCTTGATGCCGCTGACCAGCATCAGTGTTTCCGGCTGGAACTGGTCGCAGATGATTTCGCCGGCAAGGCGGATGATATCGCGGGCAAAGCGGGCCAGTTCGGCCTGGCGGTCGCGAATGCGGATCGAGCCCCACTGGCTCTTGATCCGCTGCGCCGTCGCCGTCTCCGACGCCTGGGTATCGCCACGCACGATGTCGGATATGCCGGTGATCTGGTAGACGTCCTCGATCAGCTGCTTGCGCGCCGCCATGCAGGCGACGATCACCTTCTGCACCTCGTCGATCGGCAAAGTCACGACCGCCTTCGAGCCGCCCTTGTCGGTGAAAGCCGCCCATTCCGGGATCGGCACCATCACCATGTCATTGTCAGGCCGCATCGCCTTTTCGATCGCCGGCGAGATCGCGCCGTCGCCGGAGGGATAGAACACCTTCAGCCGCAGCTGGTCGGTCAGTTTGTTGATGCGCTTGGTCAGAAGATCGATCTCGTCGCATTGCTGCTGGTAATAGACGTAATCGGGAACCGGGATCAGCGAACTGGTCGAGACCGTGCCATAGGCCGGGCGCGGGCAAGGCCAGAAATGGGCGAGATCCAGCGGCGGCTCGGAGACTTCGAGCGCCACGGGCGAACCCTCGGCGATCCAGACGGTGTAATTCTCGCTCTTGCACCAGATTTCCCAGACATGGGTCTTGCCCTCGTTTTCGGCCCGCTCGGCCTGGCTGGCGCCCTTGCCGCCTGCTGCCGCCTGCGCCGCCCCCGAGGCCATCGCCTCACGGCCGAAGCGTTTTTCCATCTCCTCCTCGGTCATCGTCACGCGCCGCGCCACCCAGGTGACGTCCTTCCAGCGGCGCGCCGGCGAGTGCAGGAAATCCGACCAGTGGACATAATCGATGCAGACGCGCTCGTCGGCGATCGCCTCCATGGAGGGGCCGCCCATCTCGCCGAGCAGGCCACCCGCCGGCGGGTCCGACGGCGCCACGCCCATGTCGAGCGGTTCGAAATCGGCCTCGTAGCGCAGCCACACCGTGCCGCGGGCGCAGAGCAGGAAATCGTCGCGCACCGCCCGCATGATCGAATCGATATCGGCCTCGTCGCCGGTATAGGCGAGATTGCGCTCGACGATTTCCGAGGCGATGCGGGCCACCGGCTCGGCATCCTTGAAGCGGCGCTCGACGACCGGCTGCGGCACGCGGGCATACACGGCCGGCTGCAGCACCGCGGTGTTTGCCCAGAGCATCGGAAAGCGGCGCTTGGCCGCGCTCGTCTGATCCGACTGCTGGTCGAGATAGATCTTCTCGATCTTGACGCAGCGGTCATGCCAGGACTTGAAATAGCGCTGCGCGCGTTCGAGTTCCTGCTGCCAATGGGCGCCGACCTTTGCCGGATCCCAGCGCTCTCCGCCCTCAAAAGCCGTTATCTCGTCTTCCATCAAACACGCTCGCTAGATCTGGGGGTGGCATCGGCAAATTCGTTGAAGGTCATCGTCTGGAAGGTCGGCAGCCGCTCGGGCTCGGGCTTCAGCGGTTCCGGCGCCAGGCCGGTGAAGATGATGGCGAGACCGCCGAAAGCATCCGCCCCATGCGAGGCCCAGTTGTGCAGCGGCTCGTCGCGGAAGACGCCGAGATCCTCGTCCCAGTCCTTGCGGTAATTGCGCAGGCATTTGATGCCGTCGGCACAGCCGGCCTGGTCGAACTCGACCTTGGCCAATATGCGCCGGGTGCCGTTGATGCGGTCATGGACATAGGCGCGCTCGACCTTGCGCACCGTGCCGAGGCCGCGCGCCCTCACCTCTTTCAGCATGATTTCGATGCGGGTCATGCCGCCGCGCGTCCATTCCCTGACCTTGATGTCGTGCGGCATGTTGTGGACGCCATAGACATAACCATTGTCGGCCGCGCGGCGCTCCAATTCGTCGAGCATGCCGTCCATGCCGGTTCCGGTATGCTCGAAATAGCCGATCATCCTCACCCGGCCGGGCAGCACCTGGAACAGCCAGACGCTGTTGGCATCGTCCATGCCGATATCGGAGATGGTGTGGACGGGATAACCGTCGACATGCGGGAAAACCCCGATGCGCTCCTCGGCGTCGGCCATCGCCATCTGATCGGCGTAATAGGCGCCTTCGACGCTGGCTTCGAAGGCTTCGGCCGGCGTCGAGGGATATTCGCGCTTCATGTCGCCGAGCTGGATCTCGGCCTTCTTGACGTACCAGGCCTTCTGCGGCTCCGTCAGTTCGATGCCCTGCTCGGCAAGCTCGCGGAAATATTTGGCGAAACCGTCGCTGATGATGACGCCCTCGGGCGCGATCGCATAATGCGGCTCCTTCCACCAGGGGAAGAAATGGAACTTGAAGTCGAGCTCGGTCAGCTTCGCCGCCTGGCGGTGCTTGACCTGGGCATCCTCGCAGAGCGAGTAAAAATGCCCCTCCTGGCCTTCCGCCGTGCTTTCGACGAAAACCAGCTGGCCGGCCTGCACCGTATTCAGCGCGCCGGTGCGCACCTCCCGCGCCTTGTCGGGATATTTGGCGCAGAGCTTTCCATATTCCGAAATGTGAAGATACTGCAGCGTTCCTGAACGTAGCGAGGTGCCGACGCGGATGCTCGAATTGTTGGCGAGCAGCAGTTCGGTCTGGTTGGTCCTGACGACAGGCACGGCGTTGCGAATGCCTTCGGGCAGATTATCATAGGGATATTTGATCTTGTCCCGGAAAATCGTCTGCACATCGCCGAGCGTATGGGCGATGGTGCCGGCCCTGATGTCCCGGTTGAAGACGCAGGCATCGAGCATGAAGATCTGGATGAAAGTGGTCAGCCCCAGCTGGCGGGCCTTCAGCAGCACGTTGAGATAATGCATCTCCTCGAAGAAGGTCATCTGCATCAGGTTCATTTCGAACCGGACGCGTTTGCCCGCCTTGTCGGTGATCCAGTAGAGATTGTTCAGCCGCCAGCGCCAGTCGGAGAACCGGTCAACCGCCGTTTGGAAGTCCGCGCGTCTTGCCATTGATATCTTCCAGCAGTTGCGAGACTTCGCCGGTGACACCCAGTTCGGGCTCGGCCTTGGCGCCGTATTTCTTCGGCCTGAGCTTCTCGGCCACCCATTGGCGGGTGGCGATGCGCAGCTGCGAGCGGCGGATCGCCTCGCCGTTCTCCTGCCAGCCCGTGGTTTCGCCGGCCGCATTCTTCTTCTCGATCCAGTCATTGCTGCTGTCGTCGGCAATCTCGACCAGCTCGTCGACGAAGCCGTCGGCGAGGATCTCACGCGCCAGCGCATAACGCGCCCGAAACGCCGCCTTGTCCTCGTCCGCCAGCCAGGAGAGCACGGTGGATTTCGCCGGCATCGTCTCGTCCCGGCAGATCGACCGCAGGCTTTCCCGGTCGGCAATGCGATCGCAGATCTTCTCGGCCAGCGCCTGACTGAACTTGCTCGGTCTGCCCATGGGTCCGCGTCTAAAAGCTCAGAACAGCGCGACGATATTCGACGCCGTCGTCCCGGTCAGCGCCACGATCGCGGCATGCACCGGCAGGATCGTCCCGGCCGGCACGTTTCTGAAGATCACAGGATCCACGTCGCGCCGCGGCGCAATCGCCACATCGCCGGCCGTGCCGATATAAAGCGCACGCGCGCCGACAATCGCACTGTCATTCGGCGTGACCACCGCTGCCCGCGAGGCCGGCGCAATCGAGGCGTCCATTGCAGTTCTCCTTGTGAGGGGTGGGTGTCCATGCCGATGCGGCTCGATCCCGATGTGATCGGAGATGAGAGATCAGGCCGACAAAGATGGCGGGATCAACGATGATCTGAGGAGGCGCGAGACCGAAAGTCGACGCCGACTTGAGCGTCGACATCACCTCTCGATTCAAATTTCGCAGCTTGGATTTACAGTAGTGTTAACTGACCTGCTTGGGGGTGATCAAGCGCTTTCAAGCGCGGAATTCGCCTCGATATTACTTCAAAACCGGTGTCGATATCTGGAAATAAATCTGCAACCTAACCGGGCTGAGTTATACCAGATGGTTCCCGCGCAAGGGGTCGAACCTCGATTGCCTGATCCAAATTCAGGAGTCCTGCCATTGAACGACGCGGGAATAAAATCCGTTACAGTCGTTGAGGCTGGATACCCTGCATGGAAATTCCTATCGAGATATCGGCTACGAACAAATCTCGCAGCTTGGATTTACGGTATGCTTAGATGATATGCCGGGGGTGATCAAGGGCTGATTGTAAGTCACGCACCAGTGTAAAATCGAGCCTTCTCGACCAAGCGGACGCCAGAATTCCACCCGCTGCTCCGGCTGCGGATTTAATGAAATGCTCCCCCACCCTCCGTCATCCCAGGCTTGAGCCTGGGATCAATGCCCGCTCCTGATGGAGGCCAACGTGGATCCTCGGGTCAAGCCCTGGGAAAACGGAGCAAGGGGTGAGCTCTCGGGCAAACCCGGTGGCTCGACGACCCTCTCCCGATCAGACCTGCGGCAGTGGCGGCAGGATCGCTTCGACCCGGTCCCGCCTGGTGACGAGGTTCCAGATTTCCTCGGCGATCTCGTCGGGGTCGATCACCGGAAACTTCGGGTCGAGCGCCGCACCGCTCGATGTCATGGCGCGAAGGCCGGCCGAGCGGTCGATGACGGCGCCGATATTCACCGTGCCGGCATAGACGCCCTTCGGCATCGCCTCGGCGTTGAGGGTGAAGACATAATTGCGCGCCGCCGCCATCAGCGGGCCGACGCCGCTCATTCCTGGCATGGTGACCACGGCCGTCAGTCCGCCGACGATGACGACCGCGCCATCGCCGCGCGCCAGCATGCCGGGCAGCACCGCGTGCGACACTTCGATCGGCGAGAAGGTGAAAATATCGGCCATCGATCGCAGCTTGGCCGCATCGAGCTCCAGCGCGGGCGCGAAATTGACGTCGGACGGCACCGGTGCGTAGACGGCCGCGTCGATCGATCCGAACCGCGCCTCGATGGAACGAACGAGGGCGGGGATGCCGGCGAGATCGGTGAGATCGGCCGGGAATGCCGCCGCCTCGATGCCCGCCTGCGCCAGTTCGGCCACCCGTTCCTCGAGCGGGCCGGCGCGGCGCGCAACGAGCGCGACCCGATAACCTTCGCGTCCGAACCGGTAAGCGAGCGAAGCGCCGAGGCCCGTGCCGGCGCCGAACAGCGCAATCGTTTTCTTGTCAGTCATAACCTACTCCTTAAGCTGGTATGTTTTGCTGACCAGATATGTTATGTTGACTACCCGTCCTGCAAGAACGCATATTTTTAAGGCCTGGTCACATGCATATGCCTCCCCCTCCGAACCAGCCCGGCACGCACCCCGGCTGCCGAAAGGTCAACGAGATCCTGGGCCGCATGGGCGACAAGTGGACGATCATGGCCATCACGATGCTGGCCGAGCGGCCGCGGCGCTTCAACGAGCTGAAGCGGCTGATCGGCGGGATTTCGCAGCAGATGCTGACGCGCACCCTGAAGGCGCTGGAACGCGACGGAATGGTGACGCGCACGGTCTTTCCGACAATTCCGCCGCAGGTCGAGTACGGCCTGACCGATCTCGGTCATTCGCTCGCCCCGCCGCTGCTGCAGCTTGCGATGTGGGTGGTGGACCATCTGGGAGAGATCGAAACGCATCGGGCATTGCACGACGAGGCGACGAAATAGCCGCGAACGAAATTCGCCTCGATTTGGCGCATACGGATGGTATCGGTTGCCGTCCATCCATGCTGACGGCGAAGGACGATCGATCAAGCGCATTCGGCCCGAAATCGATTTCTGATTCCAGGAAGGCAAGTGAGGATTATATTAGCAGCAGGCCGTCGATCACACGGGTGGAGGAGCCTGTGAAAACCGCGAGATTTTTTCTGAGCTTCGTCACTTTTCTTGGCGTCACGCTGGCTGAAAATCCTGCTGATGCCGAGGAATTGGTGCGGTTCGAAAGTGTGCCCGTGAAGCTCAGCCCGTTTCGAATCCGCAAAGCCCGAGAACTGGGGGAAATTCTCCCTCAGCCGCAAGGCACGCCGCTGCTCGGATATTTGTCTCGGCCTCGGGGCGATGGCCCCTTTCCGGCAATCGTCGTCATGCATGGATGCGATCACATGCGTTCGAGCGTCAGGGAGCTTTGGCCGAAACGGCTGGTCTCGTGGGGTTATGTGGTGCTTGTTGTCGACAGCTTCACCAGCCGCAACATCAAGGACGCATGTCGAAGCCATGTTCCCGATCGCGTCTTCGACGCCTATGGCGCTTTGGAATTCCTGTCGCAATCAGGCTTTGTCGATGCCCGACGCATCGCCTTGATGGGCTTTTCGGCAGGCGGCACGGCAACGCTGGATGCCACGAAAATCGACGGATACGAGCAGCTTGTCGAGCGCAAATTCCAGGCGGCGATTGCCTATTATCCCGCCTGTGACGCAGACCGGGGCGATGCGACGGTGCCAACCCTGATTTTAACAGGCGAACGGGACAATTGGAGCCGGCCCGAACGATGCCAGAAGAGGCTCGCCCGTCTGAGCGACAATGGCTCGCCGATCGAGCTCAATATCTACAAGGGCAGGTATCACGGTTTCGATGCCCCGGAGTTCACCGGGGGAAAGCGGGTATTGGGCCATATCGAAAAATACGATCGTGACGCCGCAGGAAAATCCATCCGCACGGTGTACACGTTTCTTCGCAAGCACTTGGGAAAGTAGAGCTCTTTGCGTGTCAGGGGCAGACCAAGGCCGGTCGCCCGATGTCATGTTCGCATCCCGGCCGTGTCTGGCACCCACCACCCCACCCTCCGTCATCCCAGGCCTTGAGCTGGGATCCATACCCAGTGGCCTGGGAGACGTGCTTGGCTCCTCGGGTCAAGCCAGCGGAAGACGGTGTATGAGCCGATCTCTGCGATCCAAACCTGAAGAGGCCGGGGGCGATCTCGCAAGGGCGTTTCAGCGATGCCCGCGGCACGGCCGAATGAAGGCGCCTAGACTCCGCTCGGCCGCCCGGAGCTTGTCGCCTGGCTCGCCGAAGACAGGAACGCCTCCTCTTCGCTCGGCACTTTCCCTTCCGGCGTCAGATCGTCGACGGCCTTGGGCAGATCGCGGCGCAGCCGGCCGAGAATCTCCTCGTGCGACAGGCCGGTGTTCCTGGCGATCTCGTTCAAAACATCCGGGCCGAGCGCTTCAGCAAGCTCGCCGTCATTGATGTCGGCATTCTGGCCGGGGCGCACCCAGGATTCCATCTTGTCGCCGTGGCCGTTCTGCTGAAACGTCTTCAGGAGATCGCCGAGACCGCCGCTGACGATGCCGCCGGAGGTCAGGCCGCCGAGAAGGCCACCTAGGCCGCCGGAACCGCCGAGCCTGCCGAGAATACCGCCGAGCCCGCCCGGCTGCTGGCCTCCCGCGCCGGATTGCTGCGGGTTCTGCAGGCCGCGCAGCAGCTCGCCGATCTTGTCCCTGTTCTGATAGCCGGCAACGGCAAGAACGGCGAGAAGCGCCTTCAATTGACCACTCATCATGATGCATTCCTCCGGTGATTGTCAGCGCGGTTCAGGCGAACCGCTCCATCTGTTGTTCGGCAATTCGACGGGAAAACCGCTTCCGTCCACGCTCGGCCAGCCGACGTTGCAAGAAGCAATGTCGCACTGAGGCGTCCGGGCAGCCGGTTTCATTTTCGTACGGTCAGATTTCCGGGCAGCCGCGCCGGTTGGCGAAGACCATGCGTTCCGGCCCGCGGCGCGTCATTCCCTGAACGACGATGCTGCGCGGCGACATGCGGACGATCTGGGCACGGCGAAGGCCTTCGCTGCGGGCAATGTCGAGCGCGTCATCGGGATCGCAGCCACGCGGTCCGCGGCGGTCGTAGCGGTCGTAACGGTCGCGGTCCCGGTCCCGGTCGTAAACGCCGACCCCACCGGGGCCGATGCGCAATTCCAAATCCTGCGCGGCGGCGAGCGTCGGCGCGATGGTCAGCCCGCTCATGGCGGCCAGGCCGACCAATATGAACTGAAGAGACTTATGCATGGTTTCCTCCCATGGTCTTGTGCTTATCGCCATACCAACCATCGCCATGGGGATTTTGTTCCGTGAGCGGGAGAAGCCGGCGGAAGCGAGAGCCGCCGGTCACGGGGCGCAAATTCCCTTTGACATCTCCCCATCGCGAATATATCCATTTAGCTATATAGCTAAATGGTGATATATGGACGACAAGCTCGATGCGATTTTTTCCGCGCTCGCCGACCCCACGAGGCGGGCAATTCTCGGGCGTCTTGCGAAGGGCAAGGCGACCGTGGCCGAACTCGCTGATCCCTTCGCGTTGTCTCAGCCCGCCATATCAAAGCATCTCAAAGTCCTGGAACAAGCCGGATTGATCCGCTCCGGCCGTGAAGCGAATTCGCGTCCGCGCGTCCTCGAGCCGGCCGCGCTGAAGACGATTGCGGATTGGATCGCCGAATACAGACGCTTCTGGGACCAAAGCTTCGATCGTCTCGATGACTATCTGTCCAAGGTACAAGGATACGAAAATGACTAATCCGGAGACCGACCCCGACAACAGCCGCGACCTGGTTATCGTCCGGAGGTTTGATGCCCCATGCGATCTCGTTTTCAGGGCATGGACCGACCCGAAAGCCATGGCCCAATGGTGCGGTCCTCACGGTTTCAAGGCGATGGGCGACAGACTTGAAGCCTGGCCCGGCGGTAGACACCGCGCCTGCCTGATTGCACCAGATGGAGAAGAGCATTGGGTCGGCGGAAAATATCTGGAGGTCGAGCCGCCGCACAGGCTTGTCTTCACCCATGCCTGGGAGCGCGGAACTGGCGAAAACAGCCCGGAAACACTCGTCACCATCACCTTCAGGGAAAGCGACGGAGGCACGGAAATGACCTTTCGCCAAACTGGGTTTGAGAGCGCATCGTCGCTTGAGGGACATGAAGCCGGCTGGTCGCAAAGCTTCGAGCGGTTGAGCGTTTTTCTTCGAACCGAATCCGAGAGGACGAACCATGCATAAGGCGGCGATGAAGCTCTACTATTGCGAGACGCTCAATCCCCGGAAGGCCTGCGCCGCCGCGCGCTTTCTGCAAGCCGACGTCGAGTTCGTCCGGGTTGACCTGGCAAGCGGCGAACAGCGCACCGCAGAATTCCTGGCGCTGAACCCGAACGGCAAAGTCCCGGTGCTGCAGGATGATACCGGAACCTTGTGGGAGGCGAACGCCATCATGTGCAGGCTGTCCGACAGCGTCGCATCGGATTTCTGGCCGCATGACCACCGGCAGATCGACGTACTGCGCTGGTTGAGCTGGGATGCCAGTCATTTCACCCTGCACGGGGCAACGCTGTGGTTTGAAACCCTGATCAAGCCGTTGTTCGGCGAGAAGCCTGACGTGGCCATAATCGAAGATGCGAAGACGAGTTTTCGGCTCCATGCTCGCGTGCTCGACGATCATTTGGCCACCAACAGCGTCGCCGTCGGGGAGACACTGACCGTGGCGGACTTCGCATTGGCCGCCGCACTTCCTTATGCAACCGCCGCCGGGATTCCCCTCGCCGAGTTTCGGCATATCCAAGCCTGGTACGGACGGCTTGAAGAACTGGATACGTGGCAAAACCCTTTCCCAGCCTGACGGGCACGCCGTGACAGATATGAGCTGACGCGCCGCGGGCGAAAACATGCGCCGGACGCCGATGCCTCTTCTCCACTGGAAGGCTTTGTGCAAATATCGCCGCTACGCTGAGCACACCACGCCGCAACGGGCCGCGGTCGCTGCAACGCGTTCCGGGCATTGCCAAACCGCGGGTCTATTCTGTCGTGAGCGCTACAAGGTACCTGCTGATCTTGCCGCTGATGGCGGTCATCGCCTACATGGCGATCGTCGCTCTGGTCTATCTCTCTCAGCGAACCCTGCTTTATCCCGGAGCCGGTGCCGCACCTCTTCCGGAGCCCGCGAGCTGGGGCGAGACGGTGCAAATCAAGACGCCCGACGGAGAGCTGCTGCACGCGCTCTACATCAGGGGCGACAGCGACAAGCCCTGCGTGCTGCTGTTTTTCGGAAACGGTGACCGCGTCGACAATTACGCGTTTCTCGCACAGGCGCTGGCCACGCGGGGGATTGGACTGCTAGCGATTTCCTATCGCGGCTATCCCGGATCGACCGGCTCACCCAGCGAGCAAGGGCTGCTGACAGACGGCATCGCCGCGTTCGACTGGCTTTCGGCACAGGCCGGAAGCGGGATCGTCGTGCTCGGCCGGTCACTTGGCACTGGCGTTGCCGTGAATACGGCCGGGCAGAGGCCGGCCGTGGGCCTCATTCTCGTGTCTCCGTACCTGTCGGTTCTGTCGGTGGCGCAGACACATTATCCGTTCCTCCCGGTCGAAGCTCTTCTCAAGGATCCCTTTCGCTCGGACCTCAACATAGGCAAAGTCGGACAACCGAAGCTGTTCCTCCACGGCCGGCTCGATGACAGCATCCCGCTTTCTTCAGGCCAAGCGCTCTACCACCTCGCACCCGAGCCCAAGCGGATGGTGATCTATGACCGTGCCGGTCATAACGACATCCTGAACGATGGCATGGTCGGTGACGTGATCGGTTTTGTGGAAGCGCTGAAAGAAAACCGGCCCCTGAATCCCGTCACGGACGGCACCCAATCCGAGGCCGACGATCAGCGCAGTTTGACGGGTTCCGCTTCGAATCCATAAGCGCGTTGAACGAGCGCGACACGGATTTCATACCGCGTATACCAGTCCGCCCGGCCGCGGCGCTGCGCTTCGACGTGATCGACAACCGCTTTCCATGCCCGGATGCTTTCCTCGTCGCGCCAATAAGAGTTGATTATCCCGAATCCATCAGCACGGCGGGCGCTTTCGAACCCCAGAAATCCGGGCTGCTGTTTGGCCAGTTCCACCATCGCAGCGCCGACGTCACCATAGCCGTCTTCGACCTCCGTTCGTTGCGATGAGAAACAGACGACGAAATAGGGTGGTGCAGGTAAGCTCGCGATAGACATGCCAACCCCTCGTTGCCGACAGGCGGAGATCTTTGCAACCATCCGCCGTGCGGTCAATCCCTCTATCCAACCCGGCAGCAGGGTACAGCTACCCTCGCCGTCCTCGACCCTCAGCGGCGTTGCGTCCCTTGCCGATGGCCCCTCCAACCTCCGTCATTCCAGGCCTTGAGCCTGGAATCCATGGCCGCAGACGAGGAGGCCGGCGTGGGTCCCCGGGGTCAAGCCCGAGGACGACGGAGGGTGGGGTGGACCTTGTGCCGATACACCGGCAGCTTCAACGGCGCTGAGCGAACGACGACAGGCGGTGCTCAACCGCTTATGACGACGCGAATGTTCTCGAAGCTGCTTTGGGCCAGTTCATGGCGAGGAGCGATCAGTGTCAGGTGGCGGCCCCAGCGCCAGCCGAAAATCGCGTCCGGGAATAGCTGCAGGAGAACTGCATTGTCCCTGTCAAAGGGTGGTTCTGCTGCGTATGCGGACGCGAGCAATGCATTCTCCTGGCGAAATCTCTTCCGATCGCGGGCGCTGTAATACATCTGCGCATTGAAGTATTCCAAGGAAACCCAATCCCAACGTGGCACCCCTCCCATCCCGTCATGGCAATCGAGCGCTGCCGAAGACCAGATGGGCTCAAAATGGCTGCGCACCGGCTCCGGGAGCGTGAGCGGATCGGCGCAGTAAAGAAACCGGGCATGGAATCTCCGATGGATTTCCAGTTCCGTCGACCAGTTGTCGAAGCTGCCACCCGTGTCGATCAGGCTCCGCATTCGGACCTCGTAGTCCAGCTTTGCCGGTATTCCCCGGGATATTTCCATAACGTTGAAATCCATGACAACGATGCCGGCGACAAGAGCCCGCGCCTCTTTGATGGACGATTCCAGCGAGGTGTTCGGTTTGCTTAATCGTCCTACAAGCGCATTCAGTTCTTCACGTGCGTTTGTTGCCGCCGCTGCGTAGCGTTGGGTCTGATCGAGTGTCCTTTCGGCGTATTCCAGACATGCGCTTTGGAATGCCAATGCTTGTGCCGTCATGTTGCCGCGGCTGTTCAGCAGGTGAAGGCGGTTAGAAGCCGCAATCTGCAGCTTTTTGGCAATGAGCATGATCTTGTATGCGATTGCGAGAACTTTCCGCCTTAGGTCCTCAAGACTCGTAGCCTGCTCCAGCTCGAAGCGTTGCTCGCTGTAGGATTGGCCAAGTACGTTCGAAACGGGAAGGGCGACATGACACTCTTCGACATCGGCGAATTCGATGGCTGCCAGTTCGTCAGATAGGCCCTCCCAATCAGCCGGGGAAAGAAGTTCCGAATGGCGTTCGGCCGGATGGGCGGCAATGACTGCCTCGAGCCGGGTGCGGGCAGCGCTGTTCAGCGCGTGCGTTGCAGCGACTTCATCAAGGCGGCGTTTGGCCACGGTATATTCGAACTGGAGTTGATCGGCATCCCCTATGTCCGTCGTAGTGCCGGCTTGATAGGCCTCGAATGCGGCGATCTGCTTGTGAAACCTCTCCAGAAGGTCATGATTGCGCTGCTCGACTTTACCGAGCCGATTGCGTAAGCCCTCGAAGAGTATTGCCACTCCGTCCCACGTCAGCGGGTTTCCCGCCGCGCCGCCGGGCCAGCGACAGAGAGGAGGTGCCGGACGACCTTGATCGTCCCGACCTCCCGTGCCGACGAACCGTTTGTAGCGTTCTTCCGCTTCCGTTTCGTGCTCGTAAATAGTGATCGGCCATCGCGGCAGCATGACGGGGGCGTTGCCCGAGAGGTTTTTAGGGTAATTTGTAAGCCATTCGACGCTGCCGATAAAGCGCTGTGGCCGTTCGGGGCCGAGTTCCATTGTGTGCAGCACCCGAACCGGGAAGCTTTGCCCGCGATAATCGGGCTCGATGTATGATGTGTGCCCGATGAAGAACAGCAGCCATCCCTCGCGCGGGCCTACGCCGCCCCATAATCCCGCGGGAAACACCCGGCAATCCAGTTGCGCCACGAAAATCAGCGGCTCGCCGTCCGGTCCGACCGGCCATGAGAAATAGGAGGGCATCCTCGGCTCTCCCCCGTACCAACCATGTCCTGCTTCTCCCTGGACCACGGGAACCCGCTTGGCGATACGCGCGTCGGTACGGAACTGTTCGAGTTTGAGAAAATTCTCATCGCCATAGGCAAGCGCGCCGGCTGTGGCAGAGCTTGGCTCTCGGCGGAACGGATTTCTCATGGCAGCTCCAGTCTTTTCGATGGGAATGGCGGGACACTACCACAGACCGGTAATCACGTTGCATATCTACTATAGGAGGTGGTTTTACCTCGCCGTGGTACCTTCGGCGAAGCCCCCTCTCCAACTTCCGTCCTTCCAGGCCTTAAGCCTGGAATCCATGGCCGCAGCCGGTGAGGCCGGCAGGGGTCGAAGGGTGGCGTGAACCCCGCGACAAATCCAGCGATGGTGAGAGAATAGCAGCGGCGTTGCGCCTCTTGCCGATGGCCCTCCCCAACCTCCGTCATTCCAGGCCTTGAGCCTGGAATCCATGGCCGCAGCCGAGGAGGCCGGTATGGGTCCTCAGGTCAAGCCCGAGGACGGCGGAGGGTGGGGTGAAGCTGGTGCCGACACACGATGCGCAGGCGCAAGAAAACGCGCGCGCCTCGCTCAATGCTTAGCGGAAACCGCCGCTGGCGGCCAGCCTTTCGCCGGTCATCCAGCGGGCGTCGTCGGACGCGAGGAAGACCGCGACGCCGGCGATATCGTCCGGCTGGCCGATGCGGGCAAGCGGCGTCTGGGCGACGACGGCCTGCTCGAGATCCGAGCCGATGACGCCGGCCGTGTGCGTCCCCTCGGTCTCGACCATGCCCGGCAGGATGGCGTTGACGCGGATCTTGCGCGGGCCGAGTTCCTTGGCGAGCACGCTGTTGATGCCCTCGAGCGCACCCTTGGTGCCGGTATAGACGGCCGAGGACGGCGGCGCCATGCTGGTGACCACCGAGGAGATGTTGATGACGCTGCCGCCCTCGCCGAGATGCTTGACCGCCGCCTGGGTGGTCAGGAGAACGCCGAGGACGTTGACGTCGAAGATGCGGCGATAATGTTCCTCGGTCACTTCCTCGATCGAGGCGAATTCGTAGACGCCGGAGTTGTTGACCAGGACGTCGAGCTTGCCGAATTCCTTGACGGCGGCATCGACCAGACCCTGCGCCTGGTCAGCCTTGGAAACATCGCCCTGAACCGCGATCGCCTTGCCGCCGGCCGCGCCGATCGCCTCGACCACGGCGTCGGCTCCCGCCTTGCTCGAGGCGTAATTCACCACCACCTTTGCCCCTTCGGCCGCCAGCGCCTTGGCAATCGCCGCGCCGATGCCCTTGGAGGCCCCCGTGACCACTGCGACCTTTCCGGTGAGCTTCGCCATTTTGAATTCCTTCTGATCCGGACTGCCGCCGTTATTGGCAGCTTGTTCCATAGTTCAGAAATTCGGAACTGTTGATCTCGATGTCAAGGGGCGTTATATAAAATTCATGAGACCGCTTTTTCACCCAGCCCTGGAGGACATACGCCCGGAGGCGATCCTCTATGCGCTGTCCGATCCGGAGCGCGTCACGATCTTCGCAAGGCTTGCCACCGCCGGCTGCGGCGGCACTTGCTCGGCCCTTGCCGACCTCGGCGACCGCATCATTCCGAAATCGTCGCTCTCCAACCATTTCAAGGTGCTGCGCGAATCCGGCCTGATCCGCAGCGAGCGCCAGGGTGTCGAGATGCGCAACCAGACCCGCTGCGCGGAACTGGACGCCCGCTTCCCTGGGCTGATCCGATCTATACTGGTGGCCTACGGACAGCTTCCCGGGCAGCTGGAGACGATGTCGCGGGAAAAAAGCCGCGACCGGCAATGAGCCGTAGCGGTGTTGGTTGAGGCTTTGCTCATGACCGATGAGAGGGAAATCCGCCGCTGCCCTTAAAGGTCCGGCTTGCTGTTGGCCGGGCGCCTTGAACACGAGATGACCACGCCTCAAGCCACGCTCGCGCGCGGCAGGAGTGCGTGAAGAAGGCGGCCGTTTGGGGGCGCCTCCTGTTTCGTCAGGCCGGACGTCTGATCATTCTTGCAATAGCGATCAGGATGCAGGCTCCGATGAAGCCCGCGATCAGATAACCCAGCCATCCGCCAAGGGCGACGCCGAAGAGCGACAGGATAAAGTTGGCGACGATGGCGCCGACAATGCCGAGAAGAACGTTCATCAGCACGCCCATGTTGCTCTTCATGAACATCTCGGCGAGCCAGCCGGCAATGCCGCCGATGATGATTGCGGCGATCCAGCCGATACCTTCATTTTCCATAGGATTTCCCCATTGTGAATTATTGAGCGCCGGCGCGGGCCACCGTGTCCCGCAGATCGAGCGAAACCGATGGCGAAGCGACAGGACTATAACCTTCCGCGACGCGAGTTGGTTCCGTAAGGCCCCCGCCCCCAAGGCGATGCGTGCTCTTGTTGATCCGGTTCAGCTCACGTGTCGGCTCGGGCTCTTTTCATGCAAAGCGCATCGCTGATCGCGCACGCGCCTTCGCCGCGACTTCGGCACGGTCGCGAGGCGGCTGGGAGGTCTCCAGCGAATGAAGCAGCTCGTGGGCGCACTTCGCGATGGAATTGACCGCCTGCTCGAAGGCGGCCTCATTGCGTTTCGAGGGCTTGTTGGTCCCGCTCAGCTTCCGCACGAACTGTAATGCGGCATCATGGATCTCCTCGTCCGTCGCCGGCGGATCGAAATTGAAGAGAGGCTTGATATTTCGGCACATGACTTGCTCCCGTCGTCTCCCTCCCCTTCGGGAGGACTGCTTGCCATAAACTAGTCGCGCGAGCGTAAATGACAAACGGTCCGGTCGTCAGGCAGCAACAGCCCCCACCCTCGTCATCCCAGGCCTTGAGCCTGGGTCCACAGCCACAATCGACGAGGCCGGCATGGGTCCTCGGGGTCAAGCCCGAGGACGACGGAGTGGGTGGAAGTCCGGCGCCCTCAGTGGCCGGTCTGGTCAGAGGTGGGCTTCTGGCAGATAGGCTACGAGGAGTCCGCCTTCTTTCGACGCTTGTTCAGGCGGATAACCGGCTTGGCTCCGGGGAACTATCGTCGTCGGTTTCAGGTTCCGGCCTATGCCAAGCGGCCGTCATCGCAGCAGCACGGCTGATGCGGCATCAGCAGGGTTGTCGTCACCCCACCTCCCGTCCATTCGGGTAAAGGGCTCCCCGAAATAGAAAAGCCTGCCGCGGGAGGAGGTGCGGCAGGCTTTCCTAAAAGAACCGAACAGCGACCTGGGAGGAGGAGTGCCGCTGTTCCAACAGACGTCCCTTCGGGAGGAGGAGTGGGCCGTCTGAATTTCGAAGCGTTGCGGGAGGAGGTGCATCGCTTCGATAAAAATAATCATACTCGCACCAACGCCATCCGCCAGCGCCTATGTTGCACTGCAGCTATGCACCCGCCGCAACTATCGACGGGATAGATGGGCATTGCTGCCCCTGATTTGTCGGCTGCTCTGCCGCTCCCCATGGAATTTTCGATGCCTTAAGGCCTCGGACAAATGCGCGGGCGAATTAACCTGGGAGCCCCATTGTGCGGCGCAGCAATCGTCCCCACATCGAGAGTCCAGGCCGATTGGCGGCCAAGGAGACGACATTGCTCGACAAGCCCCCACAAAATCACCGCTTGGTCGAAATCGAGAGGTTTGGCTCCAATCCGGGGTCATTAAAGGCGTGGCTGTATCTGCCTTCGATCATGGCTCCCGGCACCCCGCTTGTCGTTGCGCTGCATGGCTGCACACAGACGGCGGAGGGCTACGCTGCAGGTTCCGGCTGGTCCCAGCTCGCCGAGCGGCGCGGATTTGCGGTGCTTTATCCCGAGCAACAGCGCTCGAACAATGCCAATCTCTGCTTCAACTGGTTCGAGCCCGGCGACATCAGCCGGGATGCGGGAGAGGCATTGTCCATCCGGCAGATGATCGGCCATCTCGTCGAGGCGCAGGGCATCGATCCGAAGCGCATCTTCATCACCGGCCTGTCGGCAGGCGGGGCGATGGCGAACGTCATGCTGTCGACCTACCCTGAGATATTTGCAGGCGGCGCAATCATCGGCGGGCTGCCCTATGGCGTGGCAGGCACCGTGGCAGAGGCTTTCCAGCGCATGCAAGGCCGCAATCCGCCGACTGTCTCCAAGCTGCAATCGGTTCTCAAGCGCGCATCGAACCACCGCGGGCCCTGGCCTAGGATTTCGATCTGGCACGGCACGCATGACCAGACGGTCCGAACCAGGAATGCCGATCAGATCGCCCAGCAATGGAGCGGCGTGCACTCCCTTGCCATCGAGCCAACGCGGAGCGAGTTGATACACGGCCATAGGCGCAAGGTCTGGCTCGACGCGCAAGGCATCGAGGTCGTCGAGATCTATCTCGTCAAGGGCATGGGCCACGGCGTTCCCCTGGCGACGAGCAGCGATCGCGCGATCGGGAGAGCCGGCCCGCATATGCTCGAGGCGGGGATTTCCTCGACCGTTCGTATCGCACATGCATGGAACCTGGCGACGGAGGCAGACGTCGAGGAGGCTGAGGCAGCCGGAAATTTTGCCCGCCGCGAAGAGCCCGACGCCGCTCCATCGACGATAGAAAGAGCATTGCGCTACGCCAGGTCGCGGGCCAACGCCGCTAGCGCCGCCCCCGACGGCAAGATCGCCAAGGTGATAAACGACGCGCTTCGAGCGGCGGGGCTGATGCGATAGCAGGACAATCGCGGCAAGCGGGAATGATCACCTTGATCACAAGGCGCCAAAAGCCGCTCGTCGCGGCGGGGGTGTAGCTCCCGTCGGGCTACACCAGCCCTTCCTCACACCCCAAGCAGCTTTTTCTTTCTCAAGCTTAGGTAGTCCGGACAACGCGGAGTAGCGGTACTGCGCCTTGGTCGTTGGACCACAGCCCCAAGCTGTCATCAACAACACTTGAACGTCTGTCGGAATTGCAAAAAGTGTGCATAATAGACAAATGAGAACAATCAGTTGTTGGTACTGATCGCGAAAAGGTTGGGAGCCCTCCTCTTCAACTTGGCAGACTATCAGGAAATGCAGGGAGAATTCGACTACAATCCAGGGAGGAAGAACAATGAACAAAAAGGCAGTATCGCGTCGAGAGTTGCTGGGAGCATCGACGCTCGCTGGAGTAACCGCAGTTGGGGCTCTTGCCGCCCCGGCGGTGCTGGCCCAGGCACCCACCGTCATCAAAATGCAAACATCCTGGCCCGCGTCGGACATCTGGATGGATTTTGCCCGCCTGTACGTCGAACGGGTCGAGCGAATGTCCGGCGGACGCCTGAAGTTCGAACTAATGCCTGCCGGTACGGTCGTCGGCGCGTTTCAGGTGCTCGACGGCGTCAACGATGGCGTGATCGACGCAGCCCACACCGTTCCCGTCTATTGGTACGGAAAGCACAAGGCAGCTTCCCTCTTCGGTACCGGGCCGGTATTTGGCGGCAGCGCAACCACCATGCTCGGATGGTTCCATCAAGGTGGCGGCAAGGATCTCTACCGAGAACTCACCCAGGACATCATGGGGCTGAACGTTTACGGCTTCTATGGCTTCCCAATGCCCGCGCAGCCGTTCGGCTGGTTCAAGACCCCGGTCGCGACCGTGAACGACATCAACGGCCTCAAATATCGTACGGTCGGGCTCGCCGCCGATCTCATGCAGAATATGGGCATGAGCGTCGCTCAACTTCCGGGCGGCGAGATCGTGCCGGCAATGGAGCGAGGTGTCATCGACGCCTTCGAGTTCAACAATCCCTCCTCTGACATACGGTTTGGTTCGCAGGATGTCGCCAAGAACTACGTGCTGTCGTCCTACCATCAAGCGAGCGAATCTTTCGAGTTCCTCTTCAACAAGGATGTGTTTGACGACCTTCCCGAGGATCTGCAGGCGATCCTGGAATATGGCGTGGAGGCAGCAAGCACGGCGATAACAGCGTCCGCGATGGACAACTATTCAAGCGACCTTCAAAAACTCCAGGCCGAACATGGGGTGACCGTGCACCGCACTCCAAAGGAAATTCTGGATGCGCAACTGAAGGCCTGGGATGCGATCATCCCGACGCTTGAAGCGGATGCGTTCATGAAGAAGGTGCTCGACAGTCAGCGGCAGTGGGTGGAGAGGGTCGTGTACTACGAATTGATGAACTCCGCCGATCTCGCACTCGCCTATGAGCACTATTTCCCCGGAAAATTGAACCTCGGAAAATAGATGGTGAAGGCCCGGTATTTCCGGGCCTCGTCCCTCTTCGAGATTAGGGAGGCGCTTGCATGCTCCGTTACATTGCATTCGCCGACGATTTGTCGGCGTGGTTCGGCAAGGCGTTCGCGTGGGGGATACTCATCATGGCCTTCGGCGTCGGCTATGAGGTTGTTGCACGCTACCTCTTTCGCGCGCCGACCCCCTGGGCCTTCGATCTGAGCTACATGCTCTATGGAGCGATCTTCATGATGGCGGGAGCCTATACCCTCTCGCGTGATGGCCATGTGCGCGGCGACTTCATCTACCGGCTCTGGAAACCGCGCACGCAGGCCAGGCTGGAGCTGGTGTTGTACTTCATCTTTTTCTTCCCCGGTATAACCGCGCTTGTGTTCTCGGGCTGGAAATATGCCGCACGCAGTTGGCGCTACCTGGAGGTCAGTTCCAACAGTCCCGCCGGTGTGCCGATCTTCCAGTTCAAGGCCGTGATCGTCGCCGCCGGCATTCTCCTCTTCCTGCAGGGCGTGGCGCAGGTCTTCCGCTGCATTCTCTGCATAAGGACGGGCGAATGGCCGAAGCAGGCCGAAGATGTCGAAGAACTGGAAAAGGTGCTGCTGGAAACAAAAAGTCTGGACGTGCTCAGGTCCGAGGACGAGGGTTTCCTTCCGTCGCGGGAACTTGACGCTGGACGTGAACCACGGGATCGGGACGCTCAATGACGGATGCACATGTCGCCGTCGGGATGCTCCTCATCCTGATCCTCGCCATCTTCCTCGGCTTCCCGGTGGCGTTCACCTTGATGGCTCTGGGTGTCGGCTTCGGATACTATGCCTATTTCGATGCCGGCCGCATGTGGCGCGGCTATGACCGCGCGCTCGAATCCGGCGGCGATGCCTTTACACTGGCGCAGACCTGGATCGGCGGTTTCTTCAATAACCGGATCTTCGATCTGTTCGTCAACCAGACCTACTCGGTCATCCAGAACGACGTGCTGACGGCGATCCCGCTGTTCCTGTTCATGGGCTACATCGTCGAGCGAGCCAACATCGTCGATCGGCTGTTCTCGACGCTGTTCAGCGTCACGCGCCGGGTGCCCGGCTCGATGGCCGTCGCCGCCCTGGCCACCTGCACACTCTTTGCCACGGCAACCGGCATCGTCGGGGCCGTGGTGACGTTGATGGGACTGCTCGCCCTACCAGCGATGCTGAAGGCAAAATATGACGTGCGCTACGCGACGGGCGTGATCTGCGCGGGCGGCACGCTCGGGATCCTGATCCCGCCTTCCATCCTGCTGATCGTCTATGCGGCCACCTCCGGGATCTCGGTTGTCCGAATGTATGCGGCGGCGCTCCTGCCCGGCCTCGCCCTGGCGGGGCTTTATCTCATCTATGTCGTGGTGCGAGCAATCCTGCAGCCGCAACTGGCGCCGCGGCCAACGAAAGAAGATGTGGGCGAGCACACGCCGGTCCAACTCGCCTGGATGATGCTTACATCCTTCGCGCCGCTCGCCTTTCTGATTCTTGCGGTGCTGGGTGCCATTCTCTTTGGCCTGGCAACCCCGTCGGAAGCCGCCGCAATCGGCGCATTGGGGGGACTGGCGCTAGCTGCGGCCTATCGGGCGCTGACCTGGCAGCGACTGAAGGAGTCGGTGTATCTGACGGCGCGAACGACCGCGATGGTCTGCTGGTTGTTCGTCGGTTCGGCGACATTCGCATCGGTATTCGCCTATCTCGGCGGCCAACAGTTCATCAGTGACTTCGTGACCGGCCTGGACATGTCGCCGCTGATGTTCCTGATCCTGGCCCAGATCATCATCTTCCTTCTCGGCTGGCCTCTGGAATGGACTGAAATCATCGTCATCTTCATCCCGATCTTCATTCCGCTGCTGCCGCATTTCGGGATCGATCCGCTGTTCTTCGGTATCCTCGTGGCAATCAACCTGCAGACGGCCTTCCTGTCACCGCCCATGGCGATGTCGGCATACTACTTGAAGGGCGTCTCGCCTGCGCATGTCAAACTGACCGACATCTTCCGCGGCATGATGCCGTATATGTTGATCGTCATTCTCTGCATGGTGGTCATCTATCTGTTCCCGAGCATCGTCTACATGCTGCCGGATCTACTCTATGGAGGACAGAGATGACGCAGCGTCTGGCCCGTTCCGAAAGGATAGACCGATGAACAGAAGCCGGTTTTTTGCAATATTTTCATTCGTGACGCTTGTCGCGTTCTGCGCGGTCATCCTGGCGTTTGTTCCACGGTTCGATTTGGCCGCTGCACTGCTGATCGGGATTGTCCCTGCGGGGTTCGACATCTGGGATCAGCTCTTTCGGCGACGCCCGTCGAAATCGTCTGGATAGTCTGCAATCGTTCAACCGCCGCCCTTTCATGACGGCAATCCGCTGTTACGCGAACTTCCGGTTATGCTGGCTGCCGTAGGGTTCGCTGGCGGCGCTGTTCTAGTTTGGTGCGGCAGCCGCGGTTTCGCCCGGCGGCAAGATCCGGAACATGAAGGTTGAAACCTTCTCCCCCGGCTTGAAAGGTCCTGGGACCTGATGGCTGACCGGTTTCAGGCTTTGAAGGAAGACTGCAATTGATGTCACGTCTTCTTCAGTGAGTTGCGCGAATGCATGCCACGGCATGATTGGTGCCAGGAGGCGGCCATCCGGCCGCTGCCCGGTCTGAAGCGCAGCCACGATCTGTTCCCTGGTCCAGCTGCCGATGCCGGTCTCCTTGTCAGGCGTAATGTTGCGGCCGACGAAGACCCCCTGCCCCGGGATCTCAAAACCGACATCCGAGCCACCCAGAAATCGCGAGCTGTCCGGTTTTCCGAAGAAATATCCCGGTGTGTGGCAATCGTTGCAGCCGCCGATCGTGACGAGATATTCGCCGCGCGCAGTCTGCGCATCGTCGGCAGCTGCAATGCTCGACTGCAGCCCCAATGCCGAGACGGCCAAAAATGCCAACCGTACGCTCAATCGAAACATCTTCCCCTCCATGATATAGAAGCTCGCAGCTGCCAGCGAACTGAATATCATGCTGAAGATGTTCTATATATTAGCCATATCGAATTAACGAAGATTGCGGGGAAGATGGCCGCCTACGGGCCGGCAGTGAGGGAAGGAAGCTGCCCCAGGGCGGTGGCCCCAGCCCTTTTGATTGACGCGACGATATCGTCGCAGCTTTGGCATAAGCATTTTGGTTTCCGCGCAGAACTGGGCCCGCCGTCGGCCACGTCATCAAAGCTGCGCGCTCGCGTCACAGGCGCAGCTGGATCAGCGATCGCTCTCCCTTCTTCCCACCATCAGCGCTGTCGAAAGCCTCTCTCGCCGCGGTGACCTCCGGCAGTTTCACGAGGGTCCATTTGTGCAGTTCCTGAAGCGGTTCCCGCAACGTGTGACCGAGTGGCGTCAGGTGGTATTGAACCGCGACCGGAGAAAGTGAAATCACCTCTCGCGCCACGAGACCGTTGCGCTCGAGGCGGCGAAGGCATTGCGTGAGCGCCTTCTGCGTCACCCCTTGCAAACGGCGGCGAATGGCGTTGAAGCGCTGAGGTCCCTCATTGAGAACCGCAATCACCATCATCGACCACTTGTCAGCGATCTGATCGAATAGAGCCCGGCTCGGGCATTCGGAAGAGAAGCAGAGCGGTTCAAGTTCGAGCATGACGGTTTCCTTCAGTATACCTAGGCGACTTCAGGTGCCTGATTGACGCTAGGTTTACAACGTATACCTAGAAGCCCGTTTTACGCAACGGAGTTCTACGAATGCCCAATCCCGATACAAGCAGCCTGTTTCGACCTTTCACCATTCGGTCGCTTGAACTGAAAAATCGTATAGTCATGGCGCCAATGACCCGCCTGTTTGCGCCCGAAGGCGTGCCGGGGCCGGCAAATGCCGACTACTATCGGCGCCGAGCAGAAGGTGGTGCGGGACTGCTACTATCTGAAGGCACGGTGATTGATCGCCCGGCCTCCCGCAACGACGGTGGGATTCCGTTTTTCCACGGGGATGCGGCGTTGAGAGGGTGGAAAAATGTGATCGACGCTGTTCATGGTGCCGGTGGTCGAATGGGGCCACAGATCTGGCACACCGGAGCGACGCGCTACATCAATAATTGGGAGCCCGACGCCCCGGTGGAGAGCCCGTCTGGCCTCAACGCGCCTGGTGAGGCTCGCGGCGTTGCGATGACTGAAGAGGATATCGCCGATTCTGTCGCAGCCTTCGCCAAAGCGGCGGCAGACGCCAAGCGGCTCGGCTTTGACACTGTTGAAATCCACGGCGCGCACGGCTACCTGATCGATCAATTCTTCTGGTCGGGCACGAACCTGCGCACCGACCGGTATGGCGGACCGACGATCAAGGAGCGCTCGCGCTTTGCCGGCGAGATCATTTCCGCCGTACGCGAAGCGGTGGGACCTGATTTCCCGATCATTATGCGCGTCAGTCAGTGGAAGCAGCAAGATTTAACCGTGCGTCTCGCAGAAACACCAGCAGAGATGGAGACTTGGCTCCTGCCGTTGGTTGAGGCCGGGGTGGATGTCCTTCACGTCTCGCAGCGTCGTTTCTGGGAACCGGAATTCCCGGAAATCGATGGCGAGAACGGCCTCAATGGCGCAGGCTGGGCAAAGAAGGTGACGGGTGCCGCCACGATCGCTGTCGGCTCGGTGGGCCTCGACAACGATGTGACGGCAAGCGCTTTTGTCGGCAAGGGGTCAGCCACAGCCAGCATCGATCGCTTGATCGAGCGCATGGACCGCAATGAGTTCGACCTTATTGCCGTGGGTCGCGCGCTGCTTACCGATCCAACTTGGGTCGCCAAAGTTGAGCATGGCGATTATGCGGAACTGAAGGGGTTCGACCCAGCTACCTTATCCGAGCTTGCCTGACACAGCCGGCGTGAGCGGATGCAAGCGCGGGCTGCATCCGTTCACCCCGCTGGCACTGGTTATTGCTCATCCTCGGTGCAAATGGCGGCAAAGGTTCAAGATCGGACATTGACCCGTCATTGTACGACCCCGGCATTGCGCAACCCCTCGATGACCAGCTCGAAATCGGCGGGGTTCTTGAAGGGCAAGACTTTGCGACGGTATTCCAAGGAGTAGTCGGGATTGACGCGCAGCACCTCTTGCCAGCTCGCGCGGGCCTCTTCGAAACGGCCGAGGTGTCCGTAACAGGCGGCCAGAAGCGCGCGCGAGACATCGGTGACCGGGTTGCGGTTCACGCGCTGCAGCAACAGTTCGACGGCCTCTTCGTACCTTCGCAGTTGAAACAAGGCCAAGGCCTGGAAGTGGAGAACGACATCCGGAAAGTACGGGTTCAGGACCCTTGCCCGATCGAAATAGGCGAGCGCCTCCCCGGATCTGCCGGAATAGATGAGTGCCTCGCCGAGGCTGACCTGCCCTTCGGCGAAATTCGGATTGAGGATTATCGCACGCTCGGCCTCGCTGATGGCTTTATCGTGCTGTCGCGAATAAAGCTTGACCATGCTCAGTGCCCAGTGGGCCACGGGATCGCTATCGTCCCGCGCTGCCGCCAGTGTCGCGGCCTCTTCGGCTTGCTCGATAGAGCGCTGCGGCGACGCACTCCACCGGTTCAGGTAGTCCAGCCCGTGGGTAAGGGCGAGGAAGGCGTGCGCTGAGGCGAAGTTCGGGTCCAGTTCGACGGCACGTTGCAAAAGGTCGCGGGCGTCGCTGTTGGTTTGCTTCGTCAGCCGGTGCCACAGCTCCCGGCCGCGCAAGAAGCAGTCATACGCCTCGGGGTGCCGGCTCTGCCCCGGCGCCAGTCTTTTCCGATCGCCCTCTGTCAGGTTGACCGCCAGCGCGTCGACGATCTGTTGCGTGACATCGTCCTGAACGGCGAATATGTCGGTGAGCTCGCGATCGAACCTCTCCGCCCATAGGTGCCCGCCGGTGGTCGCGTCGATGAGCTGCGCGGTGATGCGTACCCTGTTTCCCGATTTGCGGACGCTGCCCTCAAGGACATGCCGCACGCCGAGCTTCGTGCCCACCTCCTGCACCTGGACGTTCTTGCCCTTGAACGTGAACGACGAATTGCGGGCGATGACGAAGAGCTGCGACAGCTTCGACAGTGCCGTGATGATGTCTTCCGAGATGCCGTCGGCGAAGTAATCCTGTTCGGCGTCACCGCTCATGTTGGCGAAGGGCAGGACGGCGATCGACAGCTTCGGCGGCGCTGAAGTCGCCGGTCGGCTCGCCGCGGTTTCGAAGGTCGCGGCTGCCTTGGTCCCGGCGCCGCCGACTTGCAGCGAATAGACCCGGATCGGCTCGGCGATGTTCTTGAGTTGCGTGTTGCCGAGATCGCTGACCGAGAGGTCGAGCCTCGCCTTGACCTGGCGATAGGCATCCTCGGACAGGCAGATCGCGCCCGCCGCGGCGACGCCCTCCAGTCGCGAGGCGATGTTGACGCCGTCGCCCATCAGATCGCCGTCGCTTTCCTCGACGACGTCGCCCAAATGGATACCGATCCGGAACTCGATGCGACGGTCCTGCGGCACGCCGTCATTGCGCTCCACCATGCCGTTCTGCACCTCGATGGCGCAGCGGACGGCGTCCACCACGCTGCGGAACTCGACCAGCGCACCATCGCCGGTGCGCTTCACCACCCGGCCATGGTGCACGGCGATCGTCGGATCGATGAGATCGCTGCGCAGTGCCCGCAACCGCGCCAGGATGCGCTCCTCGTCGGCGCCGGCAAGTCGGCTGTACCCAACCACATCAGCGGCCAGGATTGCAGCCAGCTTTCGGGTCTCGCTCATGGCGCCGTCTCCTCGCTTCCACGATAGCAGGGAGACAGAAGGCAAGAAAGAACTTTGAGCCGCTGCTCAGAGCGAGCTTAGGTGAGATCGTGTTGTGGACGCAGGCTCCCGGCCGTTCGATGCGGCCGTTGCGAAGCCCACTCAGGATCAGGTCCATGCCCACCCCGAGAAGCCGGGAACAGGAGTCTTCCAAGTGACGCGATTATTCTTCGATCAGACGCTTCTCTCCCGGTGGGAGCCCGTGCTCGATCAACCTGTCGAGGTAGTCGCAATAAGGACTACCTTCATAAAATGGGTGGGCCGCCTCTCGGACGGATTCCGCGTTCAGGTGTGGAAACTTCTTCAAAGCATCAGAGATCCAGATCCTCACCTCATCGCTATTGCCGGCCCTGAGGGCGAGCAACGCTGACCCAATGAATGGAAAATAGGTTGTGCGTTCGAAGGACGCGCCTTCCCGTAGAAGCACCCGGGCCGTTGACAGGTCATCGGGCTCGCCTTTCAGCATCAACCCAATACCGAGCAGTGTCTTGAACGCAAACATGGACGGATCGTGAGGGCTGAGATCGATGGCATTTTGTGCGGCTCTGATGGTTGCATCGGCGTCCCTGAGCCGCACGGCTGCCATTCCATGTGCGAAGTGAAGAAACGCGTAGTTTTGATTTAATGCAAGGCCCTGTTCAGCGACAGGCATGGCCTCAGCCGCTCGCCCGGCCACCGTAAGAAGGAGGGACATCATCGCGTAGGCGATATCGCTCCGCCTGTCGATTTCCAAGGCCTTCGTGGCGAACGACAATCCTTCCTCGACAGCGACCGGCACCTCTGCGGCGCGCCCCCAAAGGACGAGTGCGTATCGGTGACGAGCTAAATAGGCGTAGGGAAGTGCGAAATTCGGATCGTGTTCGAGCGCTTGTCGAAGGAACTTCTCGGCAGTGGCTTGCGAACCTGCTTCGAAGGAAAGCAATTCAGCGAAGCCGCGGTGGCAAAGTTCCCAAGCAGTAAGGTTGTCCGTCGATTTGGCGAGGGCGAGGCTCCGTTCGTGCGCTCCCAGCTCTGGTTCGATGCCCGCGATAATCCGGCGCGTTATCTCGTCCTGCACATCAAAAAAATCGGCGATCGGACGATCCCAGCGCTCGGCCCAGATGTGTGCCCCGGACAGCGCGTCGACCAGCTGTACAGTGATCCTCAGCCGTTCACCGGACCGCCGAACCGATCCTTCCACGACATAGCGCACACCAAGTTCCCGGGCGATCTTGCGTACGTCCTTGGCTGTTCCCTTGTAGGCGAAAGTCGAGTTGCGAGCGATCACGAACAACCATTGAAAGCGACTGAGTTCCGTAATGACGTCTTCGACCAGTCCGTCGACAAAGAAGTCCTGATCGGGGGTGACAGAAAAATTCTGGAATGGGAGAACCGCGATCGAAGCACGTACCTGTCCGGAGAGCCGAACCGGGCTGGGCGCCGTGCCGTCCAGCTCGACCTGCCACACGTCAATTGGTTCGGGGATGTTCTTAACGGACTGTGGCCCGAGCCACGTCATCCCAGCGTCTATCTTGCTCTGCACATGATCGTAGATTGCACGAGATATGCAGATGCCTCCGGCGGGTGCGATGGTTTCCAAACGCGCAGTGATGTTGACGCAGTCGCCGAGGATGTCGTCGCCATCGATCACCACATCTCCGAGATGAATACCGATGCGGAAACGCAGACGTTGGTCTTCCCTTTGAGGAGACTCGCGCGAGATCAAATTGCGCTGCATGAGAAGAGCCGCTCTTACCGCCAACACTGGCGACGGGAATTCGACCAGGAGCCCGTCGCCCATGGTTTTGACGATGCGGCCACCGCCCTCCATAATTGCCGGGTCAATCACGTTGGTTCGCGCGTCGCGCAGCCGCGAAATGGTGCCTTCCTCGTCCGCCGCCATGAGACGAGAATAGCCGACCAAATCGGCAGCCATTATTGTAGTAAGACGACGTTCCACGCTTGCCCCTCCGCCAGGAAAATACACTAACTCCTGATAAGCAAATGCGAAAGCGCTCTGGAGCCGGGCGAATCAGGCCAGGAAAGAAAAATCCAGAGCGAATGCGCTGATGCCGCACCCGAGGGATCCGCTTCTCTCTTCGGCTTTCCGATGCCGAGCGGGAATGGTGGTGGCTTGAGACAGATGGTCTCTCCATATTCTTCGGGCCGAGACCACGCGCCTTTTGCGTCCCCTCATCCTCAACACGAGGCGCACATTCGGCGATACGCCCCAAGCCGGGCACCAAGCGTCGGCGAGCGCGAGTAAACCTAGCGCATCCTCGCCCAGGCTATCCGCCCGCGTGGTCGTTGCCACCGTGCGCGGCGATGAACATGGCGACGGCCGACCGGCAATAGGATTCGATTTCGTTGTCGTCCTCTGCTCGCGCCTCATCGAAGCGTGCAGTAATCAGGAGATCGGATCCTTTGAAGAGCGCGCCAAACAAGCGGGCGGACCGGAGAGGATCGGGCACGTTCAGAACCGCCTTCGCGTGCAACTGACGCAACAGGGCCTCGATTTGGGCGATGACATGGGCGGGGCCGGCTTCGTAATAGAGCTTGCTTAACGACTTTTGATTCGTCTTGTCGGCCATGACCATGGCTTCGACACTGCGGACGTCCGGGCTCAACAGCGTGCGAAGCAGGGATGATCCCACCGCCATGAGCTGCTCTTCGGCCGAACCGTCGACGCCTTCAAAAAGGGCCTGTGGTGCAAACTGATGGCAGCGGTCCGCGATGGCCGCGCTGAACAGCGCCTCCTTGTTCTCGAAGTGCCGATAAATGCTGAGCTTGGATATCTTCGCTCGCTGGGTGACCTTGTCCAATGTCGTCGCTTGAAAACCCAATTCCACAAAGAGTTCGTATGCTGCGTCGACTATCGTTTGGCCAAGCGCTTGGTTGGTAGGCCGACCGCGTCGACCCTGGCTTTGTTCGGTCACGACAATTAAGATCCTTGACAGTATCGTTATTCATGCTTTACGATACCACGCAGTATCGGAAATATGCAAGCCAAAGAGTGGATTTTACACTGTCCTCCCAGCCCAACCCCCTCCATCCACAACACGGAGCTTATCACCATGGATGACGTCATCATCATCGGCGGCAGCTTTGCCGGTCTCGCCGCCGCCCTGCAGCTCGGCCGTGCCCGACGCAAGGTCACCGTTCTCGATACCGGCCTGCCGCGCAATCGCTTCGCTGGCCACTCGCATGGCGTGCTTGGCCACGATCACAAGCCACCATCGGAAATCTTGGCCGAGGCGCGACAGCAACTGGCGCGTTATACAGCGATCAAGTTGGTCAATGCCCGCGCCGACAACATCTCCGGTAGCATCGACAATTTCTCCGTCCTCACCGGCGATGGCGAGAGCCTTGGAGCGCGCCGCCTGATCCTGAGCTATGGCGTTGTCGACAAGATGCCTGATGTTCCGGGCTTTGCCGAAAGCTGGGGCACATCCATCATCCCATGCCCCTATTGCGACGGCTTCGAAGTCGCCGGCCAGCATTGGGGCCTCGTCTGGTCCGGCCCGCAGTCAATGAATCAGGTCAGGCTGTTCCACGATTGGACCGACAGGCTGACGGTCTTTGCAGATGGTCACGACATCGCACCCGACATCCGGGCCGATCTGGCGGGCCGAAAGGTACCTGTCGTTGATGGCCGGATCACCGGGATCGCCCGTCACGGCGACCACAATGCCACTATCAAGCTCGATACCGGCCCCGATGTCGCAGTCGATATCCTGTTCGCGCATCCGCGCAGCAAGCCGTCCGCAAGCTTGCATGATTCACTCGGCCTCGACACGGTCAATACGCCAACCGGCATCGCTATCAAGACCGACGAGCGCCGCGAAACCAGCATACCCGGCATTTATGCCGCCGGCGACCTCGCAAACCCGGGAATCCCCTCGGTCACCACCGCAACATGGCAAGGCGCGATGGCGGGTATCTTCGCCCAGCAGTCGATGCTAGTTTAAGTGCACAGATTGGAGGGGAGCATGGCCGTCGAACCGGACAGCGCGGGTGTGCGCTTCCCTCCGCCCTTCGTCTATCTGGGTGCGCTGCTGTTGGGGCTGGCGGCGGAGCGGTTCGTCACCCTGCGCTCTTTCGGCATCGACTGGCGGCTGCTGGTCGCGGCGGGCGCGCTGCTGTTTTTTGCCGGCGCGGCGATAATGCTTGCGGCGGCGGGGCTGTTCCGGCGGCTGGGCACCAACGTTCGACCGTCGCAGCCAACGACCCTCATCGCAACGACCGGTCCCTATCGGTGGACCCGCAATCCCATGTATCTCGGCATGGCGCTTATCTATGCCGGCCTTGCGATCGGCTTCGACGGGCCGATCGCCTTCGCCTTGCTCCCGTTGGTGCTGATCGCGATCCAGACGCAGGTGATCGCCCGCGAGGAGCGCTATCTCGAAGCGAAGTTCGGCGACGACTACCGCCGCTACAAGGCCGAGGTTCGCCGCTGGCTCTGACTATTGCGCCGCTACCGCCTGCGGGGCCTTCTGATAAACCAGCACCGGCTTCCTTGCCGCGAGCTATCCTATTCTGAAGGTTGCGGGGCCGGTGTCACGGAAAACCGACTGGCCTCCATTGGTGACCTCAGAGCGGCCATGACACTGATGCCTGACTTGCAGTCCGGACGGCCGGCATATAAATTATCCCAATGCTTGATCGTTCATCCCTGTCTCCGACGCAAATTCCGACGGACGCACTCAGCGAAGTTCTCCAGGACTTTCGCCTGAGTGGAGTCAACTACGGCCGCTGCGAGCTACGTCATCCATGGAGCATCGCCTTTGCGCAGCAACAGCTGCTTCGCTTTCATTTCGTCAGTGAGGGGCCATGCTGGCTCCATACCGAGGCCCAGGGATGGCAGGAGTTGCAAGGCGGCGATCTGGTGTTGTTGCCACAAGGTGTCGAACACCGACTGGCCAGCAAGCCTGATGTTGTCGGGGACTCGCTCAAGAGCTGCCAGGTCACCAAGCTGGGGGGCAATGTCTGCGACGTGGTGCAGGAAGGAACAGGAGCGACGAGCACCTTGTTCTGCGGATCCATGGCTTTGGGTGCGAATGCCCTCAACCCGTTGATCGCCCTGATGCCACCGATCATCAAGGGTTGTGACGTTGCCGGCAATGATCCGATCGTCGGCCCCCTCCTCGCCGCCATGACTGCGGAGGCGTCGCAGCCCCAGATAGGCAGCGCCACGGTCTTGTCACGCATGGCTGATGTACTCGTGGCGCGGCTTATTCGCTGCTGGGTCAATTGCAGCGGCGCCTCGACCAGCGGCTGGCTCGCCGCGATCCGTGATCCTCATATCGGTCGTGCGCTGGCAGCCATGCACCGAGATCCCGGCCATGACTGGACGCTTGAGACCCTTGCCGGCGTGGCAGGTCAATCGCGCTCGATCTTCGCGGAACGCTTCAGCGCCATCTTGGGCGAAGGCGCGGCACGCTATCTCGCCCGTCTGCGCATGCAGCTTGCACGAGAGTTGCTCGGTCAAAACATGTCGGTTGCCGCGGTCGCTTCTCAACTGGGCTATGAATCCGAAGCTTCTTTCGCTCGCGCCTTCAAGCGCATCACCAGCGTCTCACCTGGCGTTGTGCGCCGCACCATTTCCGGACGAACGGATATGGAATTCGGACTTTAGGACACATATCATCCTGAAAGACTCCGCTATGAAGACCTCCAACACTTGGAGGTACTTCAATGACGGACACAACATCACAGCTTGACGGCGCCGCGATTGGCCTCGATTCTGCCGTTCCGAGCCCTTGGAGCCCGACAACCTGGTTTGCCGTTATTTCAATGGCAGCCACAAGCTTTGCGCTCGTTTCAGCTGAATTTCTGCCGGCAGGCCTGTTGACGCCGATGGCGCGTGACCTTGGCGTCAGCGAGGGAACCGCCGGTCAGGTTGTCACCGCCACCGCCTCTGTTGGCGCGGTGACGGCCTTGTTGAGCAATGTTCTGATCGGCAAACTGAACCGGAAGACTGTCCTGGTTGGCCTAAGTGCCCTGGCTATCGGCTCCAATCTGCTGGCCGCGCTCGCGACGGATTTTTGGCTATTGTTGTTGGGCCGGGCCGGGCTGGGCGTCGCGCTCAGCGGTTTCTGGGCGCTTTCGGTTGCGGTCGTGGCGAGATTGGTCGGCACCAATGCGACAGGTCGGGGTATGGCTATCGTCACCCTCGGTGTCTCTCTTGCCACCATTGCTGCACCATCCATGGGTGCCTTGATCAGCGATTGGATCGGCTGGCGTGCCGCCACGGCCATGACCGCAGGGCTCGCCGCGATTGCGATGCTGCTGCAGATACTCAGCTTGCCGACGCTACCCGCAAGCACAAGCAATAGTCTTTCCGACGTCTTCCGGCTGACGAAACGGCGCACCGTGCAACTCGGAATGCTCGCCATCCTCTTGCTGATGACGGGACATTTTGCCGGTTCGGTCTATGTGCGACCTTTCCTGGAACAAGTCACGCTCCTTGGCACCGGCCCGATTGCCCTGGCGCTCCTCGGGTTTGGCATCGCCTCTGTGATCGGCAATGTCGCCGGCGGCCGGCTGGCAGACGCGAATATCCACACGGCGCTCGCTGTCACTGGCGTATTGATGGCGTTTTCGGCGCTTGCTCTCGTCCTCTGGGGTGCGCAGAGCGGCATCGCCTTTGCCCTGGTGACACTTTGGGGTTTCGCTTTTGGGATGGCTCCGGTGGTACTGCCTACCAACTTGTCCCGGGGCGCAGCAGACGCCTTGGAGGCTGCCGGCAGCCTGATGGTCGTTTCGTTCCAGGTCGCCATCAGCATAGGTGCGCTGTTCGGCGGCTATGTGGTCGATCACTTCGGTGCCTCAGCGCCATTGACATTTACAGCCGTCTTGGCGGCATCGACTGTCGTTCTGGCGTTGCTTCAGCCCCGCAGCTGACTCTTGGAGCTGCGGCCAAGGTGAACAGATCGCCCACGACCAGGGGTCCTCGGCAAAGGGCCCCGCATGCCACAAACTATCGGATCGAACCGAAGCTCAACGGGCCCCCGCAACATCGGGACAAGCGTCGGCGACGAGCCGACCTGGATCGCGCCAAGCGGCTCGAAGCCGTAGCGCCGGTAGAACGGAATGTTGCGCGGGTTCGAGGATTCCAAATAGGCCGGGGCGTGATCGCGATCGCACCTTGCGAGTGCGTACTCCATCAAGGCGTCCCGTGACCTTTGCCTTGTCCTTCGCACATTGGGCTGTGGGGCCGAACACTATTTCCGCCGTCTATGCCGGAAAGCATCAACAAACGCCGAGAAGGCCGGCGACGGATTGCGTCGGCTCGGATAATAGAGATGGTAGCCCTGGAACGTCGGACACCAGTCCGAAAGCACCTGCCGCAACCGCCCCCGCTCGACATGCTGCGAGACGAGGTCCGTGGGCACGTAGGCAAGACCGATCCCGTCCAATGCAGCGTCAATCGCCGGAGCGATGTTGCTCAAGGTGAGCTGGCCCTCCACCCGCACGCTGAACTCACGGCCGTCCCGCTCGAATTCCCAGGCATAAAGCCCCCCGGATGTTGGAAGCCGAAGGTTGACGCAGTTGTGACCTGTCAGGTCCTGCGGGATTGACGGCGGCCCATGCCGCTCCAGATAGTCGGGCGAGGCCACGACGGAATATGACACGTCGGGTCCTATGCGCACCGCCACCATGTCGCGGGCGACGGCCTCGCCAAGACGGACGCCAGCGTCGAACTGCCGCTCGACGATGTTGGTGAAGCCGTTGTCAACGATGATTTCCACCGTCACGTCGGGAAAGTCCCGTAGGAATGCCGAAAGTCTGGGACGGAACACCAGCTCGACCGCGTCGTCCGGGCAGACGACCCTAATGTCGCCGGACGGCTTGTCACGCAGCGCGCTGATCGCGCTGATCCCGGCGGTGATGCTTTCGAAATGGGGCTGGATACTTTCCATGAAACGTTCGCCGGCCGCCGTCGGCGCGACGTCCCGGGTGGTGCGGGAAAGAAGCCGGATTCCCAGCCGCTCCTCCAACGCGCTGACTGTGTGACTGAGGGCTGAGCGCGAGAGGCCCAGCTTAGCAGCGGCGCGCGTGAAGCTCCGCTCCTTGGCAACTTCCAAGAATGCTCTCATCTCGGTGAATTCGTCACGTCGCATTGTTGAATCTCCTTCACCTCAACATGCGGATTATACCTCCTATTCCATCCAAATCCGTTTGGCTATCTGTTGCGGCAACCGCACAGGAGAGCCCGGCATGGCCATTGAGCTGACAGCGAATGATGCGATCTTGGCAGACATCGCAGAAACACCATGGGCGGCCGTGACCTGCCTGTCGCTCCTGACCTTTCTTCTGGTCGGACTGGAGTTCCTGCCGGTCAGCCTCCTGACCCCGATCGCCAGAGAGCTGGCGGTGTCAGAAGGCCAGGCCGGGCTGGCCATCACCATCTCGGGCGTCTTCGCTGTGACCACAAGCCTCTTCGGCAACGGCTTTCTGTCGAAATGGGACAGGAAGGCAGTCGTCCTGCTCTATACCGGGGTGCTGGCCCTCTCCAGTCTGGCCGTTGCCCTCGCTCCCAACTTCACCGTCTTCCTCCTGGGCCGGGCGCTTGTCGGCGTCGCGATCGGCGGCTTCTGGTCCTTGTCGACGGCCATCCTCGCGCGTCTGGCTTCGAAGTCGGACCTGCCCAAGGCCATCGCTCTGCTCCAGGGCGGCACCGCTTTCGCGGTCGTCATTGCCGCCCCTCTCGGCAGCTTTCTCGGCGGGCTGATCGGCTGGCGCGGCACTTTCCTGATCACCGTTCCGATCGGACTCGTCGCTCTGATTTGGCAATTTGCCGTCCTGCCGAAGATGCCTGCGACGGAAACCGTGTCGGTCGGTCGAATGTTGCGCCTCTTGCGCAACCGCGCCTTCCTGATCGGCATGGCGGCGACGGGTCTGGTCTTCATGGGGATGAATGCGCTTTCGATCTATCTGCGTCCGTTTCTGGAGGGTGTCACCGGGGTGGAACTCAACACACTGTCGCTGATGCTTCTGGGTGTCGGACTCGGCGGATTGGCCGGAACGTCCCTGATCGGTTTCGTCCTACGCCGTCACCTTGCCGCCGCGCTTATTGGCCTGCCGGGCACGGTCGCTCTGATCGCTCTCCTGCTGATCGGCTTTGGGTCTTCACCGTGGGCCACCGCGGTCCTTCTCGTGCTCTGGGGATTTTTCTCGACCCCGACCCCGGTGGCCTGGAACACCTGGATGGCGAGGCTGGTCCCAGGTGAGCTGGAAGCGGCGGGCGGCATCCAGGTCGCGCTGATCCCGTTGGCCATTGCGGGCGGGGCATTCGCAGGCGGAGTTCTTTTCGACGGTGCAGGCTGGTGGAGCGCTTTCCTTCTGGCCGCCCTCCTTCTTGCGGGTTCCGCCGCGTTCGGAGCGCTCGCCGGCCGCCGCGTCTGACCTCTCAAAAATCGCGCAATAGGAGAACATCATGTCTCAAGGCATAGAAGACAAAGTCGTCGTCATCACCGGGGCGAGCAGCGGGCTGGGCGAAGCCACCGCACGCCATCTCGCCGAGCGAGGTGCTGCCGTGGTGCTCGGTGCCCGGCGACGTGACCGCATCGATGCGCTGGCCGGGGAACTCACCTCGAAGGGCTACAATGCCAAAGCGATCCAGACGGATGTGACGGACAGGCAGCAGGTCAGGAACCTCGTCGATACTGCAGTCCAGGAATTCGGCCGCGTCGACGTGATGCTCAACAATGCCGGTCTGATGCCGCTCGCCCCGCTCGAACGTCTCAAGGTCGACGAGTGGGACCGCATGATCGACGTCAACGTCAAAGGCGTGCTCTACGGCATCGCCGCCGCGCTGCCGCATATGAAGGCGCAGAAGTCCGGCCACATCATCAACGTTTCCTCGGTCTACGGCCATGTCGTCGATCCAGGTACCGCGGTCTATTGCGCGACCAAGTTCGCCGTCCGCGCGCTTTCCGAAGGGCTACGCAAGGAGGTGAAGCCGTACAACATCCGGACCACCATCATTTCGCCCGGCGCGGTCAGCACCGAACTTCTCGAGCATATCAGCGAAAAGGACATCCAGGCGGACACGAGAGAGTTCGTCAGCCAGATCGCCGTCGGCGCAGATGCCTTCGCCCGGACGGTCGCGTTTGCGGTGAACGAGCCAGACGATGTCGACATCAACGAAATCCTGTTCCGGCCCACGGCGCAACCGGTTTGATGGGACCCGAACGATGACGACGAACACATTGGCTATGACCCGGCGAAGGATCGTGGGTGGAGCTCTGGCGGTCGCGGCTCTCCCCTTCGCGGCGCGCGGGCAGCAAGGCCGCGATCCGGCCAGCCAAGAGCCGACCGACGTGAGGATCAGGTTCACCTTCAAGGGCATGTCAATGACGGCCACGCTCTACGACAATCCGTCGGCGCGCGACCTCGCTTCGATGCTTCCCCTGGACCTCGAGATCAAGGACTTCGGATCGAACGAGAAGATCGCATACCTGCCGCGCAAGCTGACAGTCGAAGGACACGGACCCTTCTCCGACGAGCGGCCATACGACCTCTGCTATTACATGCCCTGGGGAAATCTCGCGATGTTCTACGCCGACTACAAGCATCCGGGCCTCGTCCGCCTCGGTCGCTTCGACGACGGGTTCGAAGCGCTTCACGTACCTGGGGAATTCCCGCTGCGCATCGAGCGCATCCAGTGACACTCAACCCATCCAGACAGGAGACTTCCAAATGAGCAAGCACATTGAGACGCAGGACGGCTTCAATTCGAGCAGGCGTGGTCTGATAAAGGCGACCGGCGTCGCCGTCGCGGCCATGAGCCTGATCCCGGCGGCGGCCGCGACCCGGGCCCTGGCTCAGACCACGGATTGGGACAAGACGTTCCTCAAGAGCGACAAGGTCGACCATCAGAAGGTCTCGTTCAAGAACCGATACGGCATCACTCTGGCGGCAGATCTCTACCTTCCCAAGGATCGGGACAACAGTAGGCTCGCCGCCATCGTCGTCAGCGGGCCGTTCGGCGCGGTGAAGGAACAGTCGTCCGGGCTTTATGCGCAGACGATGGCAGAACGTGGATTTGCAACTCTTGCCTTCGATCCATCATATACCGGAGAGAGCGGCGGCGAACCGCGTAACATCGCCTCGCCCGACATCAACACCGAGGACTTCAGTGCCGCAGTGGACTTTATCGGCCTGCGGCCGGAAGTCGATCGTGAGCGCATCGGCGTGATCGGCGTCTGCGGCTGGGGCGGCATGGCTTTGAATGCCGTTGCCGTCGACAAGCGCGTCAAGGCAGTCGTCGCCAGCACCATGTACGACATGACGCGCGTCATGTCCAAGGGTTACAACGACAGCGTTACCCTGGAGCAACGCACGCAGACGTTGGAGCAGTTAAGCCGGCAGCGTTGGGTCGATGCGGAAAAGGGTACTCCCGCGTACCAGGCGGCGTATAACGCCGAAGTCGGTCCAGATGCACCGCAGTTCATGGTCGATTACCACGACTACTATTCGACGCCGCGCGGCTATCATAAGCGCGCTGTCAACTCGCGCAACGCCTGGTCGCAGACCACGCCGATCTCGTTCATGAACATGCCGATTCTGACCTACATCGCGGAGATCTCGCCGCGTCCGGTGCTGTTCATCCACGGCGAGAAGGCTCACTCACGCTACTTCAGTGAAACCGCCTTCGCAGCCGCCGCCGAGCCGAAGGAACTGATGATCATTCCGGACGCAACCCATACCGACCTTTACGACCGCGTGGACAAGATCCCCTTCGACCGGATGGCCGAGTTCTTCGGTCGACATCTGGCATAAGCGAAACTCGCCGGCCGAACTATCACAGGCGGCGATGTGACCTTCTGGTCACAACGCCGCCTCTGATTTCGTCGATCTCCGCCTTCGATAGCTGGGCTACGAAATCCTAGCGGATGGTCCGGTCATGAGGAATTTCCCGGCTGCGCCGGCGAAACAGATTGGCTCACAAGGAAACTCTGCAGTGCCGCCATCCATGCGAGCCAGAGCGCCGTTCTCGCGCGGCGCATGTCCGTTGATCAAGTCCTCGAACGGGTCGGGATTGGCCTCATCCGCTGTCACATCTCCGGCAGGCCGGCCTTTCGGAAGCCGTCGACGAAGTGGTCTCGTACAGCTGCATCGCGCAGCGGCTGGGAGCTGAGCCAATGGCCGATGGTGAAATGAGGGTGGGCGATCAGAAACAATTCTGCTTCTCGCCGCGCCTCCTCGCTGTGGCCCAACTGCGCAAGCGCAGCAGCCAGGAATTTGCGTGAGTTGGTACGATAGGTTTCTTTCCTGCGCAGCGTAGCGATTGCCGCCTCATAGTCACGCGCGGCATACTGCGCCTGCCCAAGATGACAAAGATACCAGCAGGTTGGATGGGGATTGAGCCGCAGGGCTTTTTCGATCTGCGCCAGTCCGTCGGCAACCCTGCCGTCCAGCACGGACATGTCCGACATGGCGGCCCAGGTGTCGGCGTGGTTGGGGTCCAGCTCCAGGGCCTTGGCGAAGGCGGCATCCGATTCCTCCCATCGCCGCTCATAAGCCAAAATGGTACCCAGAACGTAACGGCAGCCGGCATCGTTGGGATCCAAGTCTACCGCCTTCTGCGCTGATGTCACCGCCATCCGGCGGTTAGGATCTTCGGGCTCGCCGAAATGAGTCCAGGCAAGCCAACGGTTATAGGCCAGCAGACCGAGCGCCTCGGCATATGATGGATCGAGCTTGACCGCGCGTTGGAGCAGCATATAGGCCTCACGCTCGGTTTGCGGCGACTCTTCCGTCAGGAGGCGGGCGCGCACACACAGATCGTACGCCTCGAAGTTCTTCGGCCGATTGCGCGGTACCGGGATGGTCAGCCGGCCGACGAGGGCTTCAACAATCTTGGCGTTCACTTCATCTTGTAATTCGAAAACATCTTCCACCGTCCTGTCAAACCGGTCGGCCCATACGTGCTGGCCTCCAAGCGCATCGACCAACTGGGCATTGATGCGGACACGGCCCATTGCGCGTCTGGCGCTCCCCTCCAGCACGTAGCGGACGCCGAGTTCCTGGGCGACCAGCCGTACGTCGACCGGTTTGCCCTTGTAGCCGTACACGGAATTGCGCGCGATGACGAACAGGCCAGCCGTACGGGAAAGGTCGGTGATCAGGTCTTCGGTCAGGCCGTCGACGAAAGGCGCGTCCGCTTCATCCCCACTCATATTCGTGAACGGCAGGACAGCGACCGAGGGACATTCGGGCAGCGGCAATATGCTCTGCAGCGCATCCGGCCAATGCCACACGTGAACCGGGCGGGTCAGGTTCTTCAGGTAGCGTTCGCCTGCATCAAAGAACCGGTCGCCGATCTTGCCGACGATCTCGCCGTGAACGCTGCCTGAAATGCAGATACCTCCCGGTGCGGCCTGCGTCTCCAAGCGCGCCGCGACATTGACGCCGTCGCCGAGGATGTCTGAACCATCGTCAATGACATCTCCCAGATTGACGCCGATACGCAAAAGCAGGCGCCGGTCTCCGGAAGCCTCGATAGCAGTGGTGGTCCGTTGCATTTCCAACGCTGCAGCGACCGCTTCCACCGCGCTACCGAATTCGATCAGGAATCCGTCGCCCATGACCTTAAAGATGCGACCGTTATGGCGCAACACAGCCGGCTCGATGACGCCAGAACGGAGTTCCCTGAGGTTATCAAGCGTTGCGGCTTCATCAGCCTCCATCAGGCGTGAATATCCCACCACATCGGCAACGACGATGGCAGCAAGGCGACGCTGAAGAGATCGATCCGTCATGTGAGGACAAGCCCAACGACCGGGTTCATAAGTTATTGCTCAAATACGGGTCAGTCAACAAGCGGCAAGAGGTGATGTCCAGGCGGACGAGAACATGGAAGAAGCTCTGCGGGACATCTCAAGCGAATTGGTGCTGACGCGAGACGACGCCATCAGGTATATCGTCCGTGAGTGGATGGAGAAGAACACCTATTTGCCGGTGCATGATCTGGACGAAGATGGCGATACGGATGGGGAAGCTTGATTGAGTGACGATCGAATTCAGCTATGGATCGCCCTGTGCATCGTAGGCCCATTTTGCGCCTACTACTGGTATTGGTTCATCAGGTCGATCATATTCTACAGTAGAAACGGCTTCAATTTCACCGAAGAGTTCGGGCCAGAGGCCTACTGGGCCGATCGCGGAGGTGATGATGATTGCGTGTTGATGAAGCCAAAAGAGAAGTTCTTTATCGCCGGGCCAACTTTCGTGTTAGTGACCTCTGTCATGTTGATTTTCTTAGTTTTAGCTTTGATGGGAATTATTTAGCCTTGCGTCGTTTTCAGACCTAGCTCTTAAAGATCATTCGATCTCGTAAACCGCCGCATTATCAGCTGCATCGCGCAGCCCCTTATATGACGGGTGGCGCAGCTTGCCGTCATGCGTCAAGCCTCCGTATTGGATCTCGGCGACCAGCTTAGGCTTTATCCAGATCAGGCGCCCACCGGAATATTTGACGGCCGGTTTGGTCGCCTTGATCTTGTCCATCGTTGCGCGAAGCTTCATTGCCTCGTCTGCCTTGAAGCCCGTTCCGACCGACCCGACGTAAACCAGTTCGCCACCCTTCCGAGCAGCCAGCAAGCGCGCCGATGTTCCCGAAGCCGTCGCTCTGGATGCATTTGATTTTCAGCCAGTCGCCGCCGCGACCGCGATAGGTGCTGAGCGATGGGGGACGCTCTTATTGCCGGCGGACAGGGTTACAATCAAGGAATGCAGCGACAGCAGCCCACGTATACGCCGACGACCTGCACGTCGACCCCGCAAAGCACCTGGGTTGGTGGCCCGGTCCGTCAGGTTAGGACCACCTGCTATTGATGATCGCAGGATTGATCTTTTGCGCCTCACTGACGGCCGTCGACGGCGACACCGTCAAGTGCGACGGGCAGAACATGCGACTGCTGGGGGAAGGTGTTCCGTTCGTCTCGGGCATCGACACGAGCCGTCGAGCGGGAGCAAACCTAGGCTTCTATTTTCGCAGGATCTTCTCCATCGCCCTGCCCTTGGCGAGTTCGTCGATCAGTTTGTCCAGGTAGCGGATTTCCCGCATGGTCGCTTCCTGGATCTCTTCCACGCGGACGCCGCAGATCAGGCCTGTGATCTGCGATCGGGAGGGGTTCATCTCAGGTGCCTGCGCAAAGAAATCCTCGAAGTTGGTGTTCCTCGCCAACTGATCGTCGAGGCTCTCTCGGCTATAGCCCGTCAGCCAGCAGATGATTTCGTCGACTTCCGCCTTCGTGCGTCCCTTCTTCTCCGCCTTGGCGACATAGTGGGGATAGACGCTCGCGACGCTGACTGAATAGATGCGATGCTTCGTCATGCGTTCTCCTGAATGTTGCAGGTATTTCCCGGCTGAGATGGCTGGGCGACAAGCATTAGCCGTCACAGGCCGGGAAATGAGCAACCCTCCGGCGGCGCGGGCGCGGCCAAGATTGGCTCATGGACGGAAACTCTACAGCGCCGCTGGCCATGATCGCAATTGGAGCAATCCAGCCGAAGCCACTCGTCTGCTGTCGGCCCGAAGGGGACATTCCGGCCCGTCGACCGGAGCAATCCTTCAGCCAGATATTGCCGAAAATGCAATCAGCTTGGGATTCAGATGTAGTCGGTGACTTGACCACGCTCGACGTAACCGAAAACACGGAAACCGTCGGCTGTCTCCTCGCCCGGCACATGGATTTTCCTCAGTGCAGATTGAACAAGTTCACGTTGGTGGGATGTGGTGACGTGGATGTCAACATGGACGATGTCTTCATATCCGCCGTTGCGGAAGTGATAGAACCATTCTCGATCAGGGCCGTAGCGGTGGCCATTCGCTACGAGTGTACTCCATGCCGGGCTCGGATCGAGTGCATACATTGCCAAGCGGACTTCGTCCCACTTGGTATTATTCATGACTGGGTTGAGCATATCGCTACCTTTCACAGCCGACTGATCGTAACGCTCGACCATATGGAAAAGCTGCCGCGTTCTACAAGGCGTAATGACCGCTTATGGCGCATTGCCGCCGGCAGCATTGGCAGTCGGTCGGTGGTGTCTTTGATCGCATTTCTGCTAAAGCTGGAAAGCAAATCGCCCACTGCCGAAGTGTGAAGGGCGCAACGGGCTGATAGGCTGTTGTCTTGAAGGAGGAGCGCTGGGATGAGCACCGACCGGGATACTGTGCGGTCCTATGATGCGGCCGCGGCGGAGTACGCTGCCGAGGCCGCGGTGATGCCCGAATGGGTCGCGACCGAGATCGATGCGTTCGTGACCGAGCTCCCCGGCTCGGGCAGGGTGCTGGAGATCGGAAGCGGTGGCGGGCGAGATGCACTTGAGCTTGAGAAGCGGGGCATCAGCGTCCGGCGCACCGACATTTCGAAGGGTTTCGTCGAACTGCTGCGCGAAAGTGGCTTCGAGGCCGACCTGTTGGACCCGCTGACCGATGACCTGGCCGACCCGCAGCGTCCCGGCATGCCGTACGACGGGATCTGGGCCTGTGCCTGCCTCATTCATGTCGCGCGCGAGGATTTCGGCACGGTGCTTGGACGGCTTGCCGAGGCGACCCGGACCGGTGGCCGACTGCATGTCTCGGTTCGGGAGGGCGACGGCGAGGATCTATCCACACACGGCAGTGCTGCAGCACCGCGGCGCTACGTCGAGACGTACTGGCGCGAGCCTGCCCTGCGGTCGGCACTCACAGACGCCGGCTGGATTGTCAGCGAGGTACGTCGCTACGTCGGAAGGCCCCATGATCGCTGGCTGAGCGTTCGGGCGAGTCGGGCCTGAGGCAAACAGACCTTGCGGGAATGGCCGGTTGTGGCGCCGCTATGAACTCCAGGTGGTCACCGGAACGTCGGCTTCCGGGCGAAGGCAAAGATCGCCTCTGTGGCCGAGATGAGGACGCATTGCTGACCTTGCGTTCCAGCCGAAAGAATGGCCAGTCTTCGTCGGACCCCGGCACCCTCCTCACGTGTTGTTGATCGCGATCTCGCAGCGGCTGGTTGCACCGCACACTTTTTGCTGTTCTTTTCGCACCTGCGAACAACTCGCTTCTGTAACCCGCCGGACGAGAGACATTCCTCCCAGTCCGACGTCCGGCCAGAAAGAGGATCCGAACATGGGTGATCTCCTGAAAGGTATCTCCAGTTTTCGCGGCGCGGTTTTTCCCAACCAGTCGGCGCTTTACCGCAAGCTGGCGAGGGAAGGCCAGCAACCACAGGCTCTGATGATATCCTGCGCCGACAGCCGGGTGATGCCCGAAACCATCACGCAAGCGGGTCCGGGCGATCTCTTCGTCTGCCGCAATGCCGGCAACATCGTTCCGCCGTTCTCGACCCTGAATGGCGGGGTCTCATCCGCCATCGAATATGCGATCCTGGCGCTCGGCGTCAGCGACATCGTCGTGTGCGGCCATTCGGATTGCGGCGCCATGAAGGGCCTGTGCCATCCGGAGCTGCTGCAGCCGATGCCGAATGTCGCAGCCTGGCTGCGCCACAGCCACGCCGCCCATTCGATCGTCTGCCGCGCCTATCCGGACGATCTTTCCGAAAGTGACCGCGTGCGCGCCGTGGCGATGGAAAACGTCGTCGTTCAGCTCGATCACCTGAAGACGCATCCTTCGGTGGCCGCGAAACTCGCCACCAGCGAGATCACCCTGCATGGCTGGTTCTTCGACATCGAGACCGGCGAAGTCCAGGTCTATGACGGGGCGAAAGCGACCTTCACGGTGCCGCAGGAGGGAGAGCCGCTGCCGGTTGCGGTCACCGGCCGCGATCGGCCGCATGTCATGGCGCAAATCGCAGCAACGCTTGCCGCGGAGTAGCGCCATGACAGCAGTGAGCTCCACCTTTTCGCGCGACCTCGCCTCCTCGCTGGTCGTCTTCCTCGTCGCCATCCCCCTGTGCCTCGGGATCGCCATCGCCTCCGGCGTGCCGGCGTCGATGGGCCTGATCTCCGGCATCATCGGCGGCATCGTCGTCGGCTTCCTATCGGGCTCGCCGCTGCAGGTCTCCGGACCTGCCGCCGGACTTGCCGTCATCGTCTTCGGCTTCGTCGAGGAATACGGCGTCGCCATGCTCGCCCCCGTCCTGATCGCCGTCGGCTTCCTGCAGATCGCCGGCGGGTTCCTGCGGGTCGGCTCCTGGTTCCGGGCGATCTCGCCGGCCGTCGTTCACGGCATGCTCGCCGGCATCGGCATCCTGATCATTTTGGGGCAGATTCATGTGCTGATGGATGCCAAGCCCGCTGCCGGCGGGATGGAGAACGTCGCGGCGATGGAGGACAGTCTCGCCCGTCTTTGGGGGACCGGCCTGACGAGCCAGGCAACCGCCTTGAAGGTCGGCCTCATATCCCTGCTTGCAATGGTGTGCTGGGAGAAGTGCCGTCCGAAATCCCTTGCGCTGGTTCCGGGAGCGCTGGTCGGTGTCGCAGCGGCGACGGTTCTTGCCGCCGCATTGCAATTGCCGATCGCGCGCGTCGAGGTCCCCACCTCGCTCGTCGACAGCATCACACTGCCGACCGCGGAAAACTTCGCCCGGTTGCTGGAGCCCGGCGTCATTCTCATGGCGGTGATGATTGCCGTCATCGCGAGTGCCGAAACGCTTCTCTCGGCTGCCGCCGTCGACCGGATGCATGACGGCGTGCGCACCCGGTTCAACAAGGAGCTGTTTGCTCAGGGCGTCGGCAACGGGCTCTGCGGCCTGCTTGGCGGATTGCCGATCACCGGCGTCATCGTCCGTTCCTCGGCCAACATCCAGGCCGGCGCACGCACGCGGGCCTCCGCCATCTTCCACGGGATCTGGATACTGGGCCTGGTGGCGCTGGCGCCAAGCCTCTTGACCCTGGTTCCCTTGTCGGCCCTCGCCGCGGTTCTGCTCGTCACCGGATGGCGGTTGATCAGCCTGCGCCATGTCAGACACCTGTTCGAGCATCATGGACTGGTGCCGGTCGGCATCTGGGCGGTGACCGTCGCCATGGTCGTCCTGCAGGACCTGCTGGTCGGCGTGGCGCTCGGCCTGGCGCTGTCGATCATCGAGATCGTGCCCTACCTCAGGCGCAAACTCGCGATCAGGCACGCCGAGATAGACGAGGAAATCCATGTCCAGCTCGGCGGCGCAGCGACCTGCAAGGATGTGCCCATTCTGCTCAACACGCTCGAGCAACTGCCCGAGGGCCGCAAGGTCAAGATCGTCGGCGAGGACCTCCATTACATGGATCACACCAGCGCCGAAACCATCAGCGAATGGCTGCGACGCGAGGCAAGGGCCGGTCGGGCCATTGAAATTCATCCGCCGCCGGCGGCACGCCACCCCCGCCTGAAACCGCTGTTTCAGCGCTTTGCGACCGAGGTCGCCTGATCAAATCTGGGGAGGGCGAACGCCCTCCCCAACTCGCTTCTTGTCCATGGGAAACCCAAAACGGACATTTTAGAGCTCGGCGGTTAGGACTTCAGGGGTGCTTCTACATCCGAAAACGCCTGTACGGCACCCGGCAGCCTTGGCCCTTTGATCTCGATCGCAGCAACGGATTCGTTCAGTCCCGCGATCTCCGACGACGAGAACGACACGGCAGAGGAGCCGATGTTTTCGATCAAGTGTGCCATCTGCGTCGTGCCGGGTATCGGCACGATCCACGGCTTCTGGGCCAGGAGCCAAGCGAGCGCAACCTGTCCCAGCCTTGCCCCCTTCCACTCAGCCCAGGTCTTCAAAAGTTCTACGAGGGCAAGATTGTGGGGAAGGTTATCTGGAGAGAAGCGTCCCTCGATGCCGCGGATGTCGCCCTCCGCAAATCGAGTCTTCTCGTCGATTGCGCCGTTTAGGAAGCCGACACCCAGCGGGCTCCAGGGTACGAAGCCTATGCCCAGTTCCTGGCAGACCGGGATCGATGTCTTCTCCGGTCCGCGCCACAACATCGAATACTCGCTCTGGACGGCAGTCACGGGAAGTGCCGCATGGGCTCTACGGAGGGTGTTCAGACCCATCTCGGAAAGGCCCCAGTGCAGAACCTTTCCTTGGTCCATCAGGTCCTTGACGGCACCAGCCACGTCCTCGATCGGCACCTGCGGATCGACGCGGTGCTGGTAGAGAAGGTCGATGCGATCCGTCCGCAACCGTTTCAGCATGCCCTCGACAGCCAGCTTGATATGCTCCGGCCGGCTGTTGAGCCCCGGTCGGCGCGCTCCAGTCTCAAGATCGATGTTCCATCCGAACTTCGATGCGATGACGATCTGGTGCCGGAACGGCTCGACGCCTTCGCCGAGAATGCGCTCGACTTCGTGGGGGCCGTAGGCCTCGGCCGCATCATAGAAGGTCAGGCCGTTGTCGAACGCCGAACGGATGATATTGTGCATCTCGGCGCGTGTCGGGATTGTCTGCTGGTAGGTGCGGCTCATGTTCTGGACGCCTAGACCGACACTCGAAACTTCGAGCGCGCCGAGCTTCCTGCGGCCGATTGCCGAAACTGACGCAGCTGTTGAGGCCGCTGGTGTAGTCGAGGACTGCGCGGACGCGATGTCCGCGTTTGCCGCTATGGCGAGACTTGCCGCGGACATCAGCAATCCCCGTCGATTCAGTTCCATTCTCTGGTTTTCTGTCATCGTCATTCTCTTTCGTTATTCAAACTTCGCGACCATCGTCGCGCGGCCTGGAGCCTGCCAGCTTGCCGTCTTTCACCTCGTCGACCCGCTTGCCGACCACGGCGTTCGGGACGGCGGCGGTAAAGGCGCGCTGAGTTCGAGGGAACGGGGAACGTAGGCAGCATTGGTTCAGAGCTTGCGCGTGCCAAGCCACTTCACCATTGCCGGATCGCGATGATCGAAGAAGCTGCTGGCCTTCTGGTCGAGCGAACCGATCGCCTCAACGTCTTTCTGGTCCAGCGCGAAGTCGAAGATCGAAAAGTTCTCCGCCATCCGCTCTTTACGCACCGATTTAGGGATGGCGACGATGTTGCGTTGGATCAGCCATCGTAGCACGACCTGCGCAATGCTTTTGCCATGCTTGTTACCAATCGACCGCAAGAGTTCGTTGGTGAACAGCCCGTTCTTCCCCTCCGCGAAAGGACCCCATGCTTCGGGTTGAACGTTGTATTCCTGGAGCAGCTTCTCTGCGTCCTCCTGCTGATGGAACGGGTGGATTTCGATCTGATTGACCGCGGGCACGATCTCGTTGTGAAGCACGAAATCCAGCAAACGGTCGGGATAGAAGTTGCTGACGCCGATCGTGCGGATGCGACCCGCCTTGTACAGTTCTTCCATCGCACGCCATGCGCCATAGACATCACCGAAAGGCTGGTGGATGAGCCAGAGGTCCAGATAGTCGAGCTGCAGCTTGTTTAGGGAACGTTGGAAAGCGGCCTTGGCGCCCTCATACGTCGCGTCCTCGATCCAGAGCTTGGTTGTTACAAACAGATCGCTTCGATCAATGCCATGGTTGCGGATCGCGGTGCCTACGGCCTCTTCGTTGCCATAGGAAGTTGCGGTGTCGAGCAAACGATATCCGACATCGATCGCGTCACGGACGCTGCGCTCGCACTCGGCAGGATCGGGTACCTGAAAGACGCCGAAGCCAAGGATCGGCATCTCGATCCCGTTGTTCAGGGTCACTGTGGGAACGGTACTGGTCATGTCATTTTCCTTCTCTCTAACGCGAGAGCTCTGCGGATCGCCGCCGTTTCACTTGCCGACGCGCGCCTGAAGGTGTGTAGGATATCTGTCGCCAACGATATCGACCTTGGAGAGCGCGTCCGCGGGTCGCGCCCTTGCACCCAAGGCCGAGCGCCGAGACTTCGAGGTTGCCGGTCGGGCTAAAAGATATCCCTTGCCGACATTTTAGATTAGGGGCAGTAATCGGCATGAGGCTATAAGGGTGCCTAATGAATGCCGCAGGAGAACTTCAACGATCTGCTCGCCTTCGTCACCGTGGCGCGCGAGGAGAGTTTCACTCGCGCCGCCTTGAAGCTTGGCGTCTCGCAGTCCGCCCTAAGCCAGACTATCCGTGGTCTCGAAGAGCGGCTGGGCATTCGGCTGCTGACGCGCACGACGCGGCGGGTATCACCGACGGCGGCGGGTGAACGTCTTCTTCTGACGGCGGGACCGAGGTTCGAAGAGATTCAGGCGGAACTCGCTGCGCTCAGCGAGATGCGGGACAAGCCGGCCGGGACGGTCCGGATCACGGCCGGCGAGCATGCCGCGATCTCGGTCCTTGCGCCGGCGCTCGAAAAGTTCCTGCCCGACAATCCGGACGTCAACGTCGAGATCACCGTGGACTACGGCCTGACGGATATCGTCGCCGAACGCTACGATGCGGGCGTGCGGCTCGGCGAGCAACTGGCGAAAGACATGATCGCTGTGAAAATCGGCCCGGAAATGCGCATGGCGGTGGTGGGAGCGCCTTCCTATTTCCGGCAGCATCCGTGGCCCGAGATCCCGCAGGACCTGACGGCGCATAATTGCGTTCAGATCCGGATGCCAACCTATGGCAACATCCTCGCGTGGGAGTTCGAGAAGGACGACCACGAACTCAAGGTCCGGGTCGAAGGCCAGATGGTGTTCAACAACATTGCAATGCGCCTTGATGCCGTGAGGCGAGGCCTCGGTCTCGCCTATATGCCCGACGATCTGGTAGCAGACGATATCGCGCAGGGCAGGCTTGTCCGCGTTCTTGAGGACTGGTGCGCGCCATTTGCAGGTTACCACCTCTACTATCCTAACCGACGACACGCCTCGCCGGCATTCGCACTGGTGGTAGAAGCTCTGCGGTACCGCGGGTAACACGGTGATCAACCGTCTGTGATTAATAAGGCAGGCTAATACCTTCAATCGGAAATGAGCATCTAATCAACTGAATGCTGCTCGCGTAGCCTTCTTCCAACTTCATGTTGCAAGGCAGGTATCGGGCATGTTTTCCAAAACTCTTTCGGCCGTCGCGTTTTCCGCACTCGTTCTGTCTTCAGGTGCAGTCTACGCCCAACCAGTCGCCAAACCGGAGCCTCTCGTAGTCCGGGAGCAGGGCAGCTTCGCGGTTGGCGGCACGGTGTCGGCCACAGCCGGAACCTACAACAACAATGCTCCGAGCTCCGAGGGTCAGACGCTTCACGGCGACCACGCCTACGTCTTCTATCAGGTGCCCGAGAACCCGAAGTCGCTGCCGATCGTCATGCTCCACGGAGCCTATCAGTCGGCACGCTCCTGGGAGACTACGCCGGACGGTCGAGACGGCTTCCAGAACATTTTCCTGCGCCGTGGGTATCCCATCTATCTGGTGGATCAACCGCGTCGCGGCCGCGCGGGCAACAGCACCGTCGCGACGACGATCGAGCCGACGCCATACGACCAGTTGTTCTTTGACCAGTTCCGGATTGGCAAATGGCCGGACTACTTCGGCGACGTCCAGTTCTCGCGTGATCCCGAAGCGCTGAACCAGTTCTTCCGCTCGGTCACGCCGAACACAGGCCCATTCGATGCAAACGTGATCTCGGACGCCATGTCGACCCTGTTCACAAGGACCGGACCGGCAATCCTGTTCACGCATTCGCAGGCGGGCGGACCGGGATGGCTGACGGCGATCAAGAACCCCAACGTCAAGGGCATCGTGGCGCTGGAACCGGGCAGCGGTTTCATTTTTCCCGAAGGCGAGGTCCCGGCCGATATGCCGAGTGCCGCCGGCACCCTCAAGGCCGAGGCCGTTCCCGCCGCGGACTTCGAAAAGCTCACCAAGCTACCGATCGTTATCTACTACGGCGACAATTTCCCGCTCGAACCGACCCAGGAACGCGGACAGGACAACTGGCGCGTCCGCCTGGCGATGGCGAAGCTCTGGGTAGAAACCGTGAACAAGCACGGCGGCGATGCCACGCTCGTTCATCTGCCGGATATCGGCATAAAGGGCGGTACGCACTTCCTGATGTCGGATCTGAACAACGTTGAGATCGCCGACCAGGTCTCGAAGTTCCTCGCGGACAAGAAGCTCGACTGACCAATCTGCGCGCTGTCGGAAAGCGTCAGCGCGCGGAACTTCACATATTGAGGAGCCTCAAAATGGCAATTGAAATCATCGACACAAGACGACGCGACTTCCTGGGTGCAGGTGCTCTCGTCATCTCCGGTGCGATGCTGGGAGTTTCCGCAATGACGACCACCGCTGCCGCCGCCGATTACAAGCAGAATCCGTTCACACTCGTTTACGACGGCGCGATCACCAGGAACGAGACGGGGAAGGTGAACATCCATCCGATGAACTACAAGCTCAATGGTCTCGACATCGTCGCCAACGTCTACACGCCGCCCGGCTACGATCCGGCGAAAAAGCATCCCACGATCGTTCTGGCGCATCCGAACGGGGGCGTGAAAGAGCAGACCACGGGCCTTTACGCGCAGCGTCTGGCGGAGCGAGGTTTCATCACGATCACGGCCGACGCCGCCTATCAGGGCGGAAGCGGCGGTGAACCGCGCAACACCGACAAGCCGCAGTTCCGCATCGAAGATATCCACGGAATGGCGGACTTCATCAGTCGCTTCCCCGGTGTTGACACGGCACGCCTCGGCCTTTTCGGCATCTGCGGCGGTGGCGGCTACTCTCTGGCGGCTGCAAAGACCGACAAGCGCCTCAAGGCCGTGGCGACGCTCAGCATGTTCAATTCTGGCCGCGTCCGCCGCAACGGCTTCCAGGACAGCCAAATGGAAACGATACAGCAGCGCCTGCAGCAGGCCTCGGCAGCCCGCGCACAGGAAGCAGCGGGCGGCGAGATCCTCTATTCCGGGGACGCCAATCTGACGGACGCCCAGATCGATGCTCTTCCGTTCGATCTTTATCGGCAGGGCTATCACTACTACTGGCGCACCCATGCACATCCTGGCTCGACCTTCAGGTACACGACAAGCAGCTTGATGGATTTGATGCGCTGGGACGCCACGGGCGAGATCGCGCTCATCGACGTGCCGCTCCTGATGATTGCGGGCAGCGAAGCCGACACCCTTTACCTGACCGAGGACGCGTTCCCGAAAGCGACGGGCACCAGGGACAAGGAACTGTTCAAGATCGAGGGTGCCAAGCACATCGAGACCTATTGGGTTCCCGAGTATGTCGAAGCGGCCCTGTCCAGGTTGAAGCCGTTCTTCGACCGTCACCTCGCTTCCACGTGACGGTTTTCCCAGGCGTGCGAAGCGCCTGCTGCCCAATCGTCGGCAGGAGCCATGCACTGAATTATCGAGAGGAAATCAACTTGAAGAAACTCATGTCGGGAATACTCAGCGCTGCCATCGTCTTTGGAGCCGGAATGGAGACAACCATGGCACAGGAACCAGCATCGAATCTCGAGTCCGCCCGTTCGCGAACTCAGCAACTGATGGGCGATATCGCACCCAAGCTGGCGGAACTGACGGACGACGTCCTTTACGCCGATGTATGGGAACGGCCGCAGCTCTCTCAACGAGACCGTAGCCTGGTGACGGTCGCAGCGCTGATCGCCCTCAACCGTCCTGACCAGCTTCGTTCACATCTCGTTCGCGCCAAGGCCAACGGCCTGACGGAAGAGCAGCTCGTCGAGACCATCACGCATATGGCGTTCTATTCCGGCTGGCCGAGCGCTGTGTCGGCGGTGGCGATCGCCAAGGATGTCTTCGCAGAGAAGTAGATCACGGTCGAGCCAGCACGGCCCTCACCATGACAGGTACCCCATGAACATGACGACCCTTATGACTGTTGCCCTATCCCTTGGCGCATCCGCTGCTTTCGCCGAACCCGACAAGGGCGTGACGGTAACCCGAGCCGGTACCCAACCATCGACGGCCGGTCCGTCGACCAGCTTCACCGGAGCCGTCCGAGTCGATTCCCGCTTTTCCGCGACTGCCCCCGCTACAGTCAGTGGAGGCACGGTGACCTTCGAGCCCGGCGCGCGCACCGCCTGGCACACCCATCCTCTTGGTCAGACCCTGATCGTCACGGCAGGCGTCGGCCTCGTCCAGCATTGGGATGGCGAAGTGCAGGAAATCCGTCCGGGCGACATCGCCTGGATACCGCCGGGGGTGAAGCACTGGCACGGCGCGACGGCGACCACCGGAATGTCGCATATCGCCATTTCCGAGGCACTGGACGGCAAGTCGGTCGCGTGGATGGAACATGTTTCCGACGAACAATACGCGCGGTGAGCTCTGGTCCAACGTCGATGAGGTTTCGATGAAGAAAATAATTGGCGGCATAAGTGGTGCGGCTCTGGCTGGACTGACGGTCGTCTCGGTGGGGATGCAAGTCCACGCCGAGCCAACGCGCACTACGATGCCTGACATTGGCAAGCTTGTTCATTATACCACCGTCGAGCGGGGCGAGGTGACCGAGCACATCATGACGACCCGCGAGGCGATCGAGGCCGTCAAGCGCGGCGAGCCGATTCCGAACGGCACCCATGTCGCGCTTGTCGACTACCGAGACGGCAAGGTCTTCCGCTACTTCATCATGGAGAAGGGCGAGGGCTGGGGGCAGGACTACGACGAGAACCGACGTACGGCCGACTGGCAGTTCCAGTGGTTTAAGCCCGACGGCACGATCAACATGGACGAGAACACCGAGCGCTGCCAGCGGTGTCATACCTCGCGATCCGGCCGTGAGTTCCTCTACACCTACAACGACATGCGACGGTTCGAGTTGGAATGAGCCGCATCTTGCCTTTCCGCCTGTTGCTGGACTTCCTGGCGGTTGTCCTGATCATCGCATGTCTTGCCTATTGGTGGCTCGACAACCTCTCTCACGAGTTGTTCGGGACGGCGCTGTTCGCGCTCGTCATCGTCCATAACGTCTTCAACAGGCGTTGGTACGGCGGTGTCGCGCAGCGGAACATGAATGCCGTCCGCCTGGTGAACCTGGCTGTGATCGCCTGTCTCGGCATCGGCATGACTGTCATGCTCGTCACCAGCCTGCTCATCTCTCGGGATGCGTTCCCATTCGCGGCGGCCGGCGGCGCCTTTGCTGTCCGCGAAATCCATATGTTCGCGGGATACTGGGTGTTGCTGATCGTTTCAATGCATCTCGGGACGCGTTGGCAGGTGGTGATGAATGTCGGCCGGGGCGTGTTCCGGATCTCTGCCCCAAACGTCTATCGCACGGCCGCGTTGCGACTGGCCGCCTTGGCCATCGCTGCATGGGGTCTCAAAAGTTCCGTCGATATGGGGTTCGGGTCGAAGCTCATGCTGACCTATTCGTTGGACATGTGGGATTTCAACGAGTCGTCGCTGGAGTTCTTTCTCAATTATGGAGCCATCGTCGGCATGTTCGCCTGCGGGATGCATTGTGGGCTGAGGCTGGCTCGGCGATCAGAGCGCAACACGTCCTAGGGACTGCCTCGTCGACGACTACATGTCAGCTTTCGGACGCGGATGCGCCGCGTCTGTCGCTGCCGCCGGCAATCGGCCCCAAATCCGTCACCGCCTGCGGCTGCCGCCCCAGCGACCTACTTCACCGGCCAGACAAAAAGCAGCGCTGGCACGCTGACCAGGATGATCAATGCCGACAGCGGCAGGCCGAGACGTGGGTAATCGGAGAACCGGTAACCGCCGGGACCGAAGACGAGCGTGTTGCATTGATGGCCGACCGGGGTCAGGAAGTCGCAGCCGGCGCCAATTGCCACCGCCATCAGGAAGGCTTCCGGCCTGAAGCCGAGACTGGTTGCAAAGCTCGCGGCGATCGGTGCCATGACGAGAACGGTCGCGGCGTTGTTGAGAAAGGGTGTAACGGCCATGGCGCTGACCAGGATCAGGCCGAGTGCCCCCCATGCCGGCAGATTCATCGCCACCGCACCCAGCCAACCGGCGATCAGGTCGCTGCCGCCGGAGGTGCGCAAGGAATCCGAGACGGGAATAAGGGCGGCGAGCATAACCAGGATCGGGCCGTCGACCGCTTTATAGATATCCGTCAGTGGAATGGCCCGGAAAACGACCATGCCTAGCGCCGCTGCGAAGAAAGCCACCGGAACCGGCGCGAGGCCAACGGCGGTCGTGGCCATGGCGAGGGCCAGGATCAGAAGCGGAATGAAGGCACGGCGGCGGGTGCCGAGCATCACCTCCCGCTGGGCGAGCGGCAACAGGCCAAAATCCTGCAGAAGCGCGGCCAGGCTTGCCCGGCTGCCCTGCAGGAGGAGGATATCGCCGACGCCGAGGGTCAAGCTGCCCAACCGTTCCTTGAGGCGTTCGCCGCGCCGGCTGATCGCCAGGATGTTGACCCCGCGCGTGTAGGAGAGCGCCAGCTCCTTGGCCGAAAGCCCGGTGAGGGACGAGTCCTGGCTGACGATCGCCTCGAGCGAAATGATGTTCCTGTCCGGCAGGCCATCTTTCGTCAAAGGCTTGCCGGAAAGCTTCAATTTCCCTTGTGATACGATGCGGTCCATGGCAGCCGAGGGGCCTTCCAGCATCACAATATCGTCGGAGCGGAGCGTCAGATCAGGAAACGGCGCCATCCTGGTGCCGCCGCGCAGGACCGCCGTGGCGATGACCTCGCCATCGCCGAGCTTCACGAGGTCGCTGAGCGCCCGCTGAAGCAGCGTCGACTGGTCGGTGATTGCGACTTCGCTCGTGTAATTCTTGATCTCCACGACATCTTCGATGGCGTGGTCCTGCTTGGTGCGGCTTGGCACCAGCCTGTGGAAGAACAGCAGAAAGGTGATGCCGACGACCGTCAGGATGGCGCCGATCGGCGTGAAGTCGAACATGGTGAAGGATGTTCCGGTCATCTCCTCCCGCAGCCGCGATACGACGATGTTCGGCGACGTGCCGACCTGCGTCATCAGTCCGCCAAGCAGGGCGGCGAATGACATCGGCATCAGGTATTTCGAGGGAGAAGCGCCGGATTTCCTTGCGAACTGAAAGGCGACCGGCATCATGATGGCGAGCGCGCCGATATTCTTGATGAAGGCAGACAGCAACGCCACGGCGATCGTCAGGAGCGCGAGCTGGGTATGAAACGTGTTCAGGTTTGGGAAAAACCGCTTGATCGCGGCATCGACGATGCCCGACCGGGCCACGCCCGCGCTCACGATCAGGGCGCTGCCAACGATGATGACGATGTCATCCGAAAAGCCGGAAAAGGCTTTTTCCGGCGGGACTATCCCGGTCGCGACCGCCAAAACGAGCGCGCAACAGGCAACGACATCATAGCGGAAGCGATCCCAGATGAAGATCGCCATCATGAGCCCGATGACAGAAAACGCGATGATCTGCTGTGTCGTCATACGGACCTGGAATAAGGCTGGGATGTCGCCGACAACCGAGCGGAACAAGATATTTGCGGGAACGCCGTGACCTCCGGCGGGTTCCCTGCCTTGCTAATCTAGCGCCTGTCAGCCTCCTGACCAGCGTCTGCGTGAGCGGATAAGCTGGGCACGCCGGCGGCCCCCACCACCAGACATTGTGACATGTTGGCGGCCGGCGGACTGATGCGAGGGTCACCCGATTGGTCGGGGCCGCTGCCACTCCGTGGAATTCGGCCCTTTGCGGATCGCCATACCATCGCGCCGAATAAAGGGTATAGTACTCCAGTCGGCGATCTTAGCAGGGCGAGGCCGACTGGGAGATCAGACGTGCTCTTGCCTTGGGTGAGGCCACAAACAATGTCTCTAAACCTCTTAAATCTTCCGGAACTCTCCGAGCGGCATATAGAGATGCTCGCGAAGGTAATAGCCGATTGGTGCGACGCGAACTCCCTCGACGCAGGCGGGGATTGCGCGCAAGCCGCATACGCTGCCGCCGTCGATCTTTTGAGTGCAAACACAGACATGTCAGCGAGCCAGTTGCGACAGACGCTGGACCTCCGGATGGCTGAAAATAAGCGTGAGGAACCTTCGTCGTAGACCGAGGTTGGGGTGAAGCGGGCGCTCCATTTAGCGGGATGCCCGCTGGCGATGGAGCCTGTCTTGTGGACGAGTGTCGTCAATCTACACCTGCGAAAATCGATCACCGTGAGATCGGCGAAACAGGCGTTCGATCTTCTATCGGCCCGTTGGCCGGTCTCTGAGGAAAAGGCTTACATCGCGGCCCTTGAAGCCAGTGAAGGCGCCGATGACGGACATGTTTCAGACGATAGCGCCCGGGAGTTGTTCTTGTTGGCGTTGAAGGAAGCCGAGATCCCCTACTCGACCGATACAGAATGAGGAGAGCCAACACGGGACTATAAATTGGTCGCATGGCAAAGCCGGCAGGCACTGCGGCGCTGACAGTAGGAAACGCAGTGGCCGCGGGTTGACCGACACGCTTGTCTTCATTGTCGCGATGACATCCGCGCCCTCCCCATCGCGGAACGATACTTGTTGGCTCCATTTTCAAAGGCACGGCCGGCCTCGACGCGCAAGGTTGCCAGAGAGGCGGCAGCCATTGGGAACCGCTCCGCAGTTCCTTCGCTACGACGATTGCCATTTCGGGGGCTCAGCCGAGGAGAAAGTGTCGCAGGCCTGGCTGAACCTTCTGAGCGACGGTCGCCGCCTTGAAAGCTCGCGATAGTCCTGTCGCGGAATTCACCCTCCGGTCTGCAGTACCGGAGCCCGAACAGCAAAATACCCCGCCAAGACGGGGCATTTTGTACCAGATTGATGCGACCTTATCAGTGATGCCGCACTGCAGGGGGCGGACAGGTAAAAGAATGACAGAGTTCGAAAAATCTTCAATTTACCTGATCTTACTAATCCTACTGCGAAACCTGTTTTGCGCTCAGATCAACCGGATTTATGACCTCCGGCCCGACATTTCTGACAGTCAATACGCGAGGCGTAATGGGCCACATCATCATCGCGTGGTCATCGAACGGCTTCATCAGACCGCGTGGGTTTGGATCGGACGCCCGTAATCCTCGGCACGAAGCACGACCGGCATCCGATTGTGGATTTCCCAAGGGCCGGATATGGGCAGTCGGTGCACCCCGTCAATACATAGCGGTTTTGTATTTTCTCGATCTCTCGCGGTCATTCAGGCATTCGCCGCAGATTTTGGTTGCCGGGGGGACCTAAGTCGGGCTGGCAAGCTGAGAGCCCGCTGCACATATTGTTTTTGAGGCAACATGAGGTCCGCGGGAGGGCGGCGGAACAGGAAGAAGAAAATGGAGTATGGCCCTAACAATCACCAGGAGCACTGTCAGGAAGGCCATAGTACGGCAGCGACCATCGCGACCATCTCGGCAACTCTTGCCGCCGATCCGGACGTTGACAGCAGCGCCGTCGAAATCAGAATGCTCGGCCCGGTCGTTCTGCTCGAAGGCTACATAACAAAGGCCGCGGATCGCGACAAAATCATCTCGCTTGCAGCGTCGATCGTCGGCTGGGAAAACGTCCAGGACCGGATGCTGAGCCGCTTCCCGTCGTAGTAGTGGATGTCAATGGGCGGCACCCAATTGGACTAGGACCAAGGTCGGAACAAGCCCGGCAGCGGCAGATCTCAGCCCTCACGCCCCCTCACCGCCCAGGAAGTCGTATCGTGATCGGGATGCTGGTTGTTGCTCGCCTTGATCGCCGCCGCCCAGTCGGCGCCGTTGGTCTCGGTCGCACCGGTATTTTCCAATCCCGTGATCGTCTCGAACCAGGTCACCATGTTCTCGGTGCAGGTATTGGCCAGCGGCGGGAAGGCGTTGGGATCGTCAAGCGAGCCGATCATCAGGTTGGTGCGGCCGTTTTCGCGGTGGTGGAAGAACAACGGCGTGCCGCAATTGGCGCAGAAGCCGCGCTCGACCAACTCCGAGCTCTTCCAGACGCTCGGCTGGCCGCGTGTCCAGGTCAGCGCATCATCGGGCGCGGCGACGAGCGCGGCAAAGATGCTGCCCGAGGCTTTCTGGCACATGCGGCAATGGCAGAGATGCGAATTGTCGAGCATGACGCTTGCGTGGTAGCGCACGGCGCCGCACTGGCAGCCGCCGCTCACTTCCCTCTCGATGCGCTGCATTTTTTCGTCTCCTGCAAGAAGCGGGTTTGGCCGCAACTCTTTTAGGTTGTCGTCTTTTGATCGTCCAGCCTCGCCGGAGCGGATGCAATTCTGGTGTTGCCGGTTACATCGAATGCAACCAGCGCGCTTTACATTCCCTTATGGCTTTGTAGGCATGATCCCCATCCAGCGAGATCGGAGAGCAGCCTTGTTTGTATATACCGTGCTGGCGGCGCTCAGCCTAAGCTTTGCTTCAGCTGCAATGGCTTCTCCTGAATTGATCGGCTGCAAAGGCGACTGGACGAAAACCATCGAGTCGCTCGAGCCCAGACCTGCCGGGCCGATGAATTTGTCGGCCATACGCTGCCTTCCGATCTTCCACGACGGCTACCCGGTTTACCTGTCCCCCGATGGAAGCAAGGCCTTTACCTCTCACGCTATCAAAGGGCTGTGGGTCGGCAGCGTTGATCGGGCCGGTGCAAACTACACATTCCCGATGCATGGGTTCAGCTCCCTCTGGACGCCGATCGTGCCCTTCGAATGGCTGCCCGACTCGTCTGCGGTCCTCGGCGTCGCCCAAGACAAAGACCGTTCGGGCTTCGCGCTCGGAGGCCTGCAACCGTACCTGTTCACCGAGACCGGCGGCCAGACGCCTTTGCCCGTTCTCACCCATCCGAATGGACCGCTGGACGAAATCTTTTGGATCGGCGGCACCGGCCTGGCCTTCGCAACATTCGGCACCCGGGGTTCCTACTATAGGCCCGAACATGAAGACCCGCACCCGACGATCGCTCTCGTCGACGCCAAGGCGGGTCGCGTCCTGGATGCCGTTGAAATCGCAACGATCCCAACGCCGCCTAACTATAGGCGCTTTCTCGCGGCGTCTTCCCGGATCGACCGGAGCGGGCGGGTACGTGTGCTGACCGCGTGGTGGCCGGACACGTGGATGCTCTGGGACCAAGGCGATAAACCAAGGATTTTGCCGATCCACAACAAGGCAATGCATCCACGCTACACGCTTTCCATAGACGGAAACAAAGTGCTGATCATGGGAAATCTCAGCGCTACCGGTTGGATCTGCGAGTTCGGAAACCCCTGCCCGCCACCGACGCCGCAGTCGGGAATGATCGCGGAGCTAAGGGAGGTGGTCTCGGGTCGGCTGATTTGGTCGATAACCGGGGAAGCCTATGATTTCTCCATCAGTCGTGTCCCCGCCATCAGCCCGGATAACCGCTACGCTCTCATAACGATGCAAAGCGAAAAGGAATACGTTGCCCTTGTATCGATGACGGATGGTTCTGTTCTTCAGCGCTTTGAAATGCCCGGCTGGGCCAGCCCAACCCTCGGCTTCTCCCCGGACGGCGAAGTAGCCTGGATCACAGGCGGGTCGGTCATGGCGACCTTCACGATCGGGACACAGCAATGAAATATAGCGCCTGCGCAGCCCCTCGCATCGGCTTTTCCGCAGGCCTTCCAAGCCTATCGGCGACGCGGTTTCTTTTCTGCTCAGTGGTGAAAGCATGACGTGGAAAGTAAAAATACCTCTGCTCATTGTGGGCTGTTTCTTGGCGATGTCGGGTGTCCTGTTCCGGTCCTTTTGGCTGTCCGAATGGGGAATGCCCACCTTCATCGTCCTGGTGTGGCTCGTTATGAGCCTCGCTTTTGGATGGGGAGGAAACGGCAAGCCCTATTCGCTCCGCTTCGGCTTCATTTGCGGCAGCGGCATCGCCCTCGTCTTTCTGGCGACCGGCTATGTCCACCGCTATGCCGGCTTCGCCCTGCTGTTTGCTCTTCTCTCACTCGGCATCAAGACGAAGTTCTTTGAACGCCGCTGGAGGTGAACGGTTGCTGTCGTCTCCTGACGCGGCTGATCAAATTATTTCATCGGCGCGGGAACAAGACGCTCCGCCAATCGTAAGGATTATGGGCCGTGCGGAGGTGCTAACACAGCCATGCACTTCGATACTCTGTGCGGCCCACTCTCGTGACACCAGAGCGATAATCACACAGCCTCGCCAAGCTGGCTTCCAGCCACCTCATCTCCTCAATCGAAATCCAAGACTTCACCATAAGGCTTACCGCCCAGCCCTTTGGCAACATACCATTCCAGCCATGCGGGCTCGCTGATAGCGCCGTGTTTTTTCAAGGCTTCGAACAAAATCCCGGCGAGCCGCTCAGGCTTGGGAACCAGCCTTTTATCGATCACGAAACAATCGAGTCTCTTGTGGGGGAAAACGCCTTCCGGGGGAATTCTGGCGTCAGTGATGAAAAAACGTGCGACATGCGCACTGACCTGACCGCTGCCGCCCTTGTGCCGCGTGACATGGTAGACGCTGCCGGAATCGAAGCATCCTCCGCGAGAAAATTCGACGTAAAATTCCGGCGACAAATCGAGGTCGTTCATTGGCGGTTCCAACAGCAGAGGCGAAGCTAGAATCGAAGGCTTACCGCAAAAAACAAAAGCTTCACACCCTTCTGGAATGTGCTTGTAACGGTGGGGTGAATTCCGTGGCAAATCCAGCGATGGTGAGGGGATGGCAGCGGCGTTGCGCCTCTTGCCGGCAGCCCTCCCCGACCTCCGTCATTCCAGGCCTTGAGCCTGGAATCCATGGCCGCAGTCGGCGAGGCCGGCATGGGTCCTCGGGTCAAGCCCGAGGACGACGGAGGGTGGGGTGGACTTATGGCAAATCCAGCGATGGTGAGGCAATGGCGGCGGCGTTGCGCCTCTTGCCGGTAGCCCTCAAAACCTCCGTTGCGCCTCTTGCCGATGCCCCTCCCCGACCTCCGTCATTCCAGGACTTGAGCCTGGAATCCATGGCCGCAGACGGCGAGGCCGGCATGGGTCCTCGGGTCAAGCCCGAGGACGACGGAGGGTAGGTGGGCTCCGGCGCGACGCCGCGGCACGTGCAGAAGAACCCTCACCCGCCCTTCGCTTTCCGCAGCGCGATCAGCCCGCGGCGCAGCCACAGCAATTGCTGCGGCGGCATGTGGCGCAGGTGTTCGTAGTCCATCACCGCGACGTTATAGACGGTGCTCTTCACCTGCGGGCCGTCCTCGCAGGCAAGCAGGATCGCCTGCAGCGCCATCATGCGGTTGCTGGCCTTGCGGGCGCGCTCGGCGAGGCTTTCGGTCACCTCGCCTTCATGGCCCTTGACGGCAAAGAGCGATTGCGCCCTTGGGCTCGGGGCCGGGATGCCTGTTGTCTTGTGGTAGCGGGCCATGGCTTCGGCATAGTCGTCGCCGGCCTGGCGCTGCTCGTCGGTGATGACGCCATCGAGGAACATGCGGCCGAGGGTATAGCCGGCATAGGGGCTTCTGACCGTCTCGTCATCAACCGTCCTGTTGAAGCCGTGGATGCGGCGGCGGGCGGCGACCGCGACGCTGACATTGTCCTTCTCGGTCTCGAAGGGCTTGATCTTGCCGCAGGGGAAACGCTCGACATTGGCCTTGCGCGGCCGGCCGGCGCCCTTTCCTGCCCGTTGTATCTTCACCTTGGTGGCCTTGCCGCCCATGCTGATTGTCCTTCTATCGAATGATGCCGTTTCTGAGTGCTGCGGCGACCAGGGCGGTTTCCTTGAAGACGCCGAGCTTCGCCTTGGCATTGGCGATGTGGGTGTTGACGGTGATCGGCGAGATGCCGAGGATGGCGCCGATCTCGGCGGCGGTCTTGCCTGCCGCCATCCAGCCGATGATTTCGCGCTCGCGCGGGGTAACGGCCCTCATGGCGCCGGCCCGTCGATGGTCGGCACGCGCGGCATCGTCACATGGGCGCCCGAGAGCGTCACCCGCGTCACCCGGTCGGGATGGCGGGTCGGCGCGGACACCTCAGCGTCGGGCGGCCTCAGCGCCGGCTGCCGCGAGGGAAACCTGTCGCGGTTGCGGTGCGCCATGTTGATGACGGTGTTCTTCTTCGAGCCGAACAGCTCGGCGATCTCTCGTGCCGAGTACCCCGCCTGCCAGAACCTCTGCGCCTCGACGATCTTGTCTTCGGTCCAGAACAGCGCTCTCATCCCATTGCCTCCTGTGTGTCTTGTGCGGCCCTTGTGATGACCGGGTTGTCGGGAAACATGTCTGCGAGCTCTCGCCTGGCGTTCAGGCTGCCGTTCGCCGCCTGTCTCAGCAGCTGCATCTTGTAGGCCGCGACCTTCGGCTGCGGCGGTTCGGGCCGCACTTCGATCGGCGGGCGGCTTTCCCTGGCCAACACCGCCTGCTGCTGGCGGGCCGCTTCGGCAAAGCTCGCCGCGCTCGGGGCGAAGGCGCGGTTCTGGTCCCTGACCTTGCCGGACAGGAACAGCTTGGCGGCGCGCCAGACCGCCTCGGCCGGAATGCCGTCGATGGCGACGAGATAGGCGCGGATCTGCATGTCGGGATCAGTGCCGGCGGAGGCCGGAAAGCCCGAAAGCATCCCGGCTATGATCGTCACCGGAGAGGAAATCTCTTGCGGCATCGACCAATGTCCTTCTGCCCGTGTTTGCATTGATCGATCCCGCTTCCCTCGCCTTCTCATTGAAATACCAGTCGGATTTGATCGCCCGCCAGCCGCGCAGGATCTGCATCTCGGCGGCGTCGACCGGATTGCCGGTCTTCAGATATTCTTTGACCTGGATCTTCGCCGCGTAAGCCGTCAGCGGCTTCTTCAGCGTGCGGCTGCGATGCTCGATGATCGCCGCCGCCAGCTCCTGCCCCAGCACCGGGCTGAGGATCTCCATGATGTCCTTGTTCATCGCTTCCTTTTCCATGCGCATCCCTTTCCGCGTCGCCCCCTCAGGCCCGCAGCCTGCGTCGCGCTGCGGCGAAATTGACCGGAGCGCCCGGCCGGGCGGCGCGGCCGGCAAACCGCCGGACCTTGCCGACGGCGTAATCCTCTTGGGCCGTGTCGCCCTTCTCGGCGCTGCGCAGCCGGTGGATCTCTGTCTCCACTTCAGGCACCGTCATGCCGAGGATGGCGGCGATTTCGATGTAGTCCCGGCCGGAGCGGAAGAGCGCGAGGGCATTCATATGGCACTGCCTTTCCGCGCCCGGCCGTGAGGCGGGCAGCGGCAATAGAGGGGATAGATGCCGGCGTCGCCGAGGGAGGGCGACGACGCCGGCGACCGATAGCCGTCAGGGAGGCGTGCGGCTGTCGGATCTGGTGGCCGGAAGAGGAGCGGGGAGGATCGTCGTCCGCCGCATCTCTTCCGGATGGGTCTGCCGGCCGCAATTTTCGCAGTGGCGCTCGATCACTTCGGCGATCGACAGCGCCCTGCCGCAGTTCGGGCAGCCGGTGTAGCGGTCGCCCGGGCGCTGGATGCGCCGCGCGCCCGAAATCTTGCGAATGCCCAGATCATTGGCGAAACCCGAAAGCCTGGGGCGATTGTTGATATCGGTGTGTGTCATGACGATAAGGGTATATAAAATACCTCAAACGTCAAGCGATTTAGGGCATTACATGTACCTTTTTTTAGGGTATAATTTATATCATGTTGAAAGATCAGGAACAATTTGAGCGCGAAGAACGTGCAAAGCGTCTGGTCATGGCCAGGAAGAACGCCGGCTTTGCCGGGCCGAAAGCGATCGTCGATCGTTTCGGCTGGAACGCCAATGTCTACAAGGCGCATGAGTCGGGCCGGAACGGCTTCGGCATCGCCGACGCGAAGAAATATGCCAAGGCGTTCAAGGTCAATCTCAACTGGCTGCAGTTCGGAACCGGCGACGCGCTCGATCCGGAAGAGCGGCCGGTCTCCGTCGCCGATGTGCCGAAAATCTCCTGGGTCAGCGCCGGCCAGCTGACCGAGCAGGCACCGATCACCGACTTCTCGGAATTCCCGACCGTCGCCGCGCTCGACCTGCCCGACGGCGACTGGATCGCGCTCGAGGTCGAAGGCAATTCGATGAACAAGATCTCGCCGCCGGGCTCGATCATTTTCGTCAACCGCCGCGACAAGCGCCTGGCGCCGAATGCGCTTTACGTCGTCGCCGACGAGACCGGGGCTGCGACCTACAAGCGCTACCGCCCGAACGACAATCCGCCCTTCCAGCCCGCCTCCTACGAGGAGGTGCCGCCGCCGGAATTCCAGGGCGCCGTCACCATCGTCGGCCGCGTCCGCCGCTCGGTGATCGAGATGTGAGAATGCGGATTTTCGCTAAAACACGAATTTATTCCAAGACATAGACCTCGTCATTCCAGCAGAACGCCAACCTCTTCCGAAAAAGATTCAAGATGATCCGCCCTTCCTCAAGCGCCGGCAGAATTTGGTTCTATATCGTCACACTCGCCGTGCTGATCATCGCTTTCGGCGCCGCCCGGGCAATGCTGCATTGAGCTGAGCTTCGCCTCGACGATCGAAGGCATCGAAACCGGCTCGGCCGGCGCTCCAATCGCCACGCGCAAAACGTGCGCAGCGACCTGGCGAGACTGGCGTGCCTGGAAACAAGCGCTTCAAGCGCAGGCAGCGAATCTTGGAGATCGCGTCAGCCTCCGAGCCGATCACCGCCGCCGCCCGCGCGTGGTATCCTGATCTCTTTCACTCCTTCTCTCTTCCATCTCTTTCCCGATCCTGAAGGCTGGTGAGGGAGGGTTCCGGCCAAAGCTTCCCCCCACCCCATGAGCAAAGCCCATGAAGCCGGGAGAGCATTGGCCATGTCCTGAAGGCCGGAGCCGGGATGGGACACGTGCCAGAGGGGCCATTCGCTTCGCCCTCGTCCTGATTTTCTGACAGCGCACTTAAGGACTTTCGCTTCCCGCGCCGCTGGGCTTCGTCAGCTCGGGAGTTGCACCCGGTCGCCCAATCACTGCGCTCACCCATACGCCTACGATTCGTACCTCGTCAACGTGTAAGGTATTTTTTATACCCAATTCGATTGACGCGATTGGGTATTATATATACCTTACCTTGCATGCCGATCAGACAGCGCGAGAGAGGGCAAAGCATGCAGCATTTCCGCAAGATCGAGACCGAGCAGAGCCTAAGGGACGCCCGCTGGAATGCCGCTCGCCGGCTCGACGACTGTAGCGCCTATATGGCCAACGAAGCCCAGCGCATGGGCGCCCTCGGTTTTGCCTATCTCAGCCGCCCCGAACATCTGCTCCGCGGCCCGTCCTGGCTGCGCGGCGCCACATCAAGTGTGGCGGCGCATTACCGCTATGCCCGCGAGATCATGGGCATCACCGACCGCGATCAGCTTTACGCCTGAGGGAGAAACGGAGATGTCCGCCGATTGCATCATCAAGGCCTTTTCCGGCTGCCCCTGCCCGCCCGGTCAATGCGTGGAGAGGCCTATCACCCCGGCGCCGGTCACCTTCGTCTCCTGGCGGATCCAGGCCCTCACCTGCATCGCCTTCGGCGTTCTCGCAGCGATCGTTTCGGCCGCCTGGATGGGGATTTCCCTTGATTCCAACGTCCGCAAACCTATTATGACCATAAATGGTCATATCGATCGGGAGAGCGTCATGTCGACAATCAGCGTGGCAGAGGCAAAGGCCGGTTTCGCCAGCTTGGTGGACGAAGCCGCAAACGGCGAATTCGTGACGATCACCCGCCATGGCAAGCCCGCCGCCGTGCTGGTGTCGGTCGAAGCGGCCGAGGCTGCCAAGAAGGCTTTGAACAAACCCCGGCCGAATTTCGGGGATTTCCTGCTGGCCTTCCCGGGCGACGTCGAACTGGAGCGAAACCTCTCAAAAATGAGGGGCATCGATTTGTGACGGCTTACCTGCTCGACACGAATATCATTTCGAAGTTCGCCCCGGGCAAGGCGCCGCCGTCCGACCCGGTGCGGAGATGGTTCCACGAGCAGGGGCAAGCCGAGGCTCTCTTCCTGTCGGCTCTCTCCGTGGCGGAGATCGAGAAGGGAATGCGCAGCCTTCACCGCCGCGGCGGGATCGAGCGGGCAAAGCGGCTTTCGGAATGGCTTGATGTCGTCACCGACACATTCGCAGACCGGATATTGCCGATGGATCCCGTCGTCGCGCGGGTCGCCGGCGCTCTGGAAGATGAGGCGGAAAGCAAAGGCTGCCATCCCGGCCTCGGCGATCTCATCATTGCCGCGACGGCGCGGGCTTATGACCTCACCGTCGTCACCGAAAATCTGCGGCATTTCCAGCCGCTTGATGTGCCCGTTGATCTTCCGGCCGCTTTCCGGCCGGAGTGATCGACCAAACCGGTCAGGAACTGAACTTGATGTCGCTCGCCTTGGCCGCCGTTATGAAGGCGCGGCGCACCTGCTCGGGCCCGGCGGTATCATTGAAGACGTCAAGCACGAGAAGCTCGGCAGCCTTGGCCGCCGGCGTCTGCTCCGGCCAGTCGCTCAGCAGCATATTGCCGGCCTGGACGACATTATAGACCGTCCGGGTCTTGCCATTGATGGTGATCTTCACCGGCTTGAAGCTTCGTCGCTTGCTCATGATGCAGCCCCCCCGACGCGGAAACACGCGACTCAACGAATCACTTCGGGACTCGTTCCGGGGCCTGCGTTTTTTATCCCGCGTCTTGGTTATAACTTTTCGGCAGGAAAATTATAACTGGGAGGCAAGAGCAGCAGCATCTGTCCACCCTCGCCAAAGGCATGGCGGAAATCGGCGAAGATCCCGTTAGTTACGGCGTTTAAGCGAACTTTTACGGATCCGGTTGGTAATCACGTGAACATGCGCGTCGTCGGGATGCCATACTCCGCCTCCATGTAATCCTCAAACCAAGAATACCCGGTAACAAACGTGCCAGAGCAAATCAAAAGCAGCGACCAATTTACCTGGACATATGCCCTCTGGCTGTTGCCGTTTCTGGGAGCGGATTGGGTTTATTGGCTTGCTCCCCAATGGGACTGGTGGACGATCGATCTGATCGTCTTTCTCGCAACGCTGATTGCCATGGCAGGCTCCCTCTGCTTCAACCTGGTGCTGCGGCGCTGGCGACGCGTCCTGTCTCTCCTGACAGCGCCGCTGCTGCTGCTCGTCTGCCTCCAGCTTCTCGCCATCGCCGGCATAACGCCCGATAGCGTTCGATTCGCGCTTACCCGGCAAACATATCTGGCGGAGATCAAACGAGCCGATCCCCCGGAGGAAGGACAGCGCTTCCGGACATTCGTATGGGACGATACATTCAGGCATAAAACCTACTCGACGCTGGTCTATGACGAAAGCGGTGAGATTGCCTTGCCCAAAGGCGCACAAACCGCAGCCTGGCAAAAGCGCCTTCAGAAATTCTGTTCTGAAAAAAGGAAGGAATGCGCCACTCTCGATCCCGGTCCGAACGCATTCATCAGCGTCAGCAAGATCGGCGAACACTTCTATATTCTCGACGACAGCCTACCGACCGCGTTTCCTTAAGCGAAGCTCGCTTCGAAAAACGAAAAACCCCGCCGAAGCGGGGTTTCTAGCTGGTCGGAGTGGAGTGATTCGAACACTCGACCCCCACGTCCCGAACGTGGTGCGCTACCAGACTGCGCTACACTCCGTGACCAGCGGCGCTTCTATAGAACAGCCTATCTGGTTGCACAAGCGCCAAAATTCAAAAACCCGAGGGAATTTTTGACGGGTTGATGACAGGGGCCGGAATGGGCTGCTGCAGCAAAAAGACACACCCCGGGCAAATTAAACGGAAGTGTCGAAGGAGCAATTTTCTTTTGCCAGGTTCCGCGCTAAAGGCACGCGGGACAGGCGAAACCGCCGCGACGGCGGCTTCGCGGCCAATGCGTCAGAGATCAGGGACGACACGATGAAACTCCGCACCATCACCGCGGCCGGGCTTGCAATTGCGCTTGCCGGATGCACGACCATTCCTTCCGCCGGCAATCCGATCGAGGCCCGCTGGGTCGGCAAATCGGCCGGCATCTTCTTTGCCGCTTATGGGCCGCCGATCAGCGACCGCGAGGAAGGTGCGAGCACCATCTATACCTGGCGCGGCGGCTACAAGACCGTGCGCATTCCGGCCAAATATGCCGAAGGCGCCGATGGCAAGCGCGGCAAGCAGATCGCCGCCGCCCGCACCGCCTATCTGCGCTGCCAGGCCGAAATCACCACCAACTCCGACTACACGATCCGCGACATCCGCACCGTCGCCGACATCCCTGGTGTCAACGGCCCGTCCTATTGCGCAGAGTTCCTGGCGCCCGAACAGAAGTAACGGACGGTTCGTCGGGTTCCGACCCCGGATGTGCCCCTCACCCTAACCCTCTCCCCGTTTTACGGGGAGAGGGGACGCGCCCTGCGAGAGGCTAGCGAGGGACGGAGAGGTTGCGGCATAGTCCCTTCTCCCCGTCAGAACGGGGAGAAGGTGCCGGCAGGCGGATGAGGGGCCGGTCTCACGAAAAACGGAAATGCAGTCAGCCTCAAAGCATCCGCACGAAGGGCAGTTGCGGATCGATGCGGTTTATCAGATCGAGGGCGTAGGCAGCGCGCAGCAGGTGATCGGCGCGTTTGCGGCCGGGGGCGGCGGCAAGTTTGGTAAGAAGCCTGCCGGCCAGCGCCAGGCCCGCCTCGTCGAGCCTCTGGCCCAATCCCTCCATGCGCTGCAGCCGCTCCGGATCCTCCATGCGGCCGCCGAGTTCGGCCAGCGCCAGGATTTCGTCGAAGGCGGCGGCGACCAGCCGCAGGCTTGCCGCCTGCGGGCGGGCCATCGCCTCGAAACGCATCTCGGCACTCATGCGCTCGGCCGCGCCGGAGAGCGCCAGGCTTTTGGTCAGGCGCGACAGCAGGCTCGGCTTCTGCGCGATCGGCGCCTGTGGCGGCGGCGGCAGATCCAGCATGGTCAGGCTGTCGGTTCCAAAGCCCAGCGGCGAGAGTACGATCTCGGCGCCGCGGGCTTCGGCGAGGACGGCCAGCAGCGGCGGCTGTCGGTCGCTGATCGCCCCCAGCCGGGCGAAATTCGCCTCCAGCCGCTCATCGCCCTCGATCTCCAGCTCCAGCCAGCGGCCGTCGCGGTCGCGCACCGGCCAGCGTCCGACCTGCGCCACGCCGTCGAAACGCAGCGGGCCGAACTGCACCGGCCGCAGGATCAGCGGCTCGCCGCGGCGCGGCGGGGCGGCGAGCTTCGGCTGGAAGGCGCGGGCCAGGCGCTGGGCGCATTGGCTCCAATCGTCGATGGCGACGCCGGCGATCCGTTTGACCGCCGCCTCCCAGCCGGCTTCCACAAGTTCGGCGCGGCCGCTGCCGGTGTGCAGCCGGCCACTGCTGCTGACCGCGGCCCCCTCGAGGCGGAAGGCGCTGCCGGCGATCGCCGCAAGCGAGCGGCCGAAGACGGTTTCGCCGGTTGCCGCATGGCGCGGCGTAAAACCGGGATCGCTGCCGGGCGCGCGCGCCAGCGTGGCGCTGAAGCTTCGCCCGTCGGCTGCGAGATAATAGCCGGTGACGCCGCGCGCGCCGCTTTCGCTCTGCCACAGGCGCAAGCCGCAGCCGAGGAGATCGATCGGTTCAAGCGGCTGCGGCGCCTCCGAGCCGGCGCCGGAGAGCAAGGCTGCATCGGGAGCGGCCTGCAGCGCCTGCGTCAGCGCATAGGCGCGCGCCAGCATGGTGAGAAGCTCGGCGGGATCGGCCGCCTCCAGCCGGTCGCGCCGCCGCCGGATCATGGCGGCGATGGTGCGAAACTCGGCGGCGAGCCGCGGCATCGCCTCGGCGCGCGAGGACAGCACAAGATCGCCGATGCGCTCCTCGAGACCGACAGGCGCCTTCGACAGCGCCTGGCGCGCGGCATCGCAGAGCAGCACAGCCGCCTCTTCGAGCACGCCGGATGCCAGCCCTTCCGCCTCTTCCGGCGCCTGTTCCGCCGCGGCAACCGGCTCGCCGGGGCCGCGCACCGCAAGCAGGGCGGCCGCATGCAGCGTGGCGCGTAGCGAAGTCGCGGCCTTCGAGATCATGCCGGCCGGGCCGCCGCCGGCGGGATAGAGCACGGCGGGATGGTCGCCGAGCGCGATGCGGACGGCAGTGGCGCTCGGCTCGATCCGGACGGCGCCCTGGTCGAGCGTAGCCAGCAGCGCCTGCGCCTTGATATAGGCGGCGCGGCCGAAGGCGCGGGCGATGGCGTCGTCGCCGAGCGAAAGGATTTCCGCATGCGCATCCGGTGCGGCCGCAGCGGCGGCCGGCGCCGTCTCGGCCGGTTCCGCCGCATCGGCCGACGTCGCCTCCCCGGCGTCGCGGATGAACAGGATGCCGGCGAGAATATGCCGGCACAGGCCGGTCGCCGGGCAGCTGCAGCCTGCTGCGGCGAGCGGCCCGGGGGTGAGCCGCACGCTCTCGCCATCGGCTGCGGCGAGCGCCGGGCCGCCATCCCAGCCGGTCAGGCGCACGAGGCCGGCCTCGACGTCGCGGCGGGCGCGGCGCAGCAGCCCCTTGGAGGAGGCTGCTTCCAGCAGTTCGTCGCCGAGGGCCGCGGCATCGAACCGGGCGGAATTTTCCGTCTTCGCCGCGCTCACCTCATATGCCCCGCAACCCAGTCGGCGAAATGCTCCGGCGTCAGCGCGGCGATTTCCATGCCGGCATCGACGAGGCGGGCGGCGGTCTCCCGGTCATAGGCCGGCCGGGCGGCCTCATCGAGGGCGGCAAGGCCGAGCAGCTTGACGCGGGCGCCGGCCAGCCGGCGGATGGCGGCAAAGAGCGGGGCAACCGGCGCGCCTTCGCAAAAATCGGAGACCAGCACGAAGATCGTCCGCTGCGGCTCGGCAATATGCGTCGCCTCGCAATAGGCGACCGCCCGGCCGATATCGGTGCCGCCGCCGAGCTGCACCGACATCAGCACGTCGACAGGGTCGCCGACCTCGTCGCTGAGATCGACCACCGTCGTGTCGAACAGCACGAGCTTGACCGTCACCGCCGGCAGGGTCGACAGGATCGAGGCCATCACGGCGCTGTAGATCAGCGAGGTCGCCATCGAGCCCGACTGGTCGATGCAGAGCACGATCCGCCAGGGCAGATGCCGGCGGGTGGCGGCGTGGAAATGCAGATGTTCGGCGATCAGCATGCGCCGCTCCTGATCCCAGTTCTTCAGGTTCTTGCGGATCGTCTGGTTCCAGGCGATGTCGCGGGCGGATGAGCGGCGCGCCGTCGTCTCGCCGCGCCGCCTGGCGCCCGAGAGCGCCCGGCTCGTCTGCAGCCGCAGCCGCTTGCTCAATTCCTCGACGACGCGCTTGGCGACTTCGCGGATCTTGGCGGCGATGACGGGATCGGAGCGGCCGCGATGGGCAAGCAGCGCGGCAAGCAGCGACGGATCGGGATTGAGTTCGGCGAGCGCCTTGGGATCGTCGAGAAGCTCGGTCATGCCGAAGCGGCCGAGCGCATCCTTTTCCACCCGCTCCAGCACCGATTTCGGAAACAGCGAGCGCATCTCGCCATACCATTCCGGCAGCGTCATTTGCGGCGGCTCGGCGCCGCCTTTCCGGTTCTTCCTGCCGCTCTCGGGCCCGCCCGTGCGGATGCCGCGGCGGCGATAGGATTCACCGTAGATGCGTTCCAGCACGGCGTCGCGGCGGGCGTCGGCACCGTTGCAGCAGCCCGAAAGCTGGCGCTCGGCGAAGCGGCCGAGCACCAGGCGCCAGCGGCGAAGGCTCTCCTCGGGCTTCTTCCGATCGCTCATGATGCCGGCTCCTCAAGCCAGGCAGCAAGACCGTCGGCCCGCATCAGCTCGGCAAGGGTGGCGTTGAGGCGGGCATTGGCGAGCATGCCGGCCTCGCTCGGGCCGCCGGAAAAACGCGGCGCGAGATCGAGCGCACTGCCCTTGGTGTCGGCGATGACGGCGGCGAGCGCATCCGTTTCGTCAGGCGCAAGCGCGGTGAAGGCAAGGCGCAGCGGCGCCAGCACCGCGATGAAATCGGCCTCGTCAAAACCGGCGAGCACCGCATCGAGCCCCTCCAGCAGGGCCGGCGTGCGCTTCAGCAGCGCCGGCTGCACCGCCAGCAGGCCGGTCAGCGGCTCCACCCGGGCGGGCGGGTCGCCGACGCCGAATTGCAGCGGGCCGATGATCCGGGTTGCAAGCGCCTGAGCGCTCACCCGGCCGGACATATGAGCGATCGCGGCGACGGCGCCCGCCGCCCTTGGCGCGAGATCGCCGTCGAGCAGGGCCGATATGCCCTCGTCGAGAAGATCGAGATCGAGCCGCTCGTCGCCATCGCCGGCCGCAGCGCCGGCTTCGGCGATCTCGTTCAGCGTCGCCAGCGCCTCGACATAACGCGGCACGTCCTCTTCCCTTGCGCCTTCGAGCGTCGGCAGCAGATCGATGGCGCGGCGATAAGCGGCAAGCCGCAGGGCGTCGGGGCCGGGCATGCCGGCAAAGCCGAGGATCTTGCGGCCGCGGCGGAGATTGTCGAGCATCGACAGGCAGAGCGCCACCCGGCCGAAATCCGGATCGGCGGCGACGGCCGGGCCGATCGCCGCCATCAGCCCGCCGCAGGCGCCGGCAAGACCGGCCTGGCCGGCAATCAGCAGCAGGCGGATCGCCGCAAGCGCATTGCGCGCCTTGCCTTCCTGCCCGAGCGCCTCGACGCTGCGCGACAGCACGGCGTCGGCGGCGCGCTCGACCGTATCGCCGTCGATCGACAGCGCCACCAGCCGGCTTTCGACGGCCGGCGACCAGCGATAGGTCCATTCCTCGAACAGCACGTCGGTGGCGGTGCCGCCCACCCAGTCCGGGCCGCGCATGCAGCGGCCGAAGCCGGTGCCGAGCAGCGACATCACGTGCAGGAAGCGGCTTGCGGCGAGATGCCGGGGCTTGCGGTGAATATCGAGCAGGCGGTTGCGCTCGGTGCCGTCGTCGATGCGGAAGCCGAGCGCCCGGGCGCGGTTGCGCACCGCCTCGACCAGCGGCGGCGCGCCGGCGCCGCGCGGCACCTCGCCGATGCCCTCGCCGGCCAGCTCGGTCAGCAGCACCTCGATCAGCGGCGATTGATCGCGCGGATCCTCGCCCTTCACCAGGCAGGAGCGCGCCGCATCGATGATCTCGGCCCGCCCCGGCCCCGGCAGGCCGCGCAGATCGGCGAGCGCCCGCGCCTGGGCGACGGTGGCGGCAAGCGAGGGCAGAGGCGGCATGAAATTCGGCCGGTCGCGGCGCAGGCGCTCGGCCAGCGCCAGCACCACATCGGCCGCCGCCTCGGTGAAGGGATCATCATGGCCTTCGCCGACCCGCCCGAGCAGCCGCTCGTACCAGTGCGGCGAGGGCATGCCGGCGCCGTAACCGTTGATCCGGTCGAGGTGATCATGGGTGTAGCGGATCAGATAGGATTTCGTGCGGACAGCCGGGACCGCCGCCGGCGGCCCGCTCGCCCGATCGTCTTCCGAGGGCGGATCGATCAGAGCCGGCGTGTGAAATCCGCCGGTGACGACCGCGATCGGCCCCTCGCCCGGCGAGAGCGCCGCCTTCGCCATCGCCGCGCGCATGCAGGTCTCACGGGAGAGCGTATCGTCGGCGGCGATCGCGGCGGCCGGGGTGGCCAGGCGCGACAACGCGCAGTGAATGCCGACATCGCGGAAAAAGCCGCGCCAGTCCTTCTCGCCGGCGCGGGATTCGAACAGCCGGTCCCAGGCCTCGTTGAAATCACGCACGCCGAGCCGCTTCACCAGGCCCTCGGCATAACAGGAATAGGCAAGCTGGCCCTCGTCGGTCAGAAGCGCCGGCGCCGTTGCCTCCTCGCCCGGCCCCTGCCCCTCGCCCTCTTCGCGTGCCTTTTCCTGGCGGGCGGCGGCAAGCCGGGCGCCGCTCACCTGATCGGCAAAAACAACCGGGCAGCCGCGCTCTCCGGCGAGCCGCAACGCCGCCCATTCCGGCGAGGTCGCCGAGAAGGGCCAGTAGCCGACGGGAAGGCGCTCATCGGAGGTCCGTTCGCCGTCGGCGACGGAGACGATGGCGATCGGCAGCCTGATCTCGGGATGCGACAGGAGCGGCAGCAGGGCAGCAAAATCCGCCGGCATCTCCAGCACGATGGCGCGCGGGCCGATCTCGGCCAGGGCGGCGGTCAGATGCAGCGCGCAGGCCGGGCTGTGGTGGCGGATCGGAAAGAAGAAAAACCCGCCTTCGCCCGCTGTCAGCCGCTGCCCATAGGCGGCAAAGGCCTCGCGTTCAGCCGCCTCCGCCTCCATTCAGCCGAGCCTCAGGGTGCGCGCCGCCTCATAGAAGGAGCGCCAGTCGCTGCCCGAGCGGGCGCGGTCCTTGATGACGTGATCGACATAGGACTTGAACTTGCGGCCGTCTTCCGGATCGTCCTTCAGCACGATGCCGCCGATCTGGCGGGCAAGATGGGCGCCGGTCACCATGCCGTCGCCGAGATAGGCGGCTTCGAGGGCGGCCGCATGGGCGACATTGACCGCTTCGGCCGTCGACATGACGGCGGCCGGCTTCTGCAGCGTCACGCCCTCGGCGGTGCGCCCGGCCCGCAGCTCCTGGAAGCAGGAGACGAGGATGGCGAGTGCTGCCTCCGGCAGATCCGGCTTGACGCCTGATGGCGCCAGCCGGTCGGCGAGACGGCGGCGGATCAGCTCGCGTTCGAAGGCCGGGTCGGTAATCGGATGCACGGTTTCGAAGTTGAAGCGCCGCTTCAAGGCGCTCGACATTTCGCTGACGCCGCGGTCGCGCAGGTTCGCCGTGCCGATGATGTTGAAGCCCGGCGCGGCGCGCACGATGGCGGAATCGCCGAGTTCGGGAATGGCGATCATCTTTTCCGACAGGATGGAGATCAGCCCGTCCTGGATCTCCGGCGGGCAGCGCGTCAGCTCCTCGATGCGCATGAGGAGGCCGGCGCGCATCGCCTGCAGCACCGGCGACGGCACCAGCGCCTTTTCGCTCGGGCCTTCGGCGATCAGCAGCGCATAGTTCCAGCCATAGCGCAGATGCTCTTCCATCGTGCCGGCCGAGCCCTGGACAACGAGCCGGGTCGAGCCGGTGACGGCGGCGGCCAGCAGCTCACTCAGCATCGATTTGGCCGTGCCCGGCTCGCCGACGAGCAGCAGCCCCTGCTCGCCCATCAGGCTGACGATCGCCCGCTCGACAAGCGCATCGTCGCCGTAGAATTTGCGGGAGATGCCGAGCGCGGCATCGCCGAGCACGAAGGCGCGCACGGCGCGCGCCGAGAGCCGCCAGCCCGGCGGCCGCGGCCCCTTGTCGGTCTCGGCGAGCCTGGCAAGCTCGGCCGCATGGAGGATTTCCGTCGCCGGACGAAGAACTGACTGGTCCATCTTCACCACCCGCCCTTCTTTTCCCAAGCGGCATCGAAGCCGGTGCCCTTGTCGGCGATGGCGCGCAGATCGTTCCAGGTTTCGCTGAGCAGCACCGGCGGCACCTTGGCAAGCGGCGTTTCGCCGCCATAGGTCACCCGGCCGCCCGGCTGGATGCGGGCAAAGCGCATCTCCGTCAGCGCCTTCGGCACGCGTTCGCTCTCGCCGATATAGCTGCCGGTGAATTCGATGATGGCAGCCATGCCGCAATCGCCGAAGGTCTTCTCATAGGTGTAGAAGCCGGCGCCGTCCTCGACCGGCCCTCTGATATAGCCGAGCGCCTCGGCGGCCGAGCGCAGCGTCAGATTGTCGATCATCCAGCCCTTGCGGTCGTCGATGCGCTTGGCGTGCGGCTTGTCCTCGGAAAGCACCGGCCGGTCGAGTTGCTCGAACAGCGGCTTGACCTCGTAATCGTCGAGATGGGTCTTCCAGGCCTTGGCGCCCGCCTCGCCGAGGCTGACGCGGTGGGCGATCGAGATGCCGGCAAAGTCTTTGAGATCGACGGCTTCGTCCTCGGCATCGGTGAAGGTGCCGTCGTCGAGCGCGCGGAAGCTTGCGACGATCGTGCCCTTGTCGTCATGGCCGGCCAGAACCAGGCGGCGCAGCAGCCGGCCGACGATCGGGTGGGCAAGCAGGAAGGTTTCGAAATCCTCGCGCGGCCAGATACGGGCCGCGCACATCGCCTCGTAGAGACGGCCGCTCTGCAGCTCCACCGTCTGCTTCAGTTCCTTCTTGGCGCTGGAGAGCAGCTTCTTTGCCTCCTTGGCCTCTTCCGCCTCCTCGGGATCGGCAGGCGTCGGCAGCGAGGCGATCGGCTTGCCGTCGGGATTTTCGAGGATCAGCTTCATCTCCTCCCTGCCGTTCTTGGCCGTTTCGGCGACGAGGCGGGCGCGATAGAGGCGTTCACCGATCGGCAGTTCGAGGAAGCCGTCCTCGTCGATGCCGGCCGACGGCATGGTGCGGTCGCCGAGCTCGGCCGGCGTCCAGCCGCGCGCCTCGGCAAAGGCGGAGATCACCTCGCCGGCATATTTGCGCATGCCCGGCTGCTTGTGGCGCTGCGAGGCGATCAGCACGAGCTGCAGCACCTGCGGAACCGGGTTTGCCATCAGCGCATCGAGCAGCGCCCGGCACTGGTTCGGCCGCTTGCCGTGTTCGCGCAGATAGCGCTTGACGAGAAGCGTGGTCTCGGCCGGCGGCGCGAAACGGGCGAGCGCCAGCAGGCCGCGATGATCGAGCGCGCTGTTCAAATAGATGGCGAGCTTTTCCCGGCGCAGCTCGGCAAAGGCCAGCTCCTCGGAAAAATCGATGCGCCATTTTTTCATATACTCGTAGCGCTGCTTGGCACCGGCGGCCGCATAGGCATTGGCCTCTTCGCTGGTCGGATGCTGCGTGTCGTAGGAGATGAAGGCCGAGACGATCGCCGCCCCCAGCCGCTCGGCGTCCTTCCGGTCGAGCCGTTCGAGCGCCATGTGGATCAGCGGATCGCCGCCCGGCATTTTCAGCTTGTGCGCGCGGGCAAACCACCAGCGCACCAGCACCGGCGACACGTCGCGGCCATCCGCCCAATGCAGCACGGGCAGGTTTTCGGCATCAAACAGCGGCGAATAATCGACCTTGGTCGAGGCCAGCCCCTTTTCCGCCTCGGCAATCAGCGCATCCTCGGCGAAGAAATCCGAGGTATCGTCGCCGCAGGCGGCGAGCGCCGACAGGGCGGCCGCCTTGACCGCGACGGATTTCTCCTTGGCAATGGCTGCGCGCAGCGGCGCGATCGCATTGGCATCGCGCCGCTCGGCCAGCCAGCGGGCGGCGGCAAGGCGCTTGGTCTCCGGCCCTGATGTCAGCATCGGCGTGATCAAGGGGGTGAGATCGTCGACCTCGCGCAGGAGGTGGCGGGCGAAGTCGCGCTGGCGCACGCCGGCCTGCAGGGCGCGATCGGCGACCAGCGGGAAATAGCGGCGCGGCAGATGCGGAAAGAAGCGCAGCCAGGAGAAGATGAAATCCTCGGTCCAGCGCTCCTTCAGGCCGTCGCCGGCGAGCGCCGCATCGATCGCCGCAAAATTTTCGGCCAGCAGCGGCCAGACATTGGCCGGCGCCGGCTCGTCGATCATCTCGGCTATATTGACATAGGCCCTGTCTACGAGCTCGTTTGTCAGGGCGCCGAAGGCCGGCGCCCCTGAAGCCGCGGCGATGTCGGCGAGGATGCGGATATCGGCGCCGGCCCGGATGCGGGCGACGATTTCCGTGTCGGGGCCGCGCATCCAGTAATTCGGCACGCCGAGCACGACGCGCAATATATGCTGCCAGTGGCGCCCGTCGGTCGCCTGGAACAGCAGCCGCGACAACGCCTCGAAGGAGATATCGGCGCGGGCGAAGATCGCCTTCAGCCCATTGGCGTGGACCTGGTTCCTCTGACGCTCCCAGTGATAGCCGCCCTTGCCGTCGATCGCGGCCCAGACCTGACGGCGCTGCGCCTCGCTGAGCCGCTCGCCGGACATGGCGGCGACGACGTGTTTGGCGACCGCCGGGTCGAAGGGTGCTGCGAAGGGTCGCGCCGGCCGCTGGTTCCACTCCTTGCCCGGCGGCGTCTGGTCGTAATCGATGCGGGCAGCCGCATTGGTCTCGGCAAGCAGCTTGCGCAAGGCCTCTTCCAGATCGGCCGGCAGCGGCATCTCCGGCGTGGAGGCGACCGGCGGCACGGCGACGAAACTGCCGTCGATCGCGATATAGCCGTCGCCGCCATCCGCCTGGTCGTCTTCGCCCGAGCCGGCAGCACCGGCGGCATAGGTGGCGCGGATGGTGCCGATCGCCGCGATGACAGTATTGGATTTTTCCTGGCCCTCGTGCTTTTCGAGGATCGGCAGGCAACGCTCGCGCAGCAATGCGGCGAGAATGGTGACGCCGGCCAGCCGCTCATTCGCCTTGCGGGAGGCGAGGAACTCCTCGGCCCTGGCCTGAACCTTGGTTGCATCCGCCGCTTTCAGCGCATTGGCGGCGACGTCGCGCACCGCCTTGGCGCCGTCGCTTGCCATGGCGAAGGCGAAATCGAAGAAATGCGGCTCGCGATCGATGAGGCCGTTCTGGCCGATGAAGCTGGTCATGACCTCGCGGCCGCCGGCCGCAAGACCGCCGATCGCCTTGACCGCCTCCTCCGGCATGGCGGCGATGGCATCGGCAAGGCCCGGAAGCTTCAGCATGCGCTGAGTCAGGTTTCCGTAGGGCACGTCACCATTGACAAAGGCGCAGTCGATCAGCGGCGCGACCGAGGGCTGAAGTCCGGCCGCCGCCATCATCTCGAGCGCGCGTTCGGCGTTGAGAAAACCGAACGGAGGACCGCCTTCAGGCACGCGCGTATCGAGAAGATAGGTGGCTGCGCGCAGCCAATGCGGCGATCGATCGCTGCCGGGAAAGTTCCAGGCCCTGTTCTGGAGACGAAACTCGCTGTGCAGCAGGAAGTAACGATAGAGTGCGGCGGCGTCGAACCCTTCGAGACCGAACAGCACCCGTTCTCTCGCCTTGCTGCGTTTTTCAACCTCCGCCTTGTTTTTCCAATCATCGGCAATGGCCATGAAGGCGTTGTGAAGCCTGACGCGGATTTCATCCTTGGGATTCTTCAGAAGATTGCTGAGATGAAGCACGGTCGCGTCGCCGGCGCCCGACAGCACGTAGCCGGCAAGGGCTTTGCCGAGCCCCTTCTCCACCCCTTCGAAGGAGGCGAAGTCGGCGACAACTGCATCCCGGTCGGTCGCCGTCAGCCCGCCCCCGGCGGCAACGTCCTGCGTTTCCGAACGGCCGCGCAGCAGCCTCTTCAAACCCTCAACGAACATCGTCAGTCCTCCCTCGCTCGCCCCTCCTCACCGCACCGCCCTCAGCGATGCCGGCCGGCGAGTCCTTGCGGTTCATGTGTTCTGGATGATGCCGAGGCCAGACGGCGTTCTTGGGAAAACAGGGCAGCGCTGGCATCGGGCATAGGCAGCAATCCGAAATGTCTTCTATCAATTAAACATGCAAATGTCGGTGGTATGACGATGCTCAGAGCTAGCGCATATCGGGAGATTTTCAAGCGGGAAAAGGCTGGGACGCGCTTGCGGCGCAACGTCTCGATGCCGCCCTTGGACTCCAAGGACGGTTGGAACGAATGATGATGTGAGGTTGTGCCGCGCGGCCCCCTCATCCGGCCCTACGGGCCACCTTCTCCCCGCTGGGGCGAAGAGGGAGAGTGGCGCTTGCCCATCAATCCCATTGGATGAAGTGCCTTTGAGCAGGCGGATTCGTTTGGCAGTGTCGGAGCAACTTGCTCCCCTCTTCTCCCCAGCGGGGGAGAAGGTGGCCCGCAGGGTCGGATGAGGGGGCTGCACGGCACGGCGTCAGCGACAAAAGACCGTCGCCGCCCGCCGTGCCGTCAATGATCTCACCCCTCCGCCGGCCCGTAGAGGCCGAGCTGATCGAGAAGCGCCCGCTGCCGGTCGGCATTTTCGACCAGGAGACCAGTGTAACGCTCGACGATCCGCGCTTGGTGCCCCCGGTCGGAAACAGCCGACAGCGCGCCGGTGATGGCGGCGATCTTTTCCGAGACTTGGCGCAGTTCCTCCAGCAGTTCCGCCTTGCCGCCGGCCTCGGCGACGACCTGCTTCGTCACCTTGCCGATGCCGGCCGGGGTGCGGCTGCCGCCGGAGACGTAACCTTCCGGCAGGTCGCCCTTCAGATTGACGACGGACTTGAAGCGGATGACGTCGAAGATCTGGTCGACCGCCTGCTTGGCGCCGGTGACCCGCGACGGGTGGTCGGTGTCGGCGGCGGCATGCGGCAGCAGTTCCAGCTTGCCCTTGTGACGCTCCTCGAGCGGCAGGTAGGGCAGCATCGGGCCGCTCAGCGTGCCGGTCGCCGCATCCCTGAAGAGGTCGGCGTCGATTGCCGCATGGGCGATCTTGCCGGAGGCAAGCGCCGCATCGAGCGCATAGGGATCAACGACTTCGCCGCGGTCGTAATTGACCAGCACCGCGCCGTCCTTCATGGCGCCGAGCACCGTCGCATTCACGGTGCCGGCATTGGAATAGGTGCCGGTCGCGGCATCCAGGCGGCCGAGGCCGATATGGACGGAAAGCACGTCGGCGCCGCTTGCCGCTTCGACCGGGCTTGCGGCATAGTCGAAGCCCTCGGCCTCGATCCAGCGCTTGTGATGCTCGCGGGCATAGATCGCCACCTTCATGCCGAAGGCCTTGGCGAGCTTGGCGACTTCGCGGCCGATATTGCCGTAGCCGAGGACGGCGAGCTTGCGGCCCTCGAGCTTTGCCGTCGGGAAATCCTTCAGCTGACGGCCGGTATCGAAATCGCCGCCGGCGACCATCCGGTGCAGCCGGTCGACCGGCAGGTCGGGAACGACCTTCAGGATCGCCTTGAGAGCCATCTGGGCGGTCGCCCGGCTGTTGATGCCGGGCGTGTTCATCAGGGCCGCATCGCCGCCCTCGCCATTGCCGCCACCCCAGGAGGCCGAGCCCATATTGCCGGTGCCGGCGCCGATGCGCACGCCGCCGAGCGGGAAGACGGAGCTCTTCGGGATGAAGGTCGCCGCCGCGATCAGCGCGTCATACTGGCCTTTGTCGGTCTGCGGCAGGATCTCCGCCTCGGTGCTGAGATTCGGCTGATAGAAGAAGTGGATGCGGCCCTTTTCGAGGCTTGCGCGATCACTGAGCGGGCCGAGATGGAAGCTGCCGCCCTTCTCCTCGATATAGGCCTTGACCTCGCTGTAATCGGGCTCACCGTCGGCGCCGAAGCTTAAGCCCACCAGATCGGCGATCAGCACGGTATAGGCGCGGTTCGGATCGTCCTTGCGCACGGCGCCATCGGCCTTGGCGGGCGCCTCGAAAGTGACGCCGTGTTTTGCCAGCTCCTCCTCGAGCACGACGATCTTGGCTCTGAGATAGGCATATTGCAGGTTTTCCAGCAGCGCCACGACATCTTCGGGCTCGCGGATGCCGCCGACCCAGGCGCGGTAGTCGCCGGGTGTGCCGGGGAAGGCATTGACGTAGCGGGCCGCGTCGAGGCCGGGCTCATATTCGCCGTTCGGATGGGTGATGCCCTCATAGCCGAGCAGCTGCTTGGAGCGGGCGATGATGCGGGCGTGGATGCCGGCATCGGTGACGCCGTCATCCTCGACCTTCAGCAGCGTCACGGCGGCGCCGCGGCGATCGGCATCGGTGACGGTCAGCGACAGCAGCGGATGCGACTTGACCCATTCGTCGATCACGGCACGGTTGCCGGCGGAGCGGCGGTTGAGTTCGACGACGGAGCCGACCCGGGCTTCGGACTGCAGCAGGCCGAAGGTGGTCTCGGCAAAGGCGAGCGCGCTATAGGTGTTGATGACGCCGCCGAGCATGCGGTCTTCGGCCGGATCGTAGAACGGGCCGGCATCGACGGAGCGCTTGGCCGAAAACGGCTGCCGGGGATCGATCGGCGGCGCGATCTTCAGCTGGCGCGGGATCGCCCAGGCGGGATCCTGCTGGTTCTTTTCGATCAGCGCCAGGGCATGCGGCGTGAAGGAGGCGACGAAATAACCGGAGATGCCGCCGATCGCCTTCTGGAACGGCATGAACAGGCAGCATTTGGCCATCACCGCACTGACGAGCTCCGGCTCCCACGGCATGGCGCCGAGCATCGAGGTGGCGTCGAACACCGCATGGCGGTTGGCCGGGTCGCCGTCGAGCCAGTTCAGCAATTCGTGGATTTCGGCGCTGGTATAGGCATTGGCGCCCGTCGTCTCGTGACCGACGCCGACGAAGATCGACACGCCGAGGGCCGAAAGTTCGGCCGCCGTCGGGATCACGCCCTCGGAGGCAGCGAAATGAATGCGGCTCTCGCAGCCCTTTTCGGCGAAGCGCTGCATCTCGATCAGCTGTGTGGCCCAGGACTGGCGGAAGAAGCCGGCCGCCTTGGACGGATCGCTCTCCGGCCGCGGCGTATCGACATAGACGCGCTGGGCGGCGTCATTGGCATTCATCAGGTGCTGGATGCAGACGGTGAAGCCGCTATGGCCGCCACCGAGCCCGACCGCCATGCGGTTCTCCTTGGGAAAACCGAAATAGCGATGGATCGCCCGCATCATGTCGGTCAGGATCTTATCGGCCGGATAGCCGCGATGCATGCTGCGGGAAATCTCGGCGGTGGTGAAGCCGCCGATATCGTTGCCCTTGTCGTCGAACTTGCGATAGGTCTTCTCGATCCAGGCATCGAAGGCGATGCGCCGCAGGCGGCTATCGACTTCATCGGTCGTCGCATCGGTGATCGGCCCGACGCCGAAGAACGGGTTGGACGGCAGTTTCGGCGCGCCCGACGCGGTCTGTCGAAGGGCGTTCAATCGCTGTTCCTGCATCTGCGCGATATCTGTCATAGCCTGCCTGTCTGTTTGGGAGCTGAAGTTCCCTTCATGGTGAAGCGACTGTTCGGGCGAGACAACCTCATATGCGCCGAACGACAGGCGAAACGCGTCATCGGTGGCGCTGGGTTGACGATATCCCCGCGAAGCCGACCCCCACCCACCCATCTCGCCCCCGGGGGCGGCTGCCGCCGGTCTTCCGATCCCCAGGCGACAGGCACAACGATCAGTCCGCATCCTGAGGCGGCAGGCACAACGATCAGCCCTCATCCTGAGGGGGCAGGCACAACAATCAGCCCTCATCCTGAGGTGGCAGGCACAACGATCAGCCCTCATCCTGAGGTGCCCCGCAGGGGCCTCGAAGGTCGAGGGCGGGTGGCTGCGGTTGCCAGCCCCGTCCTTCGAGGCTTCGCCCTTCGGGCTACGCACCTCAGGATGAGGCTGGAGAGAGGGCATGCCGTGCCGGGCGCGCCTCATCCGCCACCGAATGGGACGATCTCTATCTTACGCTGTGGTGATGCGAACGCCGTGCTTGCCGCATGGGTCCTCGGGTCAAGCCCGAGGACGACGGAGGGTGGGGGAACCTATGCGGCAAGAACCGTAAGCGTAGCGGTTATTGGAATTGCCCATTTGTTTACGCCCTTCCCACGCAAAACCGCTCGCGCGTTTGCTGGCATCCTCCAGACGTCTCCCCTCCTGCCACTCGCGCTCCCCCACCTTCCGTCATACTCGGGCTTGACCCGAGTATCCACGCCGCAAGCACCCGCTTGAATTTTGTTCGGCCGCCGTCTTGTCAGTTCAAGAGGAAGGAAGCGCCCGCCCGCATGGGTCCTCGGGTCAGGCCCGAGGACGACGGAGGGTGAGGAGCGCGGCGGCACGGCCGCCAAATGCGCCAAAGCGTCCACCGGGACGGTTTCAGGCGAGTTGGCGCGTCAAAGGCATCGGCGCCCTTCGTTCCTCTTCGGCGAGCATCCTGATCCAGTCGCGCAGCGATAGCGCCGCGGCAGGAAGCTCGCGGGTGTTGTTCCAGGTGAGGTAATAGGCGCCCGGATCGGGAACGACCAAATCGGTGAAGCGCACCAGATCGCCCTTTTCGACCAGCGGCCCGACCAGGCGGTGCCAGCCGACCACCAGGCCCTGGTCGGCCATGGCGGCCTGCAGGGCGACGCTGAACTTGCCGAAGCGTCTGCCGCTGAGGCCGCGATAGGGCACGCCGGCGCGCAGCAGCACCTCTTCCCAGCCGGTCCAGCCGGGCTCGACCCACTCGACATTCAACAGCGGCAGATCGGCAAGATCGGCGGCCGCAGCACCCGCATGCCTTTCGGCAAAACCCGGGCTGCAGACCGGGTAGAGGCAATCGTCGAACAGGAATTCCGCCGTCTCGTCGATCCATTTGCCCGATCCGTAGCGGATGCGCAGCTCCAGCTCGGAGCGGCGGAAGACCTTGAAGTTGTCGCCGATCAGGTGATCGACCGATATATCGGTGAAGCGCCGCCAGAAATCCGGCATGCGGGGGATAAGCCACATCGAGCCGAACACCTCGCTGCAGGCGATCGTCACGTTGCGGGCGCTATCACCCTGCTTGATCGAATTGACCACCTCGGACGCCCTGGCGAAACCGCTCGCCAAGGCCCGGTACAATTCCTCCGCCGGCGCCGTCAGCATCACGCCCTTGCCGGTGCGCACGAACAGGGGAACGCCGAGTTCCTGCTCGATCGACTTGATCTGCCGGCTGACCGCCCCCGTGGTGACGTTGAGCTCGGCCGCCGCCAGGGTGAAATTGCCGTGCCGGGCGGAGGCCTCGAAGGTGGCAAGGGCAGTCAGCGACGGCAGGCCATAGAAACGACGGACCATTTTGATCCTCACCGATGTCAGGTGTTGATATTGCCGCCATAATAACCCGACTTTGCCGCCCTGTCTTGAGTTCAGCTCAACGCATGGCGGATTTTTATGTGTCTTGTCTTCAAGGCCTCGCTGCCGCTTTCATAAGACCCATCGACAGCGTGTCGCGAGGAGAAGGCGCCCGTCCGGTGCCTGTCGGCGCGTTGAGCGGCACTCTTTTCCAAGGTCCCGAACAGGCATGAACATCGAGACGACCAAGTCGAAACAAGCCTTGCAGGCGTTGCCCAAGCGGATGAAGGGGGTTCTCCTCACCGGCCATGGCGGTTTCGAAAAGCTGGAATATCGTGACGACATTCCGCTTCCCCGGGCCAAAGCCGGCGAGGTGCTGATCCGCGTTGCTGCGGCCGGCATCAACAACACCGATATCAATACCCGCATCGGCTGGTACTCCAAGGCGGTGACAACAGGCACGGACAGCGGCGGGGCGACAGGTCTCCAGTCGGCCCAGGACGCCGACGCCAGCTGGTCGGGCGTGCCGCTGGCCTTTCCCCGCATCCAGGGGGCCGATTGCTGCGGGCGGATCGCCGCGGTCGGAGACGGTGTCGATCCCATCAGGATCGGCGAGCGGGTGCTGGTGCGCAACATGCTGCGCTCCTATGCGGATTATCGGCCGTTCGAATGCTGGACCTTCGGCTCGGAATGCGATGGCGGCTTTGCCCAATATGCGGTGGCGCCGGCGCGCGAGACTTACAAGATCGATTGCGACTGGAGCGATGTCGAGCTGGCGTCGCTGCCCTGCGCCTATTCCACCGCCGAGGGCATGCTGCACCGGGCGGCCGTTAGCGCCGGCGAGCACGTGCTGATCGCCGGCGCCTCCGGCGGCGTCGGCTCGGCGGCGATCCAGCTGGCAAAACGCCGCGGCGCCACCGTCACGGCGATCTCGAGCCCCGACAAGGCCGACCAGCTGCTGGCGATCGGCGCCGACCGCGTCCTCGCGCGCGGCGAGAGCATCGTCGCCGCGCTCGGCCAGGAAACCGTCGACGTCGCCCTCGATGTCGCCGCCGGACCCTCCTTCGGCGAGCTGCTCGGTGCCTTGAAAAAGGGCGGGCGATACGCCGTTGCCGGCGCCATCGCCGGACCGATCGTCGAGCTCGACGTCAGAACCCTCTATCTCAAGGACCTGACCTTCTTCGGATGCACCTTCCAGGAGGACGTCGTCTTCGAAAACCTGGTCTCCTATGTCGAGCGCGGCGAAATCAAGCCGCTCGTCGGCAAGAGCTATCCCTTAAGCGAGATCGTCGAGGCGCAGCGCGATTTCCTGTCGAAGCGCATCGCCGGCAAGCTCGTCCTCGTGATCCCCGAATAGAAGAGCCACAATGAGCGAACTCAAAATCGAAAAAATCGATGTCTTCCAGGTCGAGCTGCCCTATCGCGGCGGCGTCTACCGGCTGTCGGGCGGCCGGGAATACAGAAGCTTCGACGCGACGATCGTCAGGATCACCACGCAGAACGGGCTGGAGGGCTGGGGCGAGAGCACGCCGTTCGGCTCGACCTATATCGCCTCGCATGCGCTCGGCGTGCGCGCCGGCATCGCCGAGATCGCGCCCAGCCTGATCGGGCTCGATCCCCGCCGCGTCGACCGCATCAATGACGCCATGGACCATGCGCTGGTCGGGCATCTCCATGCCAAGACGGCGCTCGACGTCGCCTGCTGGGATCTCTTCGGCAAATCGGTCGGCCTGCCGGTCTGCGACCTGCTCGGCGGGCGCACCGATGTCAAAATGCCTGTCATTTCGTCGATCTATATGGGCGATCCGGACGATATGCGCCGGCGCGTCGCCGAGCATCGCCAGCTCGGTTATATCGCCCATTCGGTCAAGATCGGTGACGAGCCGGCCGTCGATGCCGCCAGAATTGCCGCATCGCTCGCCGACAAGCGGCCGGGCGAATTCTTCATCGTCGATGCCAATGGCGGCATGACTGTAGAAACCGCGCTGCGGATGCTGCGGCTGTTGCCGGCCGGGCTCGATTTCGTGCTCGAAGCCCCCTGCGCGACCTGGCGCGAATGTTTGTCGCTGCGCCGGCGCACGGATGTGCCGATCATCTTCGACGAACTGGCCACCGACGATGCGGCGATCGCCCAGCTCCTCAGCGACGACGCCGCCGAAGGCATCGGCCTGAAGATCTCCAAGAATGGCGGGCTGACCCGCGGCCGCCGGCATCGCGATATTTCGGTCGCCGCCGGCTACACCGTCAGCGTCCAGGAAACGACGGGCTCGGACATCGCCTTCGCGGCCATCGTCCATCTCGGCCAGACGGTGCCGGAAAAGAACCTGCGCTGCGTGCTCGAATGCCGCGACATCGTCGCCATCAAGACCGCCGACGGCGATTTTACCGTGCGCAACGGCCGCGTCACCGCGCCTGCCGCCCCCGGCCTCGGGATCACGCCGCGCCTCGAAGCGCTCGGCGAGCCGGTGGCCAGCTATTTCTAAACAGGGACGCGGCGCCCTGGCTTACCGACGCCGCAGAACAGAGGGAACGACAATGAAAAAACTGCTTGCATCCACATGTCTGCTGGCCGGCCTTGCCGGCGGCGCATCGCTATCCCACGCGGCCGAATGCGGCGACGTGGTGCTGGCCGTGCACAATGCCCAGAGCGCCGAAGTCCTGACCTTCGTCGACAAGTTCATCCTCGAGAACGGCTACGGCTGCAATGTCGAGACCGTTCCCGGCGATACGGTGCCGACGACCACATCGATGGTCGAAAAGAGCGAGCCCGACGTCTCGTCGGAAACCTGGGTCGACCTCCTGCCGGAGATCGTTCCGCGCGGCATCCAGGAAGGCAAGATCGTCTTCGGCGCCCCGGCCCTTCCCGATGGCGGCATCCAGGGCTGGTGGATCCCGAAATATGTCGCCGACGCCCATCCCGAGATCAAGACCGTCGAAGATGCCCTTGCCCATCCCGACCTCTTCCCCGACCAGGAAGACCCGAGCAAGGGCGTGATCTTCAACGGCGCCGAAGGCTGGGGCGCGACCGTCGTGACGACGCAGCTGTTCAAGGCTTATAAGGCGGCCGACAAGGGTTTCACGCTGATGAACCCGGGCTCGTCAGCCGGCCTCGATGGCGCCATCGGCAAGGCCTATGAACGCAAGCAAGGCTTCATTACTTATTACTGGGCGCCGACGGCGCTGCTCGGCAAATATCAGCTGGTGATGCTCAAGCAGAATGGTTCGGCCGATCCCGTCGAATGGAAGCGCTGCATCACCAACCTCGCCTGCCCCGACCCGAAGGTTGCCGACTGGCCGGTCGACAAGGTGATGACCGTGCTGACCAAGAAATTCGCCGATCGCACCAGCCCCGAAGTCATGGCCTATTTCAACAAGCGCGGCTGGAGCAACGACACGGTCGGCAAGATCATGGCGTGGGAAACCGAAAACCAGGGCACCGGCGAAGACGGCGCCAAGCGCTTCCTTGAGCAGGACGAAGCCATCTGGACGCAATGGGTCCCGGCCGACGTCGCCGAGAAAATCAAGGCCGCACTTTGACGGTTCAGGAGTAGGACAAGGCCAGCCCTGATCCGGCTGCCGCCGCCTTCTCCAGGGGAGAAGGGACATGCCGCGATCCCTCTATTCGCAAGGTGTGTTTCTTCTCCTCGTTCATCACCCTCTGTCACACTCGGGTTTGACCGCAGCGCTCGTGGAGATGGGTCCTCGGGTCAAGCCCGAGGACGACGGAAAGTGGGGGAGCCTATGCGGCAAGAACCGTAAATGCAGCGGCGATTTTGTTGGAATTGCCGTCTTTGCGCAATTCCCAGCTAAAACCACCCACGGATCTTGCTGGAATTCCTCAAGACGTCTCGCCTCTTGCCAATCCTCACCCCCACCCTCCGTCATACTCGGGCTTGACCCTGGGATCCACAACCAAGCACTCTGCCGCCATGGCGGGATATGTCTACATCGTCACCAACCAGAAAAACGGCACGCTCTATATCGGCGTGACCTCCGATCTGGAGCGCCGCATCTATGAGCATCGCGAAGGACTGACGCCCGGCTTTGCCTGGAAATACGGATGCACCCGCCTCGTCTGGTATGAGGAGCATTGGGACATCGGCAGTGCGATCCAGCGCGAGAAGTCATTGAAACGCTGGTACCGGCAATGGAAGGTCGATCTGGTCGAGGCGATGAATCCCGAGTGGGACGATCTCTATCCTACGCTCTGGTGATGCGAACGCAGTGCTTGCGGCATGGGTCCTCTGGTCAAGCCCGAGGACGACGGAGGCTGAGGAGCGCAAGCTGCATCGCCGCTGCGTTTGGCGAGAACGCCAACCACACTCCGTCATCCCAGGGCTTGACCCTGGGATCCACAACCAAGCCTGCGGCTTTCAATTGTTCCCCAGACGCCATCGCTGCTCACCCAGTGCCAGCCGCGTGGATCCCAGGGTCAAGCCCTGGGATGACGGAGGAGAGGTGGTGCCTGGATGACGGAGGAGAGGTGGTGCTCCTCCGCCCATGTCCGCCTACGCCGCCTCCCCCTTCTCGGCCACGCTCTCCGCCAGCTTGCGCGCCGCGACGAAATCGACCTTGCCGGAACCGAGCACCGGCACCTTGCCGATGGTGACCTCGGCCGGGACCATCATGTCCATCGCGCCCTTGGATTTGGCGAAGGCGAGGAATTCGGTGCGGGTGGCGGTTTCGGCTTCGGTCAGCAGCACCAGGCGCTCGCCCTTCTTGGGGTCGGGCAGCGACGAGACGACCGAGAGCGCGCCCGGCCAGAGCTCGGCAGCCAGCGTTTCGACGGCGGCGAGCGAGATCATTTCGCCGCCGATCTTGGCGAAGCGTTTGGCGCGGCCGCGGATCTTGACGAAGCCGTCCTCGTCGATGGTGACGATGTCGCCGGTATCGTGCCAGCCATCGGCGAGCGGCTCCAGCACGCCGGGCTTTTCGGCACGGAGGTAACCGGCCATGACATTGGCGCCGCGCACATGCAGCCTTCCGCCCTCATCGATGCCGGGCACCGGTTCGAGCTTCCATTCCATGCCCGGCAGGATTTTGCCGACCGTGCCGGAGCGGTTGTACATCGGCGTGTTGATGGAGATAACAGGCGCGGTCTCGGTGACGCCGTAGCCTTCCAGGATGCGCAGGCCGAATTTTTCCATATAGGTGTGGCGGGTCGAAGCCTTCACCGGCTCGGCGCCGGAGAAGATATAGCGGATCGAGCGGAAATCATACGGATGCGCGGTCCTCGCATAACCGTTGAGGAAGGTGTCGGTGCCGAAGATGATCGTGGCGTTGGAGACATAGATCAGCTCCGGCACGATGCGGTAATGCAGCGGCGACGGATAGAAATAGACCGGCACGCCCGAGATCAGCGGCAGCACGGTGCCGGCCGTCAGCCCGAAGGAATGGAAAACGGGTAAGATGTTGAACACCTTGTCGCCGCTGTGGAAATCGATGCGGGCGGCGGCCTGGGCGGCGTTCGACAGGATGTTGCGGTGGGTCAGCACCACGCCCTTCGGCGTACCTTCCGAGCCTGAGGTGAAGAGGATGACGGCCGGATCATCCGGCCGGCGCTTCACCAGCGGCCGGCCCTTGCGCAGGAGACCGCGGATCTTGTCGAGCGCGCCGATCTCGGCTCTCAAATCATCGAGCCAGACGATCGTCACCTGCTTTTGCAACTCCTCGACGACGGGGCCGAGCTTGGCCTGGGCGACGAAGGCGCGCGAAGTCAGCACATGTTTCACCTCGGCGGCCTTGCAGGCGGAGAGGATGTTGGCGGCGCCTGCGGTGAAATTCAGCATGGCCGGCACCTTGCCTGATGTCATGACGCCGAGGATGGTGGCGGCGGCGCCATTGGCGTTCGGCAGCATGACGCCGATGTTTGCCTCCGGGAAGCGGGCGCGGAACTTGGCGCCGAGCACGGCGGCACCCGTGAGCAGCTTGCCATAGGTGAGGCTGCCGGTGACCGGATCCTCGACGGCGAGCTTCTTCATGCCGAATTCCTGGGCCGCCTGAATGACGCGGCCGAGCACGGTCGACGAGGTATCGGCGGTCTCGAACAACAGGTTCGACATCACCTGATAGAGGGCAGCGCCTGCCGCCGTGCGGCGCTTGCGGCCCTTCAGCTCGGCCGGCACTTCGAGCTTCACCGGCTCGAGAATGGTGACCTTGACCTTGGGGAACAGCCGGCGGCGGATCTTGCCGTCGCCGAGATAGGAGAGATAGCTCTTCTCCAGCCCGTCGATCTTGACCGGCACGACCATCGAGCCGGTCTTGTCGGCGACCATGGCCGCACCGTCATAGACCTTCATCAGCGTTCCGGTCACCGTCAGGCGGCCCTCGGGGAAGATGCCGATCGGGTTGCCGTCCTGCACCACCTTGATCAGCGAGCGCGTCGCCATCGGCTTGGTCGGGTCAAGAGGCAGGAACTTGCACATTTTCAGGAAGGGCCGCACCCACCAGGCCTGGGCGATCTTGTAATCGACGGCGAAGACCGGCTCCTCCTCGGTGATGGCGAGCGCCAAGGCACCGTCGAGCAGGCTGACATGGTTCAGCGCGATGATCGGCGCGCGGCCGGCCTTCTTGATATTCTCCAGCCCCTCGACCTCGAGGCGCATGAAGGCGCGGAACAGGATCGAGATGAAATCGCGGAAGGGGTTGGTCGGCAGCGTCTTCAGCATCAGCCAGGCGACGCCAAAGTTGAGGATGCCGAGGCCGATGAGGATCTCAGGAATGGAGGCGCCGAGCGCCTGGATGACGGCGACGAGGCCGAGGCCGACGGTGATGAACAGCGCCGAGAGCACATTGGCCGCACCGATGACGCGGGCGCGGCGATCCTCATGCGCCCAGGTCTGCAGGCCGGCGAAGGTGGGCACGGCGATGAAGGCGCCCGCGATCGCCATGCCGGCGAGATCGATGGCGACGCGGATGGTGTTTTCGCCGGCGAAGAAACCGAGGATCGTCGTCGCATGGGTGGTCGATTGCAGGCCCCAGAGGTTCCAGGCGAGATCGAGGCTGAAGAGGCCGAGCAGCGCCGTGCCGACAGGGGCCGGCAAGAGCACGATGCGGCCCGACGACATCCAGGCGGCGATGGCCGAGCCGACGGCGACGGCGATGGCGAAGACGGTGAGATAGGCCGGCACGACGAGCTCGGAGCCGCCGAGCAGCTCGGTCACCATGGTCGGCAGGATCGACAGCACGAAGGCGCCGACCAGCCAGAACCAGCAGTTCATCAGCGCCGAACGCCACAGCCGCTTGTCCTGCCGGATTTCCCTGACGAGGGTGTAGCTGGAGCGGATGACATTGCGGTCGATCTGCAGATCCGGCGCCTTGGAGCCGGTCGCCGGGATCATCCGGCTCGCCAGCCAGCAAAGCAGCGACAGCCCCATCATCATCGAGCCGAACAGCAGCACATTGTCGCCGCTGGAAAACGCCAGCGCTGCGATGATCGTGCCGGCGAGGATGGCGATGAAGGTGCCGCCCTCGATCCAGGCATTGGCCTTCGGCAGGTCGCGGCGGTCGAGATGATCGGGCAGGATGCCGTATTTGATCGGCCCGAACAGCGCCGAGACGACGCCGAAGCCGAAGAGCGCCGCCATCAGCACGAAGATGGAGGAGAAGCCGAGGCCGACGACGGCCAGCGCCGCAATGCCGATCTCGCAGCGTTTCAAGAGTTCGGCGATTTTCGCCTTGTCATGCTTGTCGGCGAGCTCGCCGCCGAGCGCCGACAGCAGCAGGAAGGGCACGATGAGGATGACGCCGGCAAGCGTCACCAGGGCAGCGCCTTCGCTTGCCGACATCTTGAAGAGAATGAGGAACACCAGCGTGTTCTTCAGAAAATTATCGTTGAAGGCCGTGAGGAACTGGGTCCAGAACAGCGGCGCGAATTTCCTTGACGTCATCAGATTGTGTTGCACGGACTTGGTCCCTCTTTCGGCCTGATGAAAAGGCCACAGAGTTGTTACCCATTGGTTGAATGCGGCAACAACTCTGCGCTGTGGTTAAGGAAGATCAATCTTCATCGCTACGATTGAATTTGACGAGCAGTTTTTCCGTGCGGGCATCCTCGACCTTGCGGATCAGCTTCTCGGATTCGGCATTGTCGCGCAGCGTCTTGGTGATGTTCACCGTGGTCTGCACCAGCATCAGGATGCCCATGGCGAGATAGCCTTTGCCCCAGAGATCGAGCGGCATCATATAAAGGCCGAGCGCCAGCATGAAGGCGGCCGAGCCGAAGGAGATGTAGGAGAAGCTGACCCAGCTGGCGGAGTGTTTCTGGAAACTGTCGTTCATTGTAGTGACCCTTCAATTTTTAGGGGTGAATGGTGGGATGGATGATTTCAGGCGGCCGGGGTGATGCGGCTCTTCAGCCGGGCAAGCACGTCATCGGCCGATGCGGTGAGCGGCGCGCCGCAGCCGGCATTGGCGAGCTTCTCGATGATGCCGGCCGGCCGGGTGGTGCTTTCCATGTCCTTCAGTGCGGCCGCCGTCAGCTCGTTCTGGCTCTGGCGCAGCCGCAGCCGCGCTAAGGTCTCCTCGGCCTCGTCGAGGGTGGCGAGGCCAGGGCCGGCGACCACGACATCGAGCTTCTGCGCCTCTTCAGTGGCGCGCGCCAGCCGCTCGCCGCGCTGCAGCTCCTGCAGCCGCGCCTCGGCCGAGCGCACGATGCCCTTCAGCTTGCCGATCGATGTGGTGAACTGGGCCTGCGCCGCCACCGAAGCATCGCGCTCGGCTTCGAGAAAGTCGATCGCCTCGGCCGCCTCGCGAGCCAGGCCGTCATTGCCTTTGTCGAGAGCGGCGCAGGCACGGCTCTCCAAATCGGCGATGCGGCTGACGATCGTCTGGTGCTGCGCCTTTTCCTGCTCGTTCTGGGCGATGGCGACGGCCACGCTGCGCCGCGCCGACTGGATCGCCTGGGCGGCATCGCGGATCTGCTGGGCCAGCAGCGGCACGGCGTGGCGATCGGCAAAGGCCTGTTCGGCATCATGCGCCCTGCCCCGCAAGAGAATAGAAATCAGTTTGAACATTTCTTGCCTCCGGTTTATGAACGTTGTTCACGAGTGCTGTTATGGCAGAATCATGAACGACGTTCAAGATAAATTTTGAACGTCGTTCAAAAAATCGAAGTGGAATGGTTAATGGCCGGCAGGCGAGAAGAAAAACGCGAGGATCTGAAGGCGCGGCTGATCGAGGCGGCGCGCGAGCGCATCGCCCGCGACGGGCTCACCAATCTGCGCGCCCGCGACATCACCCACGATGCCGGCTGCGCGCTCGGCGGCCTCTCCACCGTCTTCTCCGACCTCGCCGAGCTCGTCATCCACGTCAACTCGTCGACGCTGAAGGCCTTGGAGGCGAAGCTGACCCTGCCCGAGGCCCGCGACAAAAGCCCGACCGATCGGCTCCGCAACCTCGCCCAGGGCTACCTCGCCTTCGCCGTCGAGCACCGCAACCTCTGGAAGGCGCTGTTCGACCACTTCCCCCCCGACACCAGCCCGACGCCGCAATGGCACCTCGACGAACACCTCTTCCTGATGGACGTGATCGCCGAACCGCTCGCCGAACTGCAGCCCGACATGCCCCCCCAAGATCGCGCCATCCGCGCCCGCACCCTCTTCGGCGCCGTCCACGGGGTGGTCAGCATCAGCCTGGAGGGGCGCTTCGTGGGATTGCCACTGGAGCGGCTGGCACGCGAGGTGGACGAGCTGGTGCAGACGATTGCGGCGGGGGCGGAGCGGCGAAGGGAAGCGGGCGCGTGAGTGCGGCCGGCGATTTGGCGGCCGGAAGTAGGCGCGTGAGCGGGTGGGTTTGGCAGCAACGCTCCCCCACCCTCCGTCGTCCTCGGGCTTGACCCGAGGACCCATGCCCGCCGCTCATGGAGCTCCACCAAAAAACTGCCCCTCACCCTAACCCTCTCCCCGTAAGGGGAGAGGGGACGTGCCACACACGACGTTGGAGAGGGACGGAGAGGCCGCGGCATACCCCCTTCGCCCCGCAAGCGGGGAGAAGGTGGCGGCAGCCGGATGAGGGGCTGCCCCTCCCCGATCGTCTGCGTCGGATGTTCGCACTCAAGCCCTCCCCACCCTCCGTCGTCCTCGGGCTTGACCCGAGGACCCTCAGCCAAGCACTCTGCCCCCACCACGCCACCGCGAGAGGAAACCCCATGAGCCGCATCTTCATCACCGGCTCCACCGATGGCCTCGGGCTTGCCGCCGCCCGCACCCTCATCCGGCAAGGCCACGACGTCGTCCTGCACGCCCGCTCCCGCGAGCGCCCCGCCGCCATCGCAGACACGTCAGCCGCCGCCCTCGGCCTCGTCATCGGCGATCTCGCCAGCGCCGCCGAGACGCGCTCCATCGCCGAACAGGTCAACGCCATCGGCCGCATGGACGCCGTCATCCACAATGCCGGTATCTACCTCGAACGCAGCCGCGGCGAAACGCCGGAAGGTCACGCCAAGACGCTGGCGGTCAACGTGCTCGCCCCCTATCTCCTCACCGCCTGGATCACCCGCCCCGACCGCCTGATCTATCTCACGAGCGGCATGCACCGCAGCGGCGCCAGCAGCCTTGACGATATCGACTGGAAGCGACGGCCATGGAACGCCAGCCAGGCCTATTCGGAAAGCAAGCTCTACATCGCCACCCTCGCCGCCGCCCTCGCCCGCCACTGGCCGGATGTCTTCAGCAACGCCGTCGACCCCGGCTGGGTGCCGACCAAAATGGGCGGCGCCGGCGCGCCGGATGATCTTGAGATGGGGCACCTCACGCAGACGTGGCTGGCGACGAGCGACAATGACGCCGCCAAAGTCAGCGGCGGGTATTGGTATCATAGGCAGCGGCGGGAGGCGGCTGCGGAGGTGGGTGATGTTGGGTTTCAGGATGCCTTGGTGGGGAGGCTTGTAGGGTTGACTGGAGTCCGGTTGTTTGATGAACGCGGGTGAGGGGCAAGACCGGCGGTTTTCAGCTTTGCCACCCTTCCAGGAAATGCTCTGATAACGGAACCATTTCAGTAGGCACTTCCTTTGTGAAGGTAAGCCCGAAATACGTAGCCGCCCGCGTTGCGCCCACGTAAAGGTACTTGTTGAACAACCCCGGCTTTTTTTGAATGAGACTATCCATATCCATGAAGAATGCTGCCTGGAACTCCAACCCTTTGATGTGCTGGATATCGAAAACCCTGACGGTCTTTTCACTTCCGATTGATTTACCGTCCTTACAGGCCTCAGCGCTGTAGTTAATGTCGCGCAGCATTTTGCTCAGCTGAAGGGCCAGCGGCTCGACATCGTCCTCGCTATTCACAAGTACTGCAATCGATGGCAGCCGATTGTCTCTGGCCTCAATTTCTCCAATGCGTGTCCGAAGCCAGTGGGCTTTCTGCTCGATGGTCCTGAGCCCTCGTCCCCACACAGGCGAGATTCCCTCGATGTCGTTGAAGTCCGGCAGCGTCACGTCCTGGCTTGTGCCGTCGAGCCCTGTGACTGCACTTGAGAGTGCGACCAGTTTGCGGGTCTGGCGATAGGAGATCGACACCGCGCGCCGCTCGAAACTCTTACTAATCCAATCGAAATCGTCGTCGCTCGTTATTCCCCACTCCGTCAAACGCTGGTTAAAATCACCGCACACAAAGAATGAGTGTAAGCTCGGATGGGCAAGCTCATGCATAAGCGCGAGTTGGATAAGCGAGAAGTCGGTCACTTCGTCGACGAGAATCTGATTGCGGTAGAGCCGCTTGATATCGGCCAAAATGCCGCGGCTTGCCGGTTCCACGTCCAGTGTACGGGCAAGGTTATTGCTCACATCCGCACCAGTCCGCATCGTAATCAACATCAGCAGGTCGAGTTCCTGCCACGAAATCATCGATGCGGATGGCGGAGATTGCGTATACCAGTCACTCGAGAGAGCATCTTCCGTTCGGAAACTCCTGAACTTCGGTATGATCGAGCGCATGATCAGACGATCGGGGCGCATGAATTTGCGTAGGCTGCGTTGCGACCGGGCGATCTGCGCCAGCTGTTTCATCTGCTCGTCACTTGGAAGTCGATTCTCCCCTAGCCATGCAGCAAGCTTGCCGCCATAGCTGTTCGGCCCAGGCCTTTTGCCATTCGAGCGCGCGTTGGCGAGCGTTCTCAGAAGCTGTGCAAAGCGTGCATAGGCAATACGGATAGGTTGAGAGGGTGAATGCGTGAGCTCTTCGTCTTCATCACCATCGAAGATTTCATCGGCGTCCTCGTCTTCTGTCTCGTCTTGCGGAGCGCGACGAAGGTCTGCAGAGACTTTTCCAAATTTGCTCAAAAACTCCCCGTCAGCACGTAAAACCCTGTTGAGCAAGCTATCAGACACTCTCGCGAATGCTTCCTGAAGGCCGGAAACGGTCACCTTGATCTCGTCGCGAAGTCTACCCAAGTCTACGATCACGCGCCCGTCGAAACCACCTCTTTGGGCTGCGAGAACGCTGGCAACCCTCTTTCCAACTGTCGCGACTGCGGGATCGGGGGACCTAGCCAGGGCATCGGCTTCGGATGCAAGGTCCATGCCCACGGCGACCCAGAAATATGCAAGAAAAGCGTCATACCACGCCGCGTCCTCCGACGATCCGCACCGTTCGGCCAAGTAAGCTGGCCTTTCCTCCGCAAGTACAAAGAGACCCTTGCGGTTGGTGGTATTCAAAAGTCCAAGATAGTCGCGCGCAACTTCGACCCGATACTGGCTCCACGTCTTGATGTTTTCCTCGGAGGCTGGCACGCCTTCCCGAGCGAAATTCTCCTTCACGTACTGTTTGAGAAGCTCCGTCGGCGAGAATAACATCCAGCTCGTTGGATGGTCGGCAAGGTCGCCAACCCGCTGAATTACTGCACGTTCCGTTTCTGAGAGCACGTCTTCACTGAGATCGACCTTCTGCCCGAGTCTGCGAATAAGTGTTGTAGTTTTGCCAGTTCCAGGCGGCCCGGAGAGGAATAACCTACGGTTGATTGGCATGCGGAAGATTTCGTCCTGGTACTCGTCAACGATGCGCTGCTGGCGCAACGTGACGCCGTCCACCTCGGGGCGAACGATGCCCGAAATCACGAGTGTGTCCTGCTCAGCTGCCGCAAGGATCCGGGCTAGGATGTCCTCCTCTCCCGCTGCTGGTTGCGGACCAGATGTGCCACTCTTGAGGTAGCGCTGCAGCGAGGGGATCGTGAGAGTATTACCCCACAAAGCGACCTGACTGTTTATGGAATCCCATTCCCTCGAGTGCTTCTCCGGGTAGAGTTTTGTAACAGCTGTAATCAGAACATCGTGTTCACGCCCGTTGATCCTAAGCGGATATCGGCCACCCGGCTTTCTCGATGCAATGCTACCGACCGGGGAATTGAGGCTAGCGACGCGTGGTCCGCCAAGTCCAGCCGGCGCCACGGCGGGTGCGATGAAAATCGCACCCGGATCACCATCTTCATCCTCGAAATCTACGCGCGCTAAAAGAGGCTCTTTACGAAGTCGGACTAGCGAAGCTGCTGCCTCATGACGCACTTTCGCGTATTCTTCGACCTGACGAGGCGTATTGAAGGAGTTGCCGACAGCGAACTGCCCGCCAGGTTCAGATATCGACGCCTCAAGTTCCGCTTCAACCTTAACCGCAATCCTCTGCATGCAGTCGAGAGATGTTCTCGCCGCATTTTCTATAAATGACTCTCTTTCTTCCATCCCCACCCGTCTCCCAAGCGCACAATAAGCAATTAAATTATCTATCTATTTCAGAGATCAGCGCTTCAAACGACTTCGAAACACGCATATCTGGAGCCAACCACCGTCGGCACAAGAAGACCTCGGTCTAATCTTGTATTCCGAGCCTCGCACGACGTCTCCGGAATGAGCAGACAGGCGTGGCAGGCTGCGCCGTGGAGGTGGCGATCATCAAAATCACCGTTAGGCGCGTGCTCCGCGCAGATCGGATCGTTTGAACACAACTCAAGGCGCGTCATCGCTCGGGTCAACAGTTCGCCGACGCGATGAGCCATGCCACTCAATCCGCCAAGCGTTCCCTGGCCACCCGCCGTCGACGTGTAGATCAGCAGTCCATATCGATCCGCCTGGCCGGCGCCGCTGGAATATACACGCTCCTTCAATGACGAGAGCGGGTAGCCGCATTCCAGCGAGAGCTCCGACATCAGGGCGTGAGACAGCGAGTGCAGCGCCCAATAGGCTATTCCCAAATGAGAAGGAGGTCTGCCGAACCTTTCAGCCTCGCGCGATTCACCTTCCCTCAAGACGAGCGTTCGCTCGCCAACGGCGGCTTCGTCTCGCCATCGTTTCAGGAAGTCCGGGTTGACATGGAGGAAAATACCTTCCCCGAACTGCTCAATAGCCGGAAGCCATTCAACGTTTCTGGCGAGATCCGCACCATCGACGGCGAGTCGTATCTCATCCAGTTCACTTTCAGCGGCCGTGGGTGGCGGCTCGAGGCGGGTGAATCCATACAGGCAAGTCACCTCCCGCAACCGATGCACCTTCACCACACCTGCTAAGAAACTCTGCCAAAGCTCGTTTCGGTCCTGAACATCCAAGGGCAATGTTTCGGCGAACAGATGGGATGTGGGGCCATCATGTCCGATGATACGAGTGCCGGACGCCAAGAGATCAAATTCTGCAATCCGCGGGTTGGCCGACGTTGCTGCATCGCCCGTCTCTTCATCGAGCGCCCGCCAAATTTCGTCGTCGGCAAACGCCGAGAAAGCATCTTTCGTATTTGGCAGACTACGCAAGATGTCGATGAAGTTGGGCAATTGTCGAATGGAATCGATTGTCGGCCGGTACTCCTGAACCGTCTGCCGGGCGCGGTCGTCCGAATTCGTCAGCGAAATCACTGTCACGGTCTGGGCAAAATACGTGTTGGTGGCGGATCGCGGCAACAGGCGCAGATCGATGCCGCATTCCTCGTCATGCTGCCTTTGCGGCTGTAGCCAAGGGCTCTCGGCGCGGCAGGTCCCTAGGAACTTTGGCTTGTAGAGGTCGGCCATCGTCAGCATAGCGCCGCACGTGCAGCGGACAGAGATGTCCGATGGATCAGAGCTCACACCGCGCTCGACCCAATACATCGGCTTCCGACATGTCTGGTCGCCGCTTCGGTGAACCAGGTATCGCCAGCTGATATCCTGCAAGTGCCCCTTCGTGCAGGCCGCGACGAATCGGATGGGGTTCACTTCGCGGCGCTTGCCACGATCATCCTTGTACGAAAGCTTGCCACCCCTGGTCCCGGTCAGATGGTCGAACTCCACCATCCGTCTGCGTTTCTCAAGTGCGTGAGATGCACTCTCTCCCTCGGACACGGCGGCATCATCATCCACGGTGAACCAACTCGGGAAAAGCAGCACTTCAACGCCCGGGGCGTTGTCATCGCGGCGCTCTTCATCCTGTTCCGGCGGCTGACGCAATCCCCAGAAAGTGGGGTTAAGCTTTTCTCCCAGTTGGTCGCGGAGAAGAGCGATTAGCCGATCCTCGGCCACCGGTTTCATGTTGGCGCCGTAACGCCATCCCTGCAGTCCCGACACGATGACCGCCTGATCCGGGAGATCGAGCATAGCGCCGGGACCATAGGTCAGCAGCAACTGGCTGAAGCTTTGCGTAATGTCTGCCATGGGTTCTTCTCGCTACTCGAAAACGCGGCCGTCCGGCCTTCTAATCTTCAGCAACGCCACCGGTTCCGTATCGCGCATCGAGCGGGCTGCGACGAAGAAATTATTACCGCGTAGGCCCAAGGGATCTTGAAGAAGCCGTTGCACCGGCTCGCCTTTCGCATAGACAAATCGGTCGCCGTTCGCAGTCTGTCTGTCGGCGATGGATATCCAGGCATCGCGCAATTCATCGAGCCGCGCCAGGCAACGGTCGACGAGTTCCTGCTCAACGTCCGCGGTCGCCATCTTTTCTTCGACGATCTTGCGAACAGCCGCATAGGCAGCGGGGTTGTCGGCCATCCGTGTCACGAAATCGTTCTGACTAAGATCAGGCTCCACATGTCGTGCGGCGGCGACCAGTGTTGCGGCCAGGGCCCGGTCCAGTGCCCTTGGAGAGAATGGAGTGACACTGGTCGCCTCGACGGCACGGTAGAAGCTCATGTGGAAGGCGCGGAACTGTTCGTAGTGCGTCCGGTCCCGCGGCTTGTGGATGTTGAGCAGCGTGATGACCAGTCCCGGCTTGGAGGCTTCGCGGCCGACGCGGGATGTCGCCTGGATATATTCAGCGGCCGTTTTCGGCTGGCCTTGCACGACCATCAGGCCCAAACGGCTGATATCCAGACCGACGGAGATCATGTTGGTCGCCAGCGCCACGTCGACGGCATTCTTGTCAGAGGCAGGGTAACCCAGCCGGGTTCGCGCCTCCGACACCTGGTCGGTGCTGTAACGCGACGTCAATTCCTGGACTTCCCGCAATACCCTGTCCGCGAAAGGCTGGCCGCTCGGTTGTTTGCGAACACGGCTGGTACCGTAGCTCGACAGATGCGCTCGAACTTCGTCCTCGACAATGCGACGCGCGCCGCCGAGTTCGCGGAGTGCATTAAAATAGCAAAGAGCCGTCAGATAGGGATCGGCGGGATCGTCCTTAGCTCCGGTTGAAAGGGCTGCCGCACCGGAAAGGATGGTTTGCAACGCCCGCAGATAGACTAGTTTGGGGCCACGTCCCGGCGACGCGATCCCCGCATAGACGCGTGAGGGGGACACGCGGTCGACCTTTGCGAAAAAGGAATCGTGGCGGCTGATGCCGGGCGGCGGAAAGATCGCGGTCCCCGAGCGTCCAAAGAGATTCTTGATCTGAGTTTCTGCCCGCCGAACAGTTGCGGTGGATACCACGATCTTGGGGCCACGCCGCTCGCCGTTAATCTGGCGCGATGCGAGGAGGTCGAATGCCGTTTCGTAAAGGCCGGCGATCGTGCCAAGTGGCCCGGAAATCAAGTGCAATTCGTCCTGAATGATCAGGTCGATCGGCCGTAGTTCGCGTGATATACGCGTGCCGCCGTTTTCGCCGGCTCCGTAGAAACCCGAAGCGTCCGAGCGGTCGACATGGCCAAAGAACGCGCCTGCCCGCCCCTCCCAAGGCACATTGGCGAACTTATCGATGGTCGCAATCATGAAAGCCGGCAGGCGACGGTATATCTCGTCATCTACCACGACGATAGGCAGGCGGTCGGCACCGGAGAATTCGCAATCCAGGTTATCGCACCGAATGTCCAGACGTTCGGGCTTGGTCAAATGAGGGTGTATCCGGAAGCTTTCCTTGTTGAAGCGCTGGCCACACCAGGGGCAGTTCTTCATCGGAGCAGGCGCCGGCCCATTTCGCCTTCGGTGTTCATCCAACCAGGCGACCGCCGTGCTCGGGTTCTTGTTCTTCGAGTCGCCGAGCGCATTTGGGGTTGCGCCCCCGCCAACCCAGAGACCGATTTCAATGGGCCATGTGCCGAGGTCAGGATTGGACTTTCGCTCCAGTTCGAGCGCGCAGACGAGGCCAGCGGCGCGCTGCAACTGGTCGAGCGTCAAAAGCCGCAGCGTGTAACGCATGACGACGGAAAGACCCGCCCCTTCCAGACCGGGATTGGCCAGGCGCCGGCGGGCAATGGCGAAAGCAGCAAGGCCGAGATAGGCTTCGGTCTTGCCGCCGCCTGTCGGGAAGAACAGCAGATCGACGACCGGCCGATCCTCATGGCCGGGGTCGGCCAGTCCCTCCAGGTTCAGAAGAATGAAGGCGAGCTGGAACAGACGCCAAGTCGGCGCCTTTTGCTCGGCCAACGGCTTCTTGTTGTCTGCCGCAGCACGCTGGCGGTTCGATCGCGCCATGACTTTGTTCATGATCCGGAAGGCTTGCCGGCTCGTCGGATCGCTCACCAGCCGATCAATACCGCCTTCGATGCGGCGGCATGCCTCGCGGATTTTCACAAGGCAGTCTCGTGCCACGTCTTGGCGGCGTGCTCCGGAGACTTCACTGATCAATCCATCCTGCTCGGCTGCCCATTTGGCGTATTCGATTGGGAGAGTGGAAAGCGCGGCCTTCAGGCTCACGACATCGGCAGAAGCCTCCTCGAGCTTTTCCATGCGTCGCTCGACATCGGAAACGTCAATGTCAGCACCGAGTTTCTCCACTTCCTGGCAGGGAATAGGATTGGTGAAGACCGTGATGATTCGGCCGCCGTCATCGGGCGCACCCCAATCGGCAGAGGTGTTATGGCCGACAGCGAAGGAGCAGACATCGCGGTAATGGAGGTCGGCCAGACGTTCGTCAGGATCATTTGCATCATAGGACGCGCGGTCGTCGCGTGGGGCGAAACCTTCGGCAGTGTGCAGTTCAAGCCGAGCCTGGAAACAGAAAGCGATGTCGCCGAAGCGGCGGTAGGTTTCCGGGCGCGCATTCACCAGGAAGACGGACACGGCCAGAACATCATCGCGGATGCCGTCGATGCCGGCGGTTTGGGCCGGGCGGACGGTGATGATAAGTTCAAGGCCGCCGCCGGGCACCTGCGGTGCCGCGCTCTCCGGCACCACGATGCGCTGCGGAATGCCGTCCTGAAGCGTCGTGACGTCGATGGTCAGACGCTCCTCACGGGGAATCCTGCGCCAGTCGAGCGAACTTTTTGGCGGCTCCTTCGGTTGCTCGCCGGCCTGCGCCGCCTTCTCCCTTTCGTCAGGCAGGAATACGGCTTTGTCGAGCGGCGGCTCGGTGACGTAATCGCCCCAGCTGACGCGGGCGTCAAGCGTATTCGCCGACCGGGGCAGAAGCACGGTCAGACCCAGCGAGGATGGGACGAAAGAGCGCATGGGTGGTCGTTCGCTGGCCCCGTCGTCAGCGGCATTGCCTGGACCGGGTGCGCCCTGCTCCATGCTTTCGGCCGAACGTAGCGCATCGAGCTGGGCTTCGGCCTGCTCTTCATCGGCAGCGCCATTACCGAGCACCTTATCCGCCCGTCGCTCGCGGCTATCCTTGCGCCGGGGTGCAAGAAAGCCGGTGAGGTACCAGGTGGAGGGGCTGGCGCCGGAAATTACCTCCCGATCGAGATCAGGGTCGAGGTCCGGATGCGCGCCGACAAGATCGCGTCGCAGCAGGTCCATCAACCGCTCACGAACCTCAACGGCTGATGCCGGCTTGGCTCGGTCGACAAGCCGGTCAGTTAAGACAGCCGCATCATTCATATCGGCCATGCGAATCCCCATCACTGAATTAAACCTACCAATATGAAACAACGGGAGCAATCTAAAGTTGATTCAGTTTAGGTTGAAACTGCTTTGATCGGCATCGGTCTCGTCACCATCCGCTTCATCACCTTCATCACGATGTAACGCTCTGGGGGCGATGCCAAGCCTAGCTTCTTCCGCGTGCCGTTCGGCATTAAGCGCTAGCAAACGGGAAAGCACTTCCTCCCGTTGCTCAGCCGGCCAGAAATAACGGTTTTGATAGCTGTAGTCCTCTTCCGTCTCTTCCGTCAGGAATTGCGGCCGAACCTCGTCGGCAAGATCATGCCAGCCATAGGCGTGCAACACCGCGCGGTCCATTTCGTCGTGCAGTTCGCGGAGACGCTCTATACCCATTCCGCGCTCGGTATCTTTGTGGAAGCGGTTATAGGTCTTTGTCATTCCTTCATTGGCATGGATCATCAGCGAGGCGCGGTGATCATGATAGGCTCTACCAACAGCGTCGAGCGCCTCGTCGGAGTCGGCATTGCGCGCGAAAGGAAAGGGTTGAAAGCAACTCGTAGGTGTATAGCGTAAGTCATTTCGCATCGTTGACCCATGTTTGCGAGCCCAGACTTCGTGTACTCTCGATTGAAGACTACAGAACATGGAATATTGCTCGTAGGCGAAGACCACCAAGGCATCGGAAAGAATTGTCCTTGCACTTGCAAACGCTAATCCATGCGTGTTGCTTACGCGGCTTCGCACTATTACGCGCTCAAGCTGAGAAATCGCCGTTTGCATTGCCGGTCGCCAAAGAAAATATTGCCACCAACGTTCTCGCATCGCTCGATTGCCCGAGCTGTCTGCTGGTTTAGCCATCCGGAATGGCTTGACACGCTCTTCCACTAGCGCGAGGCAATGAGGATAGTCAGAAGCGGCTGAGCCAAATCTGTGGGGAAGTCCCCCCCCCCCGAGAGGCATGTCACGGAAGTTAACTGCCCACCTGCTTGCTGAGGAATCGGGGCGTGCATTTACATCCTGTCCTGAAAGAAAGGGTCGTACGACCAATTCAGCCCCTTGGTCGAGCTTCAATAACTGCTCCGCCTCACTCTCGTCGATAATGAAACCATCCCCCATCAACTTGGCCCCCTCGAATGCCTTGTCGAGATTGCTAGATAGCACCGCGGCCGGCGCGAGCTCGTCGCCCGCACGAAGGTAGCTATTTATCTGAGTGACCTCCTCCCCATTTAAGTATGGTTTAGAAGCGGCGCTCTCCTTTAGGACCCATATGCGTGCAACATTTACACCTACTTCGCCGGGCCACTTGATTGAACGGTCGGCTGCGCAAATAGTACCTGATCGCGCGATGACTTTCGCGAGTCCAATGGTTCGAGTATCCCCTTGAGAGATTGAGTTAGTCGTGATCAAGCCAGCGCAACCAGACCGACGAAGTAAACCGAAGCATCTCACGAGAAAATAGGCGGCTAGATCACCAGCTCCTCTCACGCCTGTTTCGCCACCAGCAATGTAAGTTACTATAAAATCACGCCAACATCTCCCGAATGCTGGCTCAAGGCGCGTGCCTCCCAGAAAGGGCGGATTTCCGACAATCGCATCAAATCCAGGGTTGTCTCTCGCGAACGCCTCCGGAAATTCGATCTCCCAATGAAATGGCTTCCAGCCCTGCCGGATTCGAAAAGCACTGGCCCTCCCCCCAAGCTCTTCCCATTTGGGCTGAAGCGAGCCGGTTAGCCAACTTTCCACCGTCTGTCGCGCGTGTTCACGCGCCTTCGGTTTATCCGCGGAGAAGAAGGCTGCGATGACGGCGTCACCGACCGTGCGTGCCGGCTCAACCTCGTGTTCAACTCGGTTGTGGCGGGATTCCTGGATGGCGCGGGTGATATCATCCGGTGCGTTTCGGATTGCCTCACGGCCTTCCAATGCCCTCGCAACGGCCTCCTTGATAAGTCCCCTAAACAGTGGAAGGCCGGGTTTCGAGGCATCCCAGTTCGCGGCAGCAATTTCGCGCTGCGTCAGACCAACCAGGCTGTCCCCGGCTTTTAGGGCGTGGTCGAGAAAGCTGAATTCATGCTCGCGCGCTAGCGTTGCCAGCCACAGCGAAAGCCGCGCCAGATCGACGGCCATCGGGTTACGGTCGACACCATAAAGGCAGCGCTGCGCCACGAGACGTCGGGCATGGGTCGACTCGTCCTCGTCCAAGGGGATGGTAGGCTTTTCCAATTTATGCGTGTCCCAGGCCTGTTCGAGCCGAGCACCAAGCTGTCGGCAAGCTTCCACCAGGAAAGCACCCGATCCGGAAGCAGGGTCCAGCACCTTCAGTGAGAGGACGGCCTCCGGCGAGGCATTTACCCCAATCCGCTCAAAGGCAGGTTCCAGCGCTTGACGCACGATCGGCTCGGTAAGAGATCGGGGCGTGTAGTGCGACCCTGAGCGGCGGCGTTCCTCGGTCGGCTGGAGATAGGGCGCGCCGGCTCCCAGCGTATGTCCTCCGGGGGAGGCGCGATCATCGATTGCTGATCCGACTGCCGCCACAAGTTCGCCGGCATCCTTGGCATCCTTGACTGCCTTCAACTGTTTGGCCGAGAGCGTGATCGCCCGCTCTTTCAACCATTTTTGCCGGTCACCGGCCTTCTGTGCCAACAGGCTTTCAACACCGATGAAGGTCGGAAGCTTCTTTTCGTCCCTGAGGGCAATCATCTGCTCGGCTGCCCGCAAGGCGGTGAAGCCCATGACCGTTTCATAAACCGAACCGATGCTTTCGACATCGAGCGATCGGTAGGACAGCCGTTCGCGGATTTTCTCGCCCGACAGGCTTCGAGCTTCCACCGTCATCAGGCCATGCAGGATGCGGACGATACAGCCGTCGGAGATCGGAAGAACCTTGGCGTCATCCTGCGTGCTGCCTTTGTCCCGCCCTTCCAGGAAAGGAAAGGCATCGGGATCGAACAACTTGCCGCCACGCTTTTGAACCCAATCCCCGTGACCTTCATGGATGATGCGGAAGACCGCCAGCAACTGGCCCCAACCGCCACGGCGCTCGTCCATCGTGTCTGGATTGAGCGCTTCATCAGTTAGGAGCTTGGCGTAGAGAGTCTTGATCGAATAGGCCCCCTCCCACAGCGTCTTCAACTGTGGATCAGACGATGAGGGCAGCAGATCGCGGTCTTCGGCGTAAAGCAAAAAGACGAGCCGCATCAAGCAGGTGAGCAGACCCTCGTAGAGATGGTGCGATTGCCCTTCGGCCAGCCGCTCGATACGATCAGGATCAGCGTGATGAATACCGCGGAGAAGCTCGTGCAGCGCGCCCAGCACCTGACCCGACAGCTTTTCCGAAACCTCGTTCTGTGCTTCGCGCGATTGCTTGAGAACAGGGCGGAGCCGCTTGTCTGGGGCACCCGTGAAAAGCGCATTGCGGCCGAGGCAGAGCTTGAGGCCCGCCAGCATGGGGCGACCTTCGACCCGACCGAGTGCGGCGAGCGGCCAGGAAATCCAGCCCGCGGTTTCTCCACGCGGCGCATAGATAAGACGAAGGGTGTTGCGCGCGATCAGCACACCGACACCGACACCCGTTTCGCGCAGCAGACGTTCCAGCCGCTGATGCGGGCTTGCCTCCCATTCGCCGTCGCCGAATTGGCCCCGGGCGTCGGCATCAAGACTTGGGTGGATGGAAAGCAGCATCTGCGCCGGCACATCCTCTTCCGCAGCATCGTTCCACAGAACAGCCATGTCCGGCGTCAGCAGGGTTTCATGCTCGGGAACGACCCGTGTCAGGTCGGCAGCAACAGCAGGCCCCGACGGGCTGCCGGCAACCAGGCGCTCGGGCCAGCCGAGGACGTTTTCGAGGAAGCCCCACGGATTGCGCAGGATGAAGAACTTGTCTTCCTCGCGCTTCGCGTCCGAGGATACCTCCAGGATCTCGGCGACCGCTTCGGTATCCAAAGGTGTTTGCCGGATCGGCGTGAGCCCATTGTCCCTCAGAACATTGGGGCCGACAACCAAACCCTCGGGCTGAAGGTAATTCAGCCATTCCGTGGTTTCGTCTGAGCGTGCGTAGAAATCCATGGATGCACTCAATTCGTTGCCGGCCAGAGGTAAACGATGCCGAGCGGCTCAAGCTGCCGCGCCTTTACCTCGTAGCCGTCCTTGACCTTCTGGGGTTCGTTGTCCAAGTCGTTTTGAAGACGGAGGAGCTTCTCATCCCAGGTGCGGCGGTCGGCCTCCATCTGTCGCATTTCTTTCTCAGACTGCTGACGCTGCTCTTCCGTCGAGAAATCGAACGCGAACTGATCGATGGGCTTCTTCTCGCGCATCGCCTCACGCACCTTCTGAATCTGGCGTCTGAGCAGATCAGCCATGTTCGCGGCTTCGCGGCGGCCATTTTCAGCAAGCTCCGCCAGGGCAGTCTTTTCAGACTCTCCGGCGCGCGCTTCAAGATATGGCCGAAGATCGCGGATATCGAGCTCGACCGTCTTTTCCAAGCGATCGATCACGCTCTGGATGGGCGTCCGCCCCGCACGCAAGGCTTCATCCAACTGCGCAATTGTCGCGTCCTCACCTGCTTCCGCGAAAGGGGATAACGGTGCCTGATCGCGGCGCACATCCCGCCAGGCGGCCGTGATCGGAATGATCTCCTCGTGCAAGCGGCGCGCACCGGGGCCGAAGAGCGATAACCGTCCGACCAGGACAACACGTGGTTGCGCACCGGGACCGATGATGGCGGTGACCCTGCCGATGTTGGAACGGAACCCTTGCGACGAGAAACGCGAGATCAGGCGCTTGACCAGCCGATGCTCGAGGTGGAGCTGGACGACATCCTGCGGCTCGGGCTGTCCCTCCTTCACATAGGGAGGTTCGAAGACGAGGCCGCGGACTGGAGTCTTCTGTCTCCATCTCTCCCGCTCATATGGGCGAGCTGGACGGCCAGGGCGCAGCTCGTCAAACAGCGTTGCCCAGCTGCGGTCCTTGGCGAAGGCAGGATGTTGCGGGTCGAGGACCATAGCCTCGGGTACGCTGAACTGCCCCGGCGACAACGAAGCTTTGTCGTCCTTCAAGGCAATCTCGACGACCTGCCGGATATCGGCTCCATCAACGCCAACGCGCTTACGGGCCTGTTCGAGCAGACGCTGCAGCCGATCTTGCTCGTCCTTCAACCGCGCAAGACGCTTCTTCTGCTCATCGCCAAGCTCCCTTTCGGCGGTGGAGACCTTGGTGGAATCCTGGTCTTCGATTTCGGCCGAGAGACGGCGCGCATCTTCTCGTCGAATTCCATCACGCGACAGGCGCTTTTCGATCGTTTGCCGCAACACCTCACCTGAGGCGCCGAGTTCCTTGCGGATGGTCTCGGTCTTCCTCACCAAGGCGTCGAGAACACGATCCTCCTCCCGCTGGGTGTAAAAGAAATAGCTGCAGTTCACCGTTTTTGAGGGCTGCAGTTTTCGGTCGATTCGTCCGTTTCGCTGTTCAAGGCGTGAGGGATTCCAGGGCAGATCGACATGGACCAGATCGTGGCATCTCGCTTGAAGGTTCAAGCCTTCACGGGCCGCATCGGTGCAGACCAGGATGCGTACTGGCTCCTGGTCGAATGGCGCATTGAAGGCGATCTTGATACGGTCCCGCTCTTCAAGGCTGGTCTGGCCAGTGAAGACAAGGATACGATTGTCGAGATCAATCTTGTTGCGGCTCCGCTTGAGCAGGCCTTCCTTCAATCGCTCGACAAGCCAGCGGCGCGTATCATCCCATTCGGTGAAAAGAATGAGTCGACGATCGCGCCATTGATGTGCACCGTCGAGCATCTCTGCTTCCGCCCAATCCAGGATCGCTTCGATCCGCCCGTCGGGTTCGTCTCTGGCGGCGCCAGAGATCGCCAGCATTCGGTCGACATGGGCAATGGCGGCGTCAAGGTCGCCGAGTTCTGAGCGGGCCTCAACCGTCGCCATATCGATCAGATCATTGTCCTCGACCAGATCGATGATTTCGTCTCCGCCGCCGGCCACGGCTTCATCCCGCTTCCGGTTGAGCGTCTTCCTGTGCGTTCGAAGTGTACGGTCGAACGCCGCAATCGAGGAAAATAGTCGCTGCTGGAGATTGGCGAACAGAAAACGTGCCCGCGATCCGCCATTGGACGAGGATCTGTATTCATCCAGCATGGATGCCAAATTGAGCTCAGGAGCATTGGCCGGCAGGTTCTCGATTTTGATCGGCTTGACGATACGCTCCGGGAAGGGTTGTCCCAGCAGGCGCAAGTCCTCTTTCAGCCGGCGAACCATGATAGGTTCAAGCTCTTTTGCATCGACGTCGATGCCCCTGGTGAAGCGCTGCGGGTCAAGAATTTCCAAAAGCGTTGCGAACGAGTTTGAATGCCCGTTGTGCGGGGTGGCCGAAAGAAACAGGCGATGCTCAAAACGACCTGCGATTTGCCGCACGGCACGCGTCATTTGGCTTTCGGTTGCCCAGACGGTTCCGGAGGAAGGCGCCGCGTGATGGGCTTCATCGAGGATCAGCAGAGACCTCGCGCGGAATTCGCCGAGAAGGTCACGGAGGCCAGACATGTAAGTCTCGTCCGAAAGCACGCTGTGCGACACAAGGAACCGCGAACCGACACTCCATGGATTGGCCGAGAAGCCACGGTTGCGGCGCGTCTCCAGCAGATATTCACGGTCGACGATGGTGAAATCCAACCCGAATTTCTGTGAGAGTTCGTCTTGCCACTGCAGCAGCATGGAGGCCGGAGCCGCGACAACGACAATTTCGACGCGGCGCCTGAGAAGAAGTTCGCGAACGATCAGTCCGGCCTCGACCGTTTTGCCCAGGCCGACGTCGTCCGCAATCAAGAGATTGACGCGAGGTAGTTCCAAGGCCTTCGCCAACGGCAGGAGCTGATAGGCGTCCAAGCGAATACCCGCACGGAACGGCGCCTGAAACAGCTTCCGATCTGCCGCAGATGCAGTCCGCCATTCGGTCGCCCGCAAGAACGCGCCAAGGCGCTCAGGTCCCTCGAACTTTGTCTGGAAGAGCGCCGACCAATCGTTAGGATCGATCACCTGTTGATCAACTTCCGATGCTAGGGTGACGCGAAGCGCTTCGCCTTGTGCATCGTCCTCCACGGAAATCAGATCAACGAACGGGATCGACCCGATCCTTCCACTTTGTTCGACGACCCAGCTTTTAGAGCGGATGCGGACAAACGTTCCTGGCAATAAGTCGTGGGAGGATTTAGTCGTTGTCGCCGTATCCAAAATCTACTCCCCCATCCCACCTTGCATCAAAGGCGGCCGTAAACGCTGATTCCGATCGCGTCATATCTAGCGCAACTTTTGATATAAGGCTTCGGGTAACTTGGAGATGTGCGGACTATTTTTCCGCAACGAAGCAACGACGAATACTCAGCCGGGACGACTGCAACGCGATCCGAAAAATCGCGCTACTCTATGCTGAGGCGCCGCGTTTTTGAGCCAGCGGCAGCTGGAACTGCGGGATTAAACCCCAGCTCCGCTGGCCTTAACTTTGTCTGCCAGCGTATCGGCGAGGCGCTCCATCTCCGATTCCTGCACGATCTCGGGAGCCAGGGGAGCCTCACTGAGAAAGTCCAAGGCACGCTGGTAAGCAGGCAACATGGTTTCGTCCGAAGGCTTGCCAATCAGGAAGTAAGGTTTGAATTCCTCGTCCGCTTTCAGCAAGCCGACCATATGGCCGACCCATTTCGCGGCTTTCTCCTGAATGCCATCTTCAGTCGTCAGATCAAATGACAGAGGCTGGATGCAGTGCCACTTACCATTCTTCCAGGCGTGTTCAAATTCCACTTCGTTGCGTGGAGAACGAATGGTTTTTGTTTGAAAAATATCAGCGATCTTCCGCTCCAGCAGACGGTCTCGGAACGGTCTCCATATGTCGGCATCACCCCGTCGCTGCTGGTGAGGTTCATCATACTGACCGACGAAACGGTGATGAAGATCATCGAGTGTTTTACCCGGATCATTGGTCAGGCCGGAACCGAGGGCGCTCCAAATCAGCGAGCTATCATCCACTCCGATAATTTTGTGGGCAAAGGTCAGCGCGGTACATTGATCAGAGAGAAGATCATTGGTTTCTTTCCGCTTCGAAAGTTTCTCAAATGCACGCTCAATCTGGCCAAGGTCTTGGCGCAAAAGTGAACCGTTGACGTCAGGGAACACCTTCGTGATCCGGCCATATGCCTTCCTGAAATGCGCGCCGAGAAATCCGCTGCGGGGCGCATAGATAACCACGCCGACATTGATCTGCTCGCCGGCGACAGGATCATGCCGGTATCTCAGTATCGTGTAGGTGTATGGCTCTCGCTTCATGACAACACCCTTTTCAATTCTTCGATGCAGTTATCAATCTGATCCCGAACCTGTTTAAGATGGCTTATAGCTTGGGCAAAAATAGGACGAAATTCCTCCCATTCTTCTGGGAGTGTCGCTTCATACTGCGCCAACCGTGCGTCTGACAAGTCTGCCCATTTGGTTCGGATTGCCGTGAAGTCGAGATCGTCGCGTCCCGCAAGCTGTTTCGTAAATATGTGTTCGCTGTCTTCGCCATACCGCTTGAGAAGCTCAAGATTTCCGGTCTTCCAAGGCTCACATCGGGGGAACAGCTTCGGGCGGAAGCGAAACGCACTCTCATGATCGATGAGCCGCCAAGACTGATCCTTGACCAGAAGATTGGCATTTATGGGGCTGCGATCATTGTTGCCAATAAACGCATCGAAGCTGAGCACAGCGAGAGCCAAACCGATCTGTCCTGAACGGACTTTATCAGAGGGCGACCAGCGTCGCCATTGCTTCCCCGCATCCATTGAAGCGAAAGCAACTGGCGATGAGGCAAGCAATCTATTTCGGAGCGCGATGTCTGGAACGATGGCAGCAAAGTCTGGTGCGATCTGAACAAGGAATGGCTCGTTGACAGGGAATCCCAGATCGGCAGCCAAAAGGGAGCCAAGCATTTCATTCGCCAGCCCTTCGATGCTGCATTCGGCCCCCGACGAGAGCTTCATGATGGCTTCATGCTCCTCGCCATCTGCCGTTGCCACGGTGACTCGCAGAGGTTCTGTTCTGCCGTTGTCCGTCTTGCGGTCAAAGCGGATAAGATCAGCTACACGGATCATACAGGCGCTTTGTCTCCGGCATGTTCACAGTTCATCAATTGCCTTACAGCCCCCAGAATGAAACCAAACTGATCGCCCTTTACCCTCAGTCTGCATGAAAGCATAAGGCAGGTAATACAGTAGATACTCGCCGCCACTTTGCCCACAAGTGAAACTAAAAGCAGTGCCCGTCTCTCCGAATGGTTTTAATAATTGCACGAGTCGATGAGGAGTTGTCTAGTGGCGCCTGGCTGTGCATATCGGTACTGCCGAAGATTTGGCCACATTGTACCGAACTTCAAAGCCGTCAGCCAAGAAGTGCGAGATATTATGATGTCCGGCGTGCAGAGCAGACTTGGCTGGGGCGCCTGGATTCGAACCAGGGATGACGGTACCAAAAACCGTTGCCTTACCGCTTGGCGACGCCCCACCAGAGCTTTCGGCGCTAAGCGCCAGCTCAAATCGACGCCTGATTAGCAAAGCTCTCCGTCTGTCACAATGACTAAGTTGCCCCGCGCGCAGATTTATGCGCTGCAGAGTGCAGCGGCCCATGCTAGAAATGGGCGACGTCATCGGCCGCGAGATCATCGCCTTCATGGAAAGCCCCGCATTCGACCTTGCTTTCGAGCCGGCCTATGGGCGCGCCGTGCCGGTGGTTTCAGGGGTCGAGCGGATCACGGCTGAGAATCCCGGGCCTTTCACCTTTTACGGCACCAACAGCTATACCGTCGGCGCCGCCTCGGTCGCGGTCATCGATCCCGGGCCGGAGGACGAGGCGCATTATCAGGCGCTGATGGCAGCGCTTGGCGGACGCGCAGTGACGCATATCTTCGTCAGCCACACGCATCGCGACCACTCTCCCCTTGCCCGCCGGCTGCAGGCGGCAACGGGAGCGGTGACGGTGGGCCAGGGGCCGCACCGGCCGGCACGGCCGCTCAGGGATGGCGAGATCAATCCCTTTTCCGAAAGCGCGGATCTCGCCTTCGTGCCCGATATCGCGCTCAGTGACGGTCAGACCCTATCCGGCGATGGCTGGTCGCTCAGAGCGGTGCTGACGCCGGGGCACACGGCCAATCATGCCGCCTTCGCGCTCGAAGGCCGCGACATCCTCTTTTCCGGCGATCATGTCATGGCCTGGTCGACCTCGATCGTCGCACCCCCGGATGGTTCGATGGCCGATTACATGGCCTCGCTCGAGCGGCTGATGGAGCGGGATGACCGCCTGCTGCTGCCCGGCCATGGCGGGCCGGTCACGCAGCCTGCCGCCTTCCTGCAGGGCCTGAAGGCGCACCGGCTGGGGCGCGAGCAGGCGATCCTTGAGCGCATCCGGGCGGGCGACCGCGCGATTGCGGAGATGGTGAAGGCGATCTATCGCGATACCGATCCGAAGCTGCATGGGGCGGCAGCACTTTCCGTGCTTGCCCATATCGAGGATCTCGTGGAGCGCGGCGAGATCGCGGCGGATGGGCCGCCTTCTCTTGCCGCCACCTACCGGCTGTTGTAAGCGTGAGATGGGGAGATAACCATGGCGCGTGCCGCTTACAGCTATCGCAACGATGCCGATGTGCCGGCTTTTGCCGATGACCAGCCGCTGATCATCTTCGATGGCGAATGCGTCTTCTGCTCCGGCTGGGTGAAATTCGCGCTGAAGCACGATAGGCAGCGGCGATACCGCTTCCTCGCCGCCCAGTCGCCGCTCGGCGCCGCGCTCTACCGGCATTATGGGCTGAACGAGCGCGATTATGAAACCAATATCCTCATCGAGAATGGCCGCGCCTTCTTCAAGTCGGACGGCACGATCCGCATGGTGGCCGGCCTCGGCTTTCCCTATTCGCTGGTGAAGGTCTTCCGGCTATTGCCGCGGCGGGCGGCCGACGCGCTTTATGAATTCATCGCCCGCAACCGGCTGAAGATCGCCGGCCGGCAGAGCTGCATGGTGCCGACGGCGGAGCAGCGCAGCCGGTTCATCACATGAGCGGCGAGAGGCTCTCGCTGCTGATCATCGGCGGTTACGGCACGTTTGGCGGGCGGCTGGCGCGATTGCTTGGCGATGAGCCGCGGCTGCGGCTGTTGATCGCCGGGCGCTCGTTGGAGAAGGCCGATGATTTCGTGGCGGAGCTGCGCTCGCCGAGAGGTTGGGCCGGGCGCCTCGGCGGCAACGATCTCGGTGCGTGGCTGCAGGCGGTCGCCTTCGATCGTGACGGCGATCTCATCGAGCAGCTGACGCGGCTGCGGCCGGATCTCGTCATCGATGCCTCGGGGCCGTTCCAGAGTTTCGGGGAAGACCCCTATAAGGTCGTGCGCGCCTGCATCGGGCTCGACATCGATTATGCCGATCTTGCCGACAGCACCGGCTTCGTCGCCGGCATCGGCGGGCTCGATGCCCAGGCGAGGGCTAAGGGCGTTTTTGCGCTCTCCGGCCTCAGCAGCCTGCCGGCGCTCTCCTTCGCCGCACTCGCGGCGATGGCGCCGCAGTTCTCCCGCATCGACAGCGTGGCGGCGGGCATTGCCCCGTCGGCGCATGTGAAGATCGGCCTCAATGTCGTCAGGGCGATATCGAGCTATGCCGGCAAGCCGGTGGCGGTGCTGCGCGAGGGGCGGCCGGCCGCAGGGTCGGGGCTGATCGACGACATGCGGGTGACGATCGCGCCGCCGGGCGTCGCGCCGCTCGCCAGCCGGAATTTCCTGCTGGTCGATGCGCCCGATCTTGCGCTGCTGCCGCGGCACGTTCCCGGGCTGCAATCGACCTTCACCGGCGTCGGCACCGAGCCGCAGGCGCTGCAGCGGCTGCTTGGGCTTGCCGCCCGGCTGGTGCGCCTCCGGCTGTTGCCGTCGCTCAGGCCGTTTTCCAGGGTGCTGCAGGAAGCCAGCCACCGCTTCGCCCTCGGCGCTCATCGCGGCGGCATGTTCGTGCGCGCCGGCGGGCTCGATCGCGATGGGCGGCGGATCACATCCAGCTGGGATCTGATTGCCGAAGGCGATGACGGGCCGTTCATTCCGGTCATCGCCGTCGAAGCGCTGGTGCGCCGGCTGCTTGAAGGCATCCGGCCCGAGAGTGGCGCGCGGCCGGCGGCGGGGGAATTGTCGCTTGCGGATTTCGAAGCGGCCTTCCGGCGATTCAAGATCACCTCAGGCATCCGGCTGGACTACGAGGAGGAGCCGCTGCCGCTTTACCGGCGCATTCTCGGCAGCGCCTGGCAGCAGCTGCCGCCCGCCCTTGCCGCGATCCATGCCGGCGGCACCCGCCTCGCCTCCGGCCGGGCACGGATCGAGCGCGGCGGCGGGCTGCTCGCCCGGCTCGTCGCCGGCGTGATCGGCTTTCCCCCGGCCGGCGAGGATGTGCCGGTCGCGGTGCGCTTTGCCGCCGATGGCGACAGTGAGATCTGGACGCGCACATTCGGGGGCAAGGCGTTCCGCAGCTGGCAGGCCGAGGGCAAGGGCAGCGACCGGCACCTGCTCGCCGAGGTCTTCGGTCCGTTCCGGGTGCTCTTGGCGCTGGTGCCGGAGGGTGACAGGCTGCGGCTTGTCGTGCGCGGCTGGCGGTTTCTCGGGGTCCCGCTGCCGCTGTTCCTGGCGCCCGGCGGCGACACTTACGAGGAGGAGCGCGATGGGCGGTTTCATTTTCATGTCGAGATCGGCGGGCGGCTGACCGGGCTGGTGGTGCGGTATTCGGGGTGGTTGGTGGTGGAGTGAGCCCTCTCCAGCCTCATCCTGAGGTGCGTAGCCCATAGGGCGAAGCCTCGAAGGACGGGGCTGGCCACTGGAACCACCCGCCCTCGCCCTTCGAGGCCCCTGCGGGGCACCTCAGGATGAGGGCTGATCGTTGTGCCGGCACACCCTCCGTCATTCCTGTGACATCCCTCGGGCAAAGCCCTGAGGACACGGGAATGAGGGAGGTTAGTTGGGTGATATGGCAGGAGCGTCGAGTTTGCGGTGCTGGAAGTGGGTTGAGTTTGCCGCACCCTATCCCGGCCCTTCGCTTTGGGCTCAGGGCGTTCGCAACTGCAATCGATTCACTGGATCGATTGCTGGCGCTTTGCGCCACCGTTGCTCACCCACCCGCAAGCCCCAAGAGTTCGGCATCGAGCGCCTTCAGATAATCCCCGGCGATTGCGGCGCTGAAGCCGAGGTCGTGTTGGCCGTAGCGGGAGGCGACGCGGATGTCGACGAAGGTGGTTTCGGCCTCTTCGCGCAGGCGGATGAGGATATCGAAGCGCAGGCCGAGGATCAGCGTGCGGTTGGTCGCCTGCAGCGTCACCCCATTGGCGCCGCGGATCAGCTTGGCGACATCATCGTCATAGGGGCGCGGCGTCGGCACGGGAACGATGCCCGGCGCATCGGCGACGGCCTCGTCGCCGGGTGCGGGCTTTGCCGGTCTGTCCTCCGGGTCGTGATCCGGCTCTGTCGTGCCGGTGCTCCTGGTGATGACAAAGCCGCTCTGCTTGGCGACCTTGCGCACCGCCTCCAGCACGCGGTCGAGCGCGCCCTCATAACGCCGGCCGGTCAGCTCGGGATAGGCGGCGATCTGCTTTTCGCGATCCTCCGGCGCCACGAGATTGCGCTTCAGCCAGATCTGATCGGCTTTCGGGGTCGACAGCCAGTCGGGCGCTGCGACCGGATCGGTGGAGACGTCGTAGATGTCGGGCAGTGTCATGTAACGCTCGGCGGCAAAGGCGCCGATGCCGAGCGGAAAGGCGGCGTAGATCAGCGCGGCGAGCGCGGCAAGCCCGCCTTCGGCCCCTGATACCCAGAGGCTGCGCAGGCCGATTGCGGCCAGCAGGGCCGCCAGCAGCGAAAAGCCGGCGGCTGTGATCAAGAGCAGCACGAGATAGGGGGTGGCAAGCCCGCCGAAGCGATGGGCGATCAGCACCGCCAGCGCCAGAACCAGGGAAAACGCCCCGAGCAGCCGCGAAAAGCGGGCGGCGCTGGAAACGGGACGGTCGTAACGGATGGCCATCAAACTTACCGGTTGCTCGTCAGCGCCGCGCCCTCAACCACGCAAATCGCCATATCCCTGTTTAGAGCATGATGCCGAAAAGTGTGAAGCGGTTTTCGGACGACATCATGCTCTATTTCTTTGATTTAGATCCGGATTCAGATTTTAGGCCAGCCCGGCCCAAAATCATCCGGATCTGGGCAAGATTCGGCCTGAATTGAAACTGTTGTCTCGGAATTCCGATGGAATTCACCTGAGATGGCCGAGGCGATGGCCGGGCCGATTCATCAGCCCTTGCTGATATGTCAAAAAAAGGTCATTCTGCCGCGGTTTCATCTCCGGTTTAAGGCAAGGAGAGGCGGGATGATTTCACCCGAGATAGCAGCAAGGCCGCAGGCGTCTGCGCTTGGCGGGATCGACCACAGCGAGCCGATGCTGCCGATGGAGCTCGTCGAGCTCGAACTTTCACTCGAAGGCTATGCCGGCGGCGATGCCGGCTTCTGCGAGGCGGTGCGCCAGGCGGCGAGCCGGGCGGGCGGCGAATTGCTGTTCGACCTGCCGGCCGGCGGCCTGATCGCGGATTGCCGGCGCATCGCGGTGCTGCGCATTCCCGATGGCGGAAGCGAGATGCGCGTCGTGCTGGCGCTGCTCGATTATGCCGGCACCGAAATCCGCATGCAGGCGCCCGACGAGGAGACCGCCCATCTGGTGCGCTTCGCCGATGCCTTCATCGAAGTGCTGGAGCGGATTTAGAGCTTCTGAATCAGCGCCGCTCGGCCGCGGCTTCCGCCAGGCTGCGGAAGGGAAACTTGCGGCCGCATTCGCATTTGAGCATGAAGCTTTCCTGGTGGTTGGAAGGGCGCTGCACGCCAAAGCCGCGCGGCAGCTGATCGACCTTGAAATCCGGATGCTTGCGCTTGGGATCGTCGATCTCCGAGGCCTCGGCAAAGCCGGTGTTGCCGCATTGCGGACAGTTCAGTTTCTTCGAAAATCGATCGCGGATGGCCATGCTGGTTTCCATGCTTGAGAGGCTTCCTCATACAGAGGAATGCCGGCTGGTGAAAGTGGAACCATCTCCCGGCGGTGCCGTTCCCTTGTCGAAAAGGAGGCGATCATGCCGAACAAAGATCCGATCCCCAATGCCGATCCGCCGCGCGGGCCGACCCCGACACCCGGCATTCCCGACCCCACCCAGGAAAAACCGCCGCTGACGCCGGCCGAGGACCCGGCCGATACGAAGAACCCGCAAGACCGGCCGCTCGACCCAGCCCTGCTGCCGATCGGCGATCCGGCCGGGGCGGCGTGACGATTTGGGTTGTGCCGTATGGCTGCCCCTCACCCTAACCCTCTCCCCGTTCTGACGGGGAGAGGGGACGTGCCATGCGAGAGGTTGGTGGGGAACGGAGAGGTTGCGGCATATCCCCTTCTCCCCGCGCGCGGGGAGAAGGTGCCGGCAGGCGGATGAGGGGCACGCCCCCCCCCCACGGCCGCAGCTTGACGCCCGCACCCGAATGGCATTTCCTCAGGGAAAAGCAAGGAATAGCCCGATGCGCATCGCCCTCCTCATCACCCTTCTCGCCGCCGGCCTGTCCGCCTGCCAGACGATGACGCCGGAGGAGCGGCGGGCGGCGGATGAGCGGCAGTGCCTGAGCTATGGCTTCCGCCGCGGCACGGATGGTTTCGCCACCTGCCTGCAGCGCATCGATCTCGACCGGCGGGCCGAATCGCGGGCGCAGAGTGCGGAGATGATGCAGAGCATGGCCTGGGATCTGAACGGGCCCTATATCTACCGCGATCGCTGGCACCATCATCATTAATCCCCGGCGCCCAAAGGGCTGCCGCAGGTGCCCGAAGGGCTGCCGCGAGCTGACTACTTCCCCCGGAGGTCTTTCAGACCGCCTGATATGACCGCCTGCGCGGCCGCCAATCTGGCGATCGGCACGCGGAACGGCGAGCAGGAGACATAATCCAGGCCGATCGTCTCGCAGAAGCGGATCGAGGCCGGGTCGCCGCCATGTTCGCCGCAGATGCCGAGCTTCATATCGTTGCGGGTGCGCCGGCCGCGTTCGGCGGCGATGCTGATCAGTTCGCCGACACCGTCGAAATCGAGCGAGATGAAGGGGTCGTGCTCGATGATGCCCTTGCGCTGATAGGTGGGGATGAAGGCCGAGGCGTCGTCGCGCGAAATGCCGAAGGTCGTCTGCGTCAGGTCGTTGGTGCCGAAGGAGAAGAATTCGGCGGCTTCGGCGATCACATGGGCGCGCAGGGCTGCGCGCGGCAGCTCGATCATCGTGCCGACGAGATAATCAATCTTCATGCCGGCCTCGGCCATGACTTCGCCGGCGACCTCGTCGATGCGGGCCTTGACGTAATCGAGCTCGGAGCGCAGGCCGACCAGCGGCACCATGATTTCGGGCACGACGGCGGCCCCCGTCTCATGGGCTGCGGCCACCGCCGCCTCGAAGATGGCGCGCGCCTGCATCTCGGCGATCTCGGGGTAGGAGATCGCCAGCCGGCAGCCGCGATGGCCGAGCATCGGGTTGAACTCGTGCAGCGCATCGACGCGCTGGCGCAAGGCAAGCGCCTCCATGCCCATGGCGAAGGCGACTTCGGCGACCTCGTCGTCGGTCTTCGGCAGGAATTCGTGCAGCGGCGGGTCGAGCAGGCGGATCGTCACCGGCAGGCCGTGCATGACGGTGAAGAGGCCGGTGAAATCGGTGCGCTGCATCGGCAAGAGCTTGTCGAGCGCCAGCCGCCTGCCCTTTTCGTTATCGGCGAGGATCATTTCGCGCATGACATGGATGCGCTCGCCCTCGAAGAACATGTGCTCGGTGCGGCAAAGGCCGATGCCCTCGGCGCCGAAGGAGCGGGCGGCCATCGCATCGGCCGGCGTATCGGCATTGGTGCGCACCGTCATGCGCCGGGCGCGGTCGGCCCAGCCCATGATGCGGCCGAAATCGCCCGAAAGCTCCGGCTGGATCATCGGCACCTCGCCCTTCAGCACCTGGCCGGCCGAGCCGTCGATGGTGATGATATCGCCCTTCTTCAGGGTGACGCCGATGCCGAGCAGCCGCTCGTTGCGCTGATCGATGCGCATGGTGCCGGCGCCGACGACGCAAGGCGTGCCCATGCCGCGGGCGACGACCGCCGCATGGCTGGTCATGCCGCCGCGCGTGGTCAGGATGCCTTCGGCGGCATGCATGCCGTGAATATCCTCCGGGCTGGTCTCGACGCGCAGCAGGATGACCTTGCGGCCCTCGGCCTCGGCCTCGACCGCCTCTTCGGCGGTGAAGACGATGGCGCCGGTGGCCGCTCCCGGCGAGGCCGGCAGGCCGCTGCCGATCACCTGGCGGGTGACACGCGGATCGATCGTCGGATGCAAGAGCTGGTCGAGGCTCGAGGGTTCGATGCGCAGCACCGCCTCCTCCTCGGTGATCACCCCCTCATCGACCATGTCGACGGCGATCTTCATCGCCGCCCGCGTCGAGCGCTTGCCGGCGCGGGTCTGCAGCATCCACAGCCTGCCGCGCTCGATGGTGAATTCGATGTCCTGCATGTCGCGGTAATGGACTTCGAGCTCGGAACAGATGCGGCTGAGTTCGTGGAAGGCCTCCGGCATCAGCTTTTCCATCGAGGGTTTTTCCGAGCCGGAGGAAATCCGCCCCTCCTCGGTGATGCTCTGCGGCGTGCGGATGCCGGCAACGACATCCTCGCCTTGCGCATTGACGAGGAATTCGCCGTAAAGCGCCTTTTCGCCGGTCGAAGGGTTGCGGGTGAAGGCGACGCCGGTCGCAGACGCATTGCCGAGATTGCCGAAGACCATCGCCTGGATGTTGACGGCCGTACCCCAGCCTTCGGGAATATTGTGGAGCTGGCGGTAGGTGACGGCGCGCGCGCTCTTCCAGCTGGAAAAGACTGCGCCGACCGCGCCCCAGAGCTGGACCTCCGGATCCTGCGGGAAGTGCTGCTCCAGCTCCTCCTCGATCAGCCGCTTGTAGAGGGAGACGATGTGCTGCCATTCGGTGGCGCTGAGCTCGGTATCGAATTCATGGCCGAGTCTGGCCTTCTCGTCCTCGAGGATTTCCTCGAAGGCGTCGTTGCCGAGGCCCATGACGACATCCGCATACATCTGGATGAAGCGGCGGTAGCTGTCCCAGGCAAAACGCGCGTCGCCGGCATCGTGGCCGAGCGCCTGCACCGTCTCGTCGTTGAGGCCGAGATTGAGCACGGTGTCCATCATCCCAGGCATCGAGACGCGGGCGCCGGAGCGCACCGAGAGCAGCAGCGGCTGGCTGGTGGAGCCGAAATGGCGGCCGGTGATCGCCTCGATCGCCGCTATGCCGGCGCGAATCTCGGCCTTCAGCCCGTCCTCGATATGGCCGCCATTCTTGTAATAGGTGTTGCAGGCGTGGCTGACGATCGTCAGTCCCGGCGGAACGGGAAGGCCGAGCGCGCACATTTCCGCGAGATTGGCGCCCTTGCCGCCCAGAATTTCATGGTCGCGCGCGCCGCCCTCAGCCTGTCCGTCGCCGAACCTATAGACCCACTTGGTCATCTTCCCCCCAACACCACGGAAGGATCAGCGTGATCCCTCAGCTGTCGACTGCCTCCCCCTCCTTCGTCGTCACCCAGGCCTTGTCGCTCGGATGACGAAGAGAAATTGGCCGGCATTGTCAGCAGCCTCCATGATTAGCTTAATGCCTTGGAGTTGAAATGAAAATCGACAAATGCGGCAAAAATGCTGCATCGCACAATAATTTTCGCAAAGAGCGGGCGGGCGAACCGGTGAACCGCGCCTGATGGGAACAAGGCATAAAAAAAGCTTTGCGGGACTGCAACATTGTCCCGCAAAGCCTTGTTTCCGTCCGGCCAGGAAAACCGGACGGGGGGTCCCTCAACCCGGAACGGTTCCTGGAACCGCTCCGATCCTTGTTTCCGCAATGGCTGGAAAGCCTTTTTCACGCCCCCGTCATTGCTCAAACAGCATCCGGGTCCTTGCCCACTACCCGGAAAGCGCATCGTAAATTCGACAATGCGCAACGTTGACCGCCTGCTTTTTTCAGCAAAGTAATCAGGTTGCGTTGAAACAACTTCTAATGCAAGTCAGCGAAAAGAGCATCACCCAAATGGGGTACGGGCCGCAAGACAGCCGACCTTTTTTGGTGTTTATCGCCGAAAGCGCGAAAAATGCACGCCGATTGATCGAAGACGAGGGTTTGGACAGGCCCGGGTTCACCGCGAGGTCGCCTTGCGGCCACGGCCGGCCGGCTTGACCGGAACGCTTTTTCCATACTCGTTCCACCATGCGATGAGGGCTTCTATCGTCGGGCCGAGGGCGCGCGCCTTCGGCGTGATCTCATATTCGACGCGCGGCGGCACCTCTGCAAATACGGTGCGCACGACCAGCCCATCCGCCTCCAGCTCGCGCAGTTGCGCGGTCAGCATATGTTGCGTGATACCGGGAATAGCCTTGCGCAGCTCCCCGAAGCGGTAGACGCGCTCATAGAGCAGCCACATGATCTCCAGCTTCCATTTGCCCGAGAGCAGCGCGAACGCGCGGCGCAGCTCCTCGTGCATGTTGATCTCTTCCTCAGCCATAATCAGGTTTTCCATACTAATACCAAGTAATTCATCCTACTTGTACACATCGATATAAGTCGTCATTTTCGATGCGTACAGCAGGCGCAAGATAAAAGCGTCTTGAGAAGCAACAAACATCGTCGAATGGAGAGAGGTTGCCGCGTCGCCGGCGATCACGAAAACTCATGGCCGAAATTTACATTTACTGGTTCAGCACGGCGCTTTTGAGCCTGCTGTATCTGACATCCGCCGCCATCTACATCGTCAAAAGACGTTGGGTTGAGCAGACAATCCTCGGGTTCGGATATCCCGATTACCTCGTCCCGATCCTCATCGTCGTCAAGCTCCTCGCCGTCGCCGCTCTCCTGTCGCGCGTCAGCGTCGGGCTGAGCGACCTCGCCTATGCCGGCATGCTTTACCACCTGTTGCTGTCGGCTCTTGCCCATGTCGGCGTGCGCAAACCCGCGGCCGCCCTGCCCGCACTGGTCGGACTTACCCTGCTCAGCACTTCCTTCCTGACGCAGAACGCGGCGCGCCAAACCCTGTCGCCCTATGCCCAAGCCTGGGCGGCACACCAGATAACGCTTGCTGAATGGAGATGAACATGGACCGACTTGATGGAAAAGTAGCAATCGTCGCCGGCGCCGGGCGCGGCATCGGCCGCGCCACGGCAAAGCTGCTGGCAAAGGAAGGCGCGAAAGTCGCGGTCCTGTCGCTGACGCCCGGCAACGTCAATAGCGTCGTTGCAGACATTCAGGCAGCCGGCGGCACCGCGCTCGGTGTCGTCTGCGACCTCAGCGATGCTGAGCAGATCAAGGCTGCGGTGAACAAGACCGTTTCGGCCTTTGGCGGCGTCGACATCCTTGTCAACGTCGCTTTCGATCCCGCTGCAGTGCAATCCTCCATCGTCGCTCTCTCGGTGGAGCAGTTGCAGCGCAACCTCGACATGGGACCGATCGCCTATCTCAGGATGATGCAGGCCTGCTATCCGCATCTCAAGGCCAGCGGCGCCGGCCGCGTCATCAATTTCGCCTCGCTGACGGGTGTCCTCGGAATGCCGCCCTACGGGCCCTATAATCTGGCGAAAGAGGCGGTGCGGGCGCTGACGCGATCGGCCGCGCGCGAATGGGGCGCCGACAAGATCACCGTGAACAACGTCCTGCCGGTGGCCGACACCTGGGGCGCAGGCCCGGACACCCCTCCGGCGACCAATGCGCTCGGACGGCACGGCTCCCCCGAGGAAGACGTGGCGCCGGTCGTGCTCTTCCTTGCAAGCCGGGATGGACAGTTCATCACCGGCTCAAGCCTCACACCCGACGGCGGCCTGATCATCGACAGCGCTCGATGAGGAGCCGACCCGCCGGCAGACGCTGCTCGACCATGCGCAGGACGCGCCTGCGCCCCGGTCGACACGTGACGGCCCAGAAAGCGCTCGCCTCCTGCCGATCGCTCCCTCACGCCCTCCGTCATCCCAGGCCTTCGAGCCTAGAACAGGATGATTTTAGGCCCGGTCGGCCTAAAATATGAATCCTGTTCTAAATTAAAGAGTTAGAGCATGATGTCGTCCGAAAACCGCTCACACTTTTCGGCATCATGCTCTAAGATCCACGCCACCTGACGAAGGTCTATCGGCGCTTGGCGATGCCGAGCGTTTCGCAGCGGCGGCAGCCGTGTTAGACAATCCGCGCCGATATGCTTGGAAGCGGAGCGGAAATGGGCGTCAGAAACTATCTGATCGAAGGCGTTTCCAGCGCCGGCAAGACCGCGGTGGCCGAAGAGCTGCAGCGGCGCGGTTACCATGTCGTCCACGGTGACCGGGAGCTTGCCTATCGCGGCGATCCGACGACTGGGGAAGCGGTGGACGAGCCTGCCGACGAGAGCGTGACGGACCGTAGCGCATGGGTGCACGCGCATCACCTCTGGGATGTCGGGAAGGTCAGAACCATGATCGTCGATCGGCGCAGCCTCATCTCCTTCTTCTGCGGCGGCTCACGCAATCTCCCCCGCTTCGTCGATTGGTTCGACGCGGTTTTCGAGCTCGATGTCGATCTCGACACCCTGAAGCGGCGGCTTGCCGCAAGGCCCGAAGACGAGTTCGGCGGACGACCGGCCGAACGGGCGCTGATCATGCGATTGCATGCGACGAAAGAGGATGTCCCGAAGCATGCGCAGCGCATCGACGCCACGGCGCCGCTCGCCGTCGTTGTCAACGAGATCCTGTCGAAATGCGGCGAGGCGGAAGGCTGACGCGCGGCGCCGGCAGCGCGCATCGCTTGCGCCCGATGCGAAGCGGCGGCGAGGACTATCTCGAATATCGATGTCGGAATCCCGTCCGGCCGGACGTCTTCAAGACAGACAGCGATGGAGGAAGCGATGACGATCACGATTACCGCCTTTGAACGTTCGCCCGATCGCGGCCGCGGCCTGGCGCGCGACATGCGGATTCGCTGGGCGCTCGAGGAGGTGGGGCAGCCCTACGAGGTTCGCCTCGTCTCCTTCAAGGCGATGAAGGAGCCGGCGCATCTGGCGCTCCAGCCTTTCGGGCAGATCCCGACCTATGAGGAAGGCGATCTCACCCTGTTCGAGTCCGGCGCGATCGTCCTGCATATCGCCGAACGTCACGGCGGCCTGCTGCCGGACGAAACCAATGCCCGGGCACGGGCGATTTCATGGATGTTTGCCGCGCTCAACACCGTGGAGCCGCCGGTCTTCGATCACAGCCTCGCGGGGATTCTCGAGCGTGACCAGCCCTGGTACGAGCAGCGCCTGCGCGCACTCGAGGAGAGCATCCGCAAGCGGCTGGACAGCCTTTCCGCCCGCCTCGGCGATGCCGACTGGCTCGATGGCGCCTTCAGCGCCGGCGACCTGCTGATGGTCTCGGTGCTGCTGCGGCTGAAATCATCGAACATCCTGGACGAATACCCGAACCTTACCGCCTATGTCGCCCGCGCCGAAGCGCGCCCGGCCTACCAACGCGCCTTCGCCGCACAGCTGGCGGTCTTCCAGGCCGCGTCGGGTGGGTGATCAAGGATCATGCCTGAGCGGGATCGCCAGTTTCGTCAGGAAATCGCGAAAAGATAAGCGGGGCTGCTGAATAGTGCCGTGCCCGTAAAAGGCGTGCGAGCAGATTCATTCTATTTTCAATATTCGCGCGGAGATTGCGGCTCGAAACCAGTATCTGTGAGCCCAATGGTGACTGCCTCCGGCGCCAAGTATTTCCATTCCAGTGCGGACAATGTGCCGACTGCAGACCATGTGGAAGAGCAGCCCGCTCTGCCGCAGGTGATCGACGACAACGCGATCGCAGCCCTTGATATGGCGGCCCGCTCGCCGAAGATGAACAATGATATCCTGAGTTCGGCCCCGGCCCGCGACATCCGCAGTTTTGCGAATGAGCTGGTTGACATGCTGGAGGATATCGACCTCCAGAAGATGCTGCGCAAGCAGGGACCGATCGGCCGGTTCACCGGCGCCGCCGTCGAAGCCCGTCTGAAGTTCGAGCTTGCCAGCCACCGGGTCACCGATCTCGTCCGGCAGCTGAGCCGGGCGGCACAGATCGGCAAACGCACCCGGGAAATTTTTGATCAAACGCGATTAGAACTTACCGACGAGCAGGAGCGTCTTGCCGGCGTAATATCGGATGGCAGGCGGCTCCTTTCGCAGTCGAGCGGCTCGGACCTTTCTCTCGTCGCCAGGTTTGAACGACGCCTTGCCAATATCATGGCAATGGAGGCGGCCAACGCGCTGACGATCCAGCAGATCGAGCTCTCGGCCACTGTGCTTGCTTCGTTGCTCGACAGGTTCACCGACATCGAAACGCTATTGTTGCCTCTTTGGCAGCGGAACGCGCTGGCGATCATTCACGGCGAGGCCGTAAGACCGCGCGGTTCCGCCGCAATTGCGTTTCTCGATGCCCACAGCAATCTCATAGGCTTCCTGAAGAGGGTTGGACAAGAATGATCAAGGCAGCATTGCCATTGCACGACACTCAAAGTGCGGCCGTCAGCGACCATCAGATCGATCCGGAAGTTGCGCGTCTGGCGGCCACGATCGACCTGCAGTCGGCGCTCTCGATCCAGCAGTTCGGCCGGGAAGTCGCCGAACGCTCGTCCCAGTATGCCGATGAGATCCTGCAAACGGCGCGGGCGACCGACCTCGACGGCACCGGGGCGCAACTGAACGAGATCGTCCTTGCGGCGCAGCAATTCAACCTGTCGTCACTCGACAGTTCGGTCGGACGAATTCCTGTTATCGGCGGCCTCCTGAAGCGGATCGCCCGTACGAAGGAACGCGCCGTCGCCCGGTTCGATACCGTCAAAGGCCAGGTCGACAAGCTCGTGGCGCAAATCGAGACGACGGCCCAGACGCTGTCGCGGCGAAATCAAGACTACCAGCTGATGTATGAGGGCGTTCGCGCCGAATATGCCGCGCTTGGCCAGCACGTCCAGGCAATCGACTTGCGGCTTCGCGACATGGAGGCGGAGATCGGCCGCCAGAACGGCGCCTCCGGCGACCTCGCCTCGAGCGAATATCTGGCCGTGCTCGAAGCAAACCGTCAGCAGCTTTCGAAGCGGGCGGACGATATGCGTGTGCTTCAGCATGCGGCCATGCAGACCCTGCCGATGGTTCGCATCATTCAGGCAAACAATCTCGCACTCGTCGACAAGTTCCAGACGATCCGCCAGTTGACCTTGCCGGCATGGAAACGCGCCTTCATGCTGGCCCTGACGCTCGACGAGCAGAAAAGCGCCGTCGCTTTGGCAGACAGCATCGACAGCGCGACCAACGACATCATGCGCAGGAACGCCGAGCTCTTGCACCAGAATTCCGTGGCGACGGCGAAATCCAACCAGCGCCTTGTCGTCGACGTGGAAACGCTTCAGCACGTTCACGACAAGATCCTGCTCACGCTGTCAGACGTTCGCGATGCCCATGAGAAGGGGGCGACGGACCGTCGTCAGGCGATCGGCGAACTCGAACGCCTTCGCGGCGAGATGCTGTCCGGCGTGAAGGCCGCCGGAGCTGACGGTGGCTGACGCCTCAGCTTTCGGCCGGCGTATTGCCGGCACGGACTCGTCTGCGCCGGCTTCCATACCGGGAAAGATCGATCAGACCTGTGAAGAAGAACATGCCGGACTGGGCCGCCAGTCCAATCTGTTATCGCTGCTGGCACAGGGATCGGCTTTCATCGCCTTCATGCTGCTCTTCGCAGCGGCCTGCGCACGGCCATCCGATCCGACCGACCTGCGGATACTGGACGGTTCGATTTATGTGCTCGACGGCTTCACCAATGCCCTTGGCCTGTCAGGCGTCAAATCCACGAACTCTTCAGTTCAGACCGGGCTCTGGACGCTCCCCTATCTCTCACAATATGTCTCGGCCATCCTGGTCCTTGCGACAGCTGGCACGATCATCAAGGGGCGCTGGTTTTTCACGGGTCTGGCAGTCGTGTTCTTTCTGATACGCTGGGGAATGTTCGGACGGGCAGAATTACTTGCCCCCTTTGGGTTCGCCTTGTTTGCATTCATTGCCCTGGTGTTTCACGCTCCGCTTTCCCGCCCCGCGATCATTGCCATTATTGCCGTCGGCATTCCGGGTACCCCTATTGTCGGCGGACTGATGTACGATCTTCCCCGGCATTTCAGTGCCCGGCCGACCTATGAAAAATACAGGGTGATCCGCCCGTCCGATTTGCCTGCAAACGTCTACCAGGCTGCCGCTGATGCGAACCGGGATCACCGGGCGCAACCGGATGGAAATGACGGAAACGAGAAGATCGTGCCGTATTTCCTGGCACAGGCGGCGGCCTTTCGTGGCAATAGCGCTGCTGCCGCGGCCGCACTCGACAAGCTGGAAACAAGCGGCTTCCTTCTGAACAATTTCGATCAGACCCGTTTTCAGGCGATACGGAACTTTGCGCTCGCCTCCGGCGGATTTGGGCCGCAGGCACGCGAAAAATTCCTGGCCGACAATGCCGCTCAATCGCAAAAGGCATATCTGCTGCTTTCGGCCGCGCTGATCTTTGCGATCGCCGCCCCGCTGACGAATGGGCTCGGCTGGTGGGTTGCGCGCCGGAGCCGAAGGGTTTTGTCGATCGAGCGCGAGCTGCAACAACGCCGTGCCAACCTGCAAGGCGCGGTCAAGCGCGCGGCAGGCGTGTTCGGCAGCCGCAGCGCAAATAAACTGCCCAAACCGTCTTCGATCGCCAATGGCGAGCACGCGATCGACGCAATCGCCTCCCGCGCCCGCGGCTACTTTCTGCTCATCCTTGGGCTTCTGGCGTTTGCAGGGCTGTCAGCTTTCGGGGCCTATTGGATCTGGCTGCCTGAGGCGGCTGATAACACCGCCTTCCATTTTGTGGCACTTGCCGGAAGCACTGCCGATTATGCGCAGCAGAACGGCGTTACTGTCAGGGCCGGCGCTGACGACTGGACAGCCGGGCCCATATTGCTGAACTGGCTCAAATATCCGATATGCCTTGCCGCGATTGTTCTTGCCACGCGCCGATTGCGATATCTCGGCGCGCTGACCACCATGGCTTTCGTCGCATTCTTCACAATCGATGATTTTCGATTTGCCCAGCACTCGCTTCGTGAAGCCCTGCCCCAGCAATTCTCGCAGGGCCTGCGTTCGAAACTGGATCTTGCTGCCGGCCGGCCCAACGGCGGGCTCATAGCCCTCCCACAGCCCGTCACCGACAGTGTCGGAGGTCTGGACGTCAATCTTCGTGGGTCGATCGCGGCGGAAAGCAAGTCCCCTTCCCCCGTTCCGCCGATGGAGATCGATGCTTCACTCGCGGCCTATACGCTTGCGCAGATCGCCTATCTCGAGGGCAATGTCGTCGATACCGCGAAATTCCTCAACCAGGTCAGCGAGATGAAGGTTTTGTATGCCGGAGTTCATGGCGAGCGCTTGGCGCTGATGCGGGATTGGGTCTCGGCCAATGGTTACACTGCGAATGCGATGGATTGGCTCAATGCCGATTTTCCGTCGTTGGTGCGGCGGTTGGGAAGGTGGCTGCTGGCGCTTTCGATCGGAAGCTTGGGGCTCGCGATGCTTGTCACACCCTTGGTCGCCATCGCCGTGGCCCGGCGCCGCCGGATCGAAGCCCTTCTGGAAGAGCGCGGCCGATATCAGCTGTAGATCGCGCTCCGGCGCGGAAGCAAAGAGCCACCGGTCAACCCGCAGGAGGGCCGGAGACCAATGCCGCGACGCGTCCGACCGGTCCGCGCCTCTTGCAGCTCCGTCCCCTCAATCTCCGTCATCCCAAGCCTTGAGCCTCTGATCCACAGCCGCCACGCAAACCTCACGCAAACTCGCGCAGGCGTTCGGCCGTCTGCAGGTCGACGGAGACGAGGGTGGAGACGCCCTGTTCGGCCATGGTGACGCCGAAGAGGCGGTTCATGCGGGCCATGGTGATCGGGTTGTGGGTGATGATGACGAAGCGGGTTTCGGTGGAGGCCGCCATTTCGTCCATCAGGTTGCAGTAGCGCTCGACATTGTGGTCGTCGAGCGGCGCGTCCACCTCGTCGAGCACGCAGATCGGCGCCGGATTGGTGAGGAAGACGGCAAAGATCAGCGCCATTGCCGTCAGCGCCTGCTCGCCGCCGGAGAGCAGCGTCATGGTCTGCGGCTTCTTGCCGGGCGGCCGGGCCAGGATTTCGAGGCCGGCCTCCAAGGGATCATCGGATTCGATCAGCTGAAGTTCGGCGGTGCCGCCGCCGAACAGATGGGTGAACAGCCGCTGGAACTGGGCGTTGACGACGTCGAAGGCGGCGATCAGCCGTTCGCGGCCTTCGCGGTTCAAGCTCTGGATGGCGCCGCGCAGCTTGCGGATCGCATCGATGACGTCGTCGCGCTCCTTGATCAGCGCTTCGAGCTTTTCGCTCAGCTCCTTCTGTTCCTCATCGGCGCGCAGGTTGACGGCGCCGAGCCGCTCGCGCTCCATCTTCAGCCGCTCCAGCTCGCGCTCGACCTCGCGCGGATCGGGCAGCGCCTGCATCGGCTGCAGACCGGCGAGCCGCAGCGCCTCGTGCGGCAGTACGTTCAGCACTTCGCGGATGCGGCTTTCGCTTTCCTGCCGCTTCTCGCGGGCCGAGACCAGGCGCTCTTCGGCGCGGCCGCGGCGTTCGCGGCATTCGGCAAGCTCGGAGAGCGCCGTTGCCGCCTTGTGGTCGGCCTCGCGCTGGATGCGTTCGGCCTCGGCCAGGAGATCGCCGGCATTACGCCGCGCCTCCTCGGCCTTCTGCAATTCGGAGAGCAGGGCCCGGCGCTTGTCGTCGAATTCATCCGGCGCCATTTCCAGTTCGGCCGCCTCTTCGCGTGCCTCTTCCTCGCGCTCGCGCAGCGTGGCGACATGATCTTCGCCGCTTGCCGCCCGCTGGCGCCAGGTCTCGCGCTCCTGGCCGATCGCCATGATGCGGCGCTGGCGGGCCTCGTTTTCCCTTGCGAGGCTTTCATGGCGGGCACGGGCCTCGGCGAGCGCGCCACGATCGGTCGCCACCTCCGCCTGCTGGAAGCGCAGCCGCTCGTCGATCGCGGTGAGATCGGGCGCGTCCTCCAGCTCGATGCGGGCATTTTCCTCCTGGACGCCGATCTCCTCCAGCTGCGCGCCGAGTTGGCTGACGGCCTCGCTGACGACATCGCGGCGGCGGATCAGATCGCCGGAGGCCCGCTCGGCCGCGGCCAGCGCATCGCGCGCTTCGGCGAGATGACGCGCCGAAAGCCGGCTCATGTCGCGGGCTTCGGCAAGCTTGCGTTCTTCCACCCGGATCGCCTCGGCAGCCGCCGTCTGCCGTTCCTCGGCTTCGGCAAGCACGTCACGGGCGATCGCCGCCTCGCCTTCGAGCTCGGCCAGGCGGTTTTTCTGGGCAAGGCGCAAGGCGGCAGCGCTCGGGGCATCGGCGCCGGCGACATGGCCGTCCCAGCGATAGACGGCGCCCTCTCTCGTCACCAGCCGCTGGCCGGGCTTCAGCGCCGCCATCAGCGCTTGCGCTTCGGCCTCATCGACCAGGCCGATCTGACGCAGGCGGCGGGTGAGCGCGGCCGGCGCCCGGACATGGGTCAACAGCGGTGTGGCGCCTGCGGGAAGCGCGGGATCGCCGGCGCCATCGCCATTCTCCGACCAATGGGCCGGCGCCTCGGCATCGAGCGGCGATTCCAGATCGTCGCCGAGCGCAGCCCCCAGTGCGGTTTCGAAGCCGCGATCGACCTTCAGCTCGTCGGCGACGGGCGGAAACTTGCCGGCGGCCGCACCGGCGGCGAGCATGCGAGAAATGGTGCGGGCCTCGGTTTCGATGGCATTGAGGCCAGAGCGAGCCTGCTCGACCGGTGCACGAGACAGCGCTTCGGTCTGGCGGGCGGCGGCCAGCGCCTGCTCGATGCCCTGGACGGCGGCTTCGGCGTCGGCCAGCGCAATTTCGCCGGCCTCGACGATGGCGCGCTTCTCGTCGGGATCGGGCAGGCCGGCGATCTTTTCACCGATGGCCGCAAGTTCCTGATTCGCCTCGTTCATCTGCCGTTCGAGGCGCATGCGGCGGTCGGCGAGATCGCGGATGGCGCGCTCCAGCTGGTTGCGGCCGGCAGCAGCCTCGGCGCGCTCGGCGGTCAGCTGGGTGAAGATGCGCTCGCTGTCGGCAAGCTTTGCCGCCGCGCCCTCGAAAGCCTCGCGGGTTTCCTCGGCATAACGGCCGGAATCGGCGAGGATTTCCGCTATTTCGGCCTCTTCGGCGTCGAGCTTGGCGAGGATGACGGCATTGTCGGCGACCAACCGCTCCTCGCGGCGGATGTCTTCCGCCAGCTGGGCGAGACGGCGGGTCAGCTCGTCGCGGCGGCGCAGGATGCGGCCGGCATCCTCTTCGAGCTGGCTGCGGGCGATCTGCAGGCGCTGCAGCGCGGCGGCGGCGCGCGCCTCGCCCTCGCGCAGTTCCGGCAGCTTCAGGCTGGCGATGCCCTGGCTTTTTGCCGCCTCCATCTGCATCTGCGCCTTTTCGGCGACGACTGATGTCGCCTGGTTCAGCGCGCTGTCGGCCTCGGCTTCCGCCTCCTTGGCCTGCACCCAGCGGATATGCAGCAGCATCGCCTCGCGGCCGCGGATATCGGCCGACAGCGTCTTGAAGCGGTTCGCCTGGCGGGCCTGCCGCTTCAGGCTCTCGATCTGGCTTTCGAGCTGCGAGGTGACGTCGTCGAGACGTTCGAGATTGGTTTCGGCGGCGCGCAGGCGCAGTTCGGCCTCATGGCGACGCGAATGCAGGCCTGAAATGCCGGCCGCCTCTTCGAGCAACTGGCGGCGGGCCTGCGGCTTCGCCTGGATCAGCTCGCCGATGCGGCCCTGCCCGACCATCGAGGGCGAGCGGGCGCCGGTGGAGGCGTCGGCAAACAGCAGCTGCACGTCCTTGGCGCGGCTTTCCTTGCCGTTGATGCGATAGAGCGAGCCCTGTTCGCGCTCGATGCGGCGGGTGACCTGGATCTCGTCGGCATCATTGAAGGCGGCGGGCGCGGTGCGCTCGCCATTGTCGAGATAGAGCGCGACTTCGGCGGTGTTGCGGGCCGGGCGGTTGCCGGAACCGGAAAAGATCACGTCGTCCATGCCGGAGGCGCGCATGTTCTTGTAGGAATTCTCGCCCATCACCCAGCGCAGCGCTTCAACGAGATTGGACTTGCCGCAGCCGTTCGGGCCGACGACGCCGGTCAGCCCCCGCTCGATGATGAATTCCGTCGGCTCGACGAAGGATTTGAAGCCGACCAAGCGCAGCTTGTTGAACTTCATGCAGAAATATCCACGGCAGGAAGCCCCCTCATCCGCCCTACGGGCACCGACCGGGGTTGAGCCACTGGTCTCAACCCGTCCTTCGGACCCCCGCTGAGGAGAAGAGGGAATCGAGACGTCGCGGCACATCCCCTTCTCCCCAGCGGGGGTCCGAAGGACGGGTCGAGACCCGTGGCTCGCCCCCGGTCGGTGCCGGCAGGCGGATGAGGGGGCCACACCAGCAAACTGCGCTGAAAACGAAAAACGGGCGCACGGCTTTCGCCGTCGCCCGTCGTTTCGAAACGGTCCGGTTCAGATGAGGCTGTCGATGAGCTTCGACATGGTGTCAACCGGCATGTCTCCAGAATAGCGCTTGCCATTGATGAGGAAGGTTGGCGTTGCGTCGACGCCGAAATCCTTGGATCCCCTTTCCCGCGTGGCGTTCACTTCATCCAGAAGCTTCTGGTTCGTCAAGCATTTCGTGAAGCTATCCTCAGTAAATCCGGCCAGCTTCGACATCTGCAGCAGCGCGGCGCGGCCATCATCGGCGGCGGCCCAGACCTGCTGCTGCTTGAAGAGCATCGAAACCATTGGGAAATACTGCTCCGGCGTGCTCATCTGCCCCGGATTGGCGGCGCTGCAGCGGGCAAGCATGAAGGCGGCGGCAGCGCGCGGATCGAAGGGGAATTCGCGGATGATGAACTGCACCTTGCCGGTATCGATGTATTTCTGCTTGATCGTGTCGAAGGTGGTGTTGTGGAAATGGGCGCAATGCGGGCAGGTCATCGACATGTATTCGACGATCTTGACAGGAGCATCGGCCTTGCCCAGCGCCATCTCCGGCAGCGCGCCGGGTTTCAGCACCTCGGCCATGTCGACATCGCCGTCTGACTCCGGCATGCCGGTCGCCGACGTCGCCGCCGTCTGCATGGTATCGACATTGGCGCCATCGGCCATGGTCTTGCCGGAGGACGAAGCATCGGCAGCGTCCTTGCTGTCGTTGCAGGCGACAAGCGCTGCGGCAGCTGCGGCGATGGCGATGCCACCCAGGAGGCGGCGTTTCGTCAGTTGCATTTCGGACATCTGCATGGGTTCCCCATAGGTATGAGAGTGACGGCGTGACTGTGCGATATAACGGCTGACGGCCGCTCACAAGCCACGGTTCACCAACTTCCTTCAAAGAATTGTGACCGCGATGGGACCGAGAGCCCGACCTGGCGTCCGAAATGCGCGATTCTCAGTTTCGCTGGAAGGCCGAAGGTACTGCGGCCGCCTCGAAAACCAAAATGTGACCACACGAGCAGGGTCCGATGTCATGAGATTCGCGCTCTGGGAGATCGTCGCCCGCCCCTCATCCGGCTGCCGCCACCTTCTCCCCGCTCGCGGGGAGAAGGGGATATGCCGCAACCTCTCGGTCCCTCGCCAACGTCTCGCATGGCACGTCCCCTCGCCCCGTTTACGGGGAGAGGGCTAGGGTGAGGGGCAGTCACTAGCGCGAACAGGACTCAGTGTTCATCCGTTCGGCATGCCGGCTTTCCAGCCGCTCAAAAACCGCATCGGCATCAATATCGGCACTCGGATCATCTATCGCCTCGCGGATTTTTCGACGCATGATTTCATCGCTCGCGTCCACTTGCCGGCCATGCCCAGTCTTGGCATTACGGGTCAACTCTGGCATCTTGCTCATCACCGCCCACTCCCCCGCTTGCCCATCACCGCGGTCCCCAACCGCTGGATGGCCTGGCGCAGCTTGTCGCCCTCGATGCCTTCCATCATGCCTTCGAGCTTGCGGGCGGCTTCGCCCTTCAGCGGCTGTGGAGTGCGGGAGCGGCGCACGGCTTGGGAGACCGGCTTCTGGACGATGCGGATCTGGTGGACGGCGGCAAAGCCGAAGAAGCTGTTGATGCGCTGGATGAGTTCGCCCTGGGCATGGGTGAGGAAAAGCGCGCGCGCGCCTTCGCAGGCGATCGTCAGCACGCCGGGGCGGAAGCCGCCGTCATCGCCGCCGCCGCGGGCCCAGGCGATCTTTTCCGGGCGGGTGCAATCGGCGAAATCCTCGCCGGCGATTTCGCTCCACGAGCCGAGCAGCGCCGTGTTGATGCCGGCCCGGCGCGCCAGGACGGGATCGATCAGCCCGTTCGCCAGCTCGGAAATCTGCTTTACATCTTTGCGTGGATAACTCATCGAAACCCTTGGGCACGGCTGCCAATCGGCGCGGCCGCCTTGATCACGCGCCATTGCTTCGCCAAGTATAGGCACTTCCCCTGATCCCGGCAAATCATGACGATCACGACACCCGACACGCCCACCGCAAAGCCCCTGCTCGACTGGTACGACCGCCATCACCGCGACCTGCCCTGGCGGGTGTCGCCCGGCATGGCGGCGCGCGGCGTCAAACCCGATCCCTATCGCGTCTGGCTGTCGGAGGTGATGCTGCAGCAGACGACGGTGCAGGCGGTCAAACCCTATTTCGAGCGGTTTCTCACGCGCTGGCCTGACGTCACCGATCTCGCCGCGGCCGAAAGCGACTCGGTCATGGCCGCCTGGGCGGGGCTCGGCTACTACGCGCGGGCCCGCAACCTGAAGAAATGCGCCGAAGCGGTGGCGAAAGAGCATGGCGGCGTCTTTCCCGATACCGAAGCCGGCCTCAAATCGCTGCCCGGCATCGGCGATTATACGGCAGCCGCCGTCGCCGCCATCGCCTTCAACCGGCAGGCGGCCGTCATGGACGGCAATGTCGAGCGGGTGATCTCCAGGCTCTATGCGATCGAGGCGCCGCTTCCGGCCGCCAAGCCCGTGATGAAGGACAAGGTGGCGCTGATGACACCGGTGTCCCGCCCCGGCGACTTCGCCCAGGCGATGATGGATCTCGGCGCGACGATCTGCACGCCGAAGCGGCCGGCCTGTTCGCTCTGTCCGTTCCGGGGATCGTGTCAGGCGCTGAAGCTTTCCGATCCCGAGCTCTTTCCCGTCAAGGCGGCGAAGAAGGAAAAGCCGGTTCGCCAGGGCGCCGCCTTCGTCGCGGTCACCGCCGATGGCGAAATCCTGCTCAGGCGGCGGGCCGAAAGCGGCCTGCTCGGCGGCATGACCGAGGTGCCGACGACGGCCTGGACGGCGCGCGTCGACGGCGAAACCTCAGCCGCAGCCGCGCCCTTCGACGCGGCCTGGCAGGCCTGCGGCACCGTCATCCATGTCTTCACCCATTTCGAGCTGCGGCTGTCGATCTGGCGCACCGCAATCGCCGCAAAGCCGCAGCCGAATGGTGGCGTGAATGACGAATGGTGGGAGCCGGTTACAAATCTTGAGGCGCAGGCCTTGCCGACCGTCATGAAAAAAGCGATCGCAGCGGCTATTCCTCTCGCGTTCAAAACATCCAAGGCATAAACATGACCCCTGAAATAAAACATATCGTTTTCGATATCGGCAAAGTCCTTATTCATTACGATCCGCATCTTCCCTTCGCCCGCCTCATTCCCGATGAGACCGAGCGCAACTGGTTTTTCGCCAATATCTGCACGCATGACTGGAACGTCGAGCAGGACCGCGGCCGCACATGGGCGGAAGCCGAAGCGCTGCTGATTGCCGTGCATCCGGCCCGCGAAGAGCATATCCGTGCCTTCCGCAAATACTGGCACGAGATGGTGCCGCACGCCTATGAGGACAGCGTCGCCATCCTGGAAGGGCTGATCGCCGAAGGCCGCGACGTGACGATGCTGACCAACTTCGCCTCCGACACTTTTCGCGAGGCGCAGCAGCGCTTCCCCTTCCTGACCAAACCGCGCGGCGTCACCGTTTCCGGCGATATCGGCCTGATCAAGCCGGATATTGCGATCTACGAGACGCATACGAAGAGCTTCGGCCTCGATCCCAAGGCGACGATCTTCATCGACGACGCGCCGGCCAATGTCGAAGGCGCCAAGGCCTTCGGCTGGAACGCCGTGCTGTTTTCGGGCGCGGAAAAGCTGCGCAGCGATCTTGCCGCCTACGGATTGAAGGTCTGAGAGCCATGGCTTTCGACCCGGCCGAGGAAATCGAACGCTTCCACGCCGCGATCAACGCCCTCGATTTCCCTGTTATCGAGGGCTATTTCGCCGAGGACGCGACCTATGTCTCGAACGGCGTCGGCAGCCTTGCCGGGCGGCACGAGATCATGGCCGCCTTCCGGCGCTATTTCGACGATTATCCCGATCAGACGGCGGAAAATTCGCTTGTCGAAACCCTGACGCCGCTGTCCGGCCGGGCCGTCTGGTCGCTCCGCGCCACCCACAGCAAGACGGGCAAGCCGCTGATCCGCGAGGGCGAGGAGACGATCACCTTCAATGCCGAAGGCCGCATCATCCGCGTTGACGTCACCGACTACAAAGACTTCTAAAATAGAAGACGCCCGGGGTTCGAGCCCCGGGCGCCTTGGCCTTCTTCCGCAACTGGAGGAAACCGGAAGAAGGTATTTCGATCCCGCGAAGGTGCTGCTCACTCCACCTTTGCCAGATCACTGCGGATGACGGACCTGAGATCGTCGATCGGGCGCAGGGACTGCCCGTCTTCGAAATGCCAGAAGGTCCATCCGTTGCATGCATCGAGACCCTGCACCTTGGCGCCGAGACGATGAATGGAGCCGGCCTCGCCGCCTGATGCGACGGTGCCGTCGGCGCGCACGATCGCGCTATAGCGGCGTTTGGCGTCGGTCAGCACCTGGCCGGGCTTGATCAGGCCGCTTTCGACAAGCACGTTGAAGGCGACGCGAACCTCGGCCTTCTTGCCGGTCATGACGGTCAGTTCCGCCTTGCCGAGCGGCTCGACGGCGGCGATGCGGGCGGAGGCCGCATCGATATAATCCTGCTCGCGCTCGATGCCGACGAAGTGACGGCCGAGACGCTTGGCGACGGCGCCGGTCGTTCCCGAGCCGAAGAAGGGATCGAGCACGATATCGCCAGGCTTGGTCGAGGCCATGATGACGCGGGCGAGCAGCGCTTCAGGCTTCTGGGTCGGATGCACCTTCTTGCCGTCCTCGCCCTTCAGCCGCTCATTGCCGTTGCAGATCGGGAAGAGCCAGTCGGAGCGCATCTGCACATCGTCATTGGCAGCCTTCATCGCATCGTAATTGAAGGTATAGCCCTTGGCCTTGGCATTGGGGCTCGCCCAGATCATCGTCTCATGGGCGTTCTGGAAACGGCGGCCCTTGAAATTCGGCATCGGATTGGTCTTGCGCCAGATGATGTCGTTCAAGATCCAGAAGTTCAGATCCTGCAGCGTCGCGCCGACGCGGAAGATATTGTGATAGGAGCCGATCACCCAGATCGAGCCCGTCGGCTTCAAGACGCGCCGGCAGGCCAGCAGCCAGGCGCGGGTGAAGGCGTCATAGGCCTCGAAGGAAGCGAACTGGTCCCATTCATCATCGACAGCATCGACCAGAGACTGATCGGGACGGTGCAGCGTTCCACCGAGCTGGAGGTTATATGGCGGGTCGGCGAAGATCACGTCGACGGAGTGGGTGGGCAAGGCTTCAAGGGCGCTGACGCAATCGCCCTTGATGATCGTGTCAACCCAAGAATCCGGCCGGGAATCCGACTTGACGGAGGCCTTGAGGTCGGCAAGCGGAAAAACTGATGCCATTCTGATACTCACTCATACGCTTTACGCTTAACTCTCCGTTATGGTTACGCAACTTAGTTACCAAAGCCTGAAGGGGTGGCCGATTTCGGGAATTTATTCGGCGGCGGCGAGGCGAGCCGGCGGGGATGGGGCTGTCCGGTTCATACTAATGATTGCCCCTCACCCTAACCCTCTCCCCGTAAACGGGTAGAGGGGACGTGCCCTGCGACACGCTGGAGAGGGACCGAGAGGATGCGGCATATCCCCTTCGCCCCGCCCGCGGGGAGAAGGTGGCGGCAGCCGGATGAGGGGCGCCCTCGCCGATCAGGCCGGAATATCGCTTAATGTGGAGCTCCTGCGCGTGCCCCAACCAGGGAGAAACACCATCACGCCGCATCATGCACCTTGCGGCTATCGGCCGGCGCCTCGTCGCGTTCGAACATGCCGTAATCGCGCACGACACTGGCGATGCGCAGGCGATAGTCGGCGAAGATGCCGCCGCGGCCGGCTTGCTGGGCGGCGCGATGGGCTTCGACATTGCGCCAGTTTCGGACCGCCTCCTCGTCGCGGAAGAAGGAAAGCGACAGCAGCTTGCCGCGGTTCGTCAGGCTCTCGAAACGCTCGATCGAGATGAAGCCGTCGATCTTTTCGAGCTCGGATCGCAGCTCGCCGGCGAGGTCGAGATATTTATGGCGTTCGCCCATATAGGGCACGACTTCGAAGATGACGGCGATCATGGCAGCACCAGCGTTGCGTGTGGAGCGGAGACGTTTTTCAGGAAGATGCGGTCCTCCTTGCGGATGAAGCCTTCGCGTCTGGCGAATTCGTAATTGTCGCGGCCGAGCGGATCGGCGGCCAGCCTGGCGCGATAGGCTTCGTAGGCGGCGAGGCTTTCGATGTTGTAGACGCCGTAGGCCGTCGTCGCCGAGCCCTCGTGCGGGCCGAAATAGCCGATCAGGTCGGCGCCGTTCCGAGGGATTGCCTGGCCCCAGTTGCGGGCATATTCGGCAAAGGCCTCCTTCTTGAAGGGGTCGATCTGATAGCGGATGAAGCAGGTGATCATGGGTTTCTCCTTGTGCTCGCCACCCTTTTCGCACATTGCCCGACGGCGATGCTTCGGTTACGATCGAAGTATGAAGGAAGGCCCTGACATTGCGCAGATCGGTGCGCTGATCGGCGATCCCGCCCGCGCCAACATGCTGGCGGCGCTGACCGGCGGCCGGGCGCTGACGGCGACCGAGCTTGCCGGGATCGGCGGCATCACCGTGCAGACGGCGAGCACGCATCTTGCCAAGCTCGAAGCCGGCGGCTTGCTTGCCCAGCGCAAGCAGGGGCGCCACCGCTATTTCACGCTGGCCGACGAGGCCGTCGCCCGGCTGATCGAAAGCATGATGGGCTTTGCCGCCGGGCGCGGGCATCTGCGCCACCGGCCGGGGCCGAAGGAGCCGGCGCTGCGCAAGGCGCGCATCTGCTACGATCATCTGGCCGGCGATTACGGCGTACGCATGCTCGACAGCCTGATTGCCTCAGGCGCGATCGACGCGGTCGGCGACGGGCTGGCGCTGACGGAAAAAGGCGAAAGCGATCTCAAGCGCATCGGCATCGACGTCGGCGACCTCCGATCATCGCGCCGCCCTCTCTGCCGCTCCTGCCTCGACTGGAGTGAAAGGCGGGCTCATCTTGCCGGCAGCCTCGGCAAGGCGCTGCTGTCGAGCTTTCTCGACAAGGGCTGGGCGCGGCGCACGGCCGAAAGCCGCTCGATCCTCTTCTCGCCGGAAGGCGACCGGCAGTTCCTGAAGCTGTTTCCGGGCGAAACCTAGGTCGTTGCAGACCTGCAACCGCGCCAATTCGGCCAGGGCTCGCTTGATGCCGTTTGACTAGATGATGTCGCCTCGAACAGCCATGGCCTCGGCGCAATCAGCCTTCGGGGATCAGGTGGGCCGGCCTCGAAGCGCTTGCTGACATCTGCGTCTCTGTGAAGAGTTGGACCATCTTAGCCTGCCCGCGTTCAGTTCATCGAGTGGAACGTCTCGAAAATAAGCGCCCTCAGCCAGCGATGAGCGGGGTCTGCGTCCATGCGCGGGTGCCATGCCTGGACGATGTTGAAACCGGGCACGGCGACCGGCAGGTCGAAAGTTCTGATCTCTCTCGTCGCGGCGGATCTGCAATAAGACTTCGGAACCGAACCGATCAGATCGGATGAGGCTGCAACGGCGATCACCGCCGGGAAACTTGGCACGATCAGTCTGGCATCCCGAGCCAAGCCCAGTTCGGCGAGCGCTCTGTCGACCGGACCGGCGTAGTCCGCCTGCGTCGAGAAGAGTACGTGGCCGCAGGCGGCATAGCGCTCGGCCGTTATCCGATCTGCGTCGAAAATCGGATGCCCCACCCTTGCGACGCCGACAAACCGGTCCTCGAAGAGGCTCTGGCAACGCAGCTCGCCGCTGTCGCGCGGGAGCACACCGATGTCCAGATCTATCGCCGCCTCCCGCAAAGCCTGAACGTCCTTGTCGGATCTCGGCGCAAAACGAAGCCTTATTCCCGGTGCAGCGTTCGTCACTGCGGCGCTCAGGTCCGCGGCGTAGAGAAGCACGAAAGCTTCATTGGCGCGGATCGTGAAGTGGCGCCGCACCTCCCGAATGTCGACGGTCGACGGTGGGCTCAGCACCGCTTTCACAGCGTCTTTCAACAGATGCACGTCTTCGGCAATGGCCAGGGCATGGGGTGTCGCCACCATGCCGCGGCCGGCCGGCACCAGGATCGGATCACCGAGCGCAGTCCTCAAGCGTGACAGTGTCCGGCTCATGGCGGATGTGCTGAGGCCAAGCCGGCGTGCGGCAGCCGATACGCTCCGTTCGGCCAGCAAAGCGTCCAGCGCGACGAGAAGGTTCAGATCGAGATCAGACATGGCGCGATCCTATCATACGTGGCGCCGCGCGCAACTGACCATTGCTTCCGTTGCGTCTGGCGCAATGCGTCCTCGGGGTCTAACTAGTCCCTATCCCAGGCACACCGAGGATTTCCCATGTCTGTCAGCTACACCGCACTGGCTTCTCAAGACGGTCTGGCATCGCCCCGACGCTATCTGGCGGTCGCCCTACTGCTTCTGGCCGTTGTTCTCGTCGTATTGGATGGAGCGATCGCCAATGTCGCCTTGCCATCGATTGCGCTCTCGCTGCAGGCGGAAGCGGATAACACTGTATGGGTCGTCTCGGCCTATCAGCTGGCCGTGCTCGTCGCCATTCTTCCCTGTGGGGCGCTTGGGGAGATCTACGGCGCCCGGCGGGTCTTCCTGATCGGCGTTGCGCTGTTCACCGCAGCTTCCGCAGCCTGCGCCTTGGCGGGTGACCTGCCCTTGCTGATCCTTGCTCGTTTCGCGCAGGGCCTCGGCGCGGGGGCGATCATGGCGCTGGCGATGATGAACCTGCGGCAGGCCTTGCCGCAACGCATGCTGGGTCCGATCATCGGCATCAATGCCATGGTCATCGCAATTTCTTCCGCTGCCGGCCCCGGCATTGCCGGCGCCATTCTTTCCGTCACGACCTGGCCTTGGCTGTTTGCGGTCAATATACCGCTCGGCGTCATCGTTCTCCTCGGCGGCGGCCTGCTCGGCCACGTTGAGGGCGCAAAACGGAAGCTGAAGGCGAAGGCGTTGCTGGCCAATACGCTGATGTTCATCCTGTTCTTCTCAGGCGCCGACCGGATAGCGACCGCGCCGGTCAGCGGTGCCGCCCTCATCGCCGCCTCGCTCGCCTGCCTTTTCGGCCTGCTGCGTCTGGAACGAAACAGTGACGCGCCTCTGTTTCCCAAGGACCTGTTGGCGGCGCCGGCATTCCGCATGGCGGTGATCGCCTCGGTATCGTGCTTCTGCGGACAGATGCTGAGCTACATCGCCCTGCCCTTCTACCTCCAACACAGGCTACACATGACGCCGGTTCTGGCTGGTCTCTACATGATGCCCTGGCCTGCCGCGACCGCGATCATCGCGCCGATCTCGGGACGTCTGGCAAACCGGGTCAAGACCTCATGGCTTTGTGCAATCGGCGGGGCGCTCATGGCGCTTGGCCTTCTGGTGGCTGGCCTCACCCCGCCCGACCTGCGAGGTATCGGATTTCTCGTCGGCACGGTGGTCGCCGGCCTCGGTTTCGGACTGTTCCAGACTCCCAACAACCGAATTCTGCTGCTTTCGGCACCGAAAGCCAGAAGTGGTGCCGCAGGCGCCATGCAAGGGACCGCGCGGCTGCTCGGCCAAACCCTCGGCGGGGTCGCGATGTCGATCATTTTCGCAACGCTGCCCTTGTCGGCCGCGCTCGACTTTGCGGTCGCCATTGCAGCCGGCTGCACTGCCATCGCCGGTCTGGTCAGCCTGAGCCGGGCTCGTTACGAAGTGGCGGGGCAGCCTGGAGCGGCCTGAATGCCGGCTTGATGAGCATCCGGTGACAGTGGGTCACCGAGCCGGTCGCCTGCCGCATCGCAGCCATGCTTGGGATCAGGTTGAGCTTTGGGCGGCCATCGTGTAAAGCCGCAGCATCCCCTGATAAGACCCAGATTTCCAGCAAGGCGTGAACATATGGACGGCTTCGATCTCATCATCTTCGATTGCGACGGCGTTCTCGTCGATTCCGAAATCATCGCCGCGGAAGTGGAATCCGCGCTGTTGACGGAAGCCGGATATCCGATCGGCGCCGACGAAATGGGCGAGCGCTTCGCCGGCATGACATGGCACAATATCCTGCTGCAGATCGAGCGCGAGGCGAGCATCCCGCTTTCGGCTTCGCTGCTCGATAAGTCGGAGCAGCTGCTCGACGTCAGGCTGGCGAACGACGTCAAGGCCATACCGGGCGTCGAATTCGCCGTCTCCAGACTGCCGATGAAGCGCTGCATCTGCTCGAATTCGAGCACGAAGCGGCTCGACATGATGCTGGGCAAGGTGGGCCTGAAGCCGCTGTTTGCGCCCAACATCTTCTCCGCCAAGGATCTCGGCCCCGATCGCGTCAAGCCGAAGCCGGATATCTTCCTGCACGGCGCAAGCCGCATGGGTGTCTCGCCCGACAAAACTGTCGTCGTCGAGGATTCCGTGCACGGCGTGCATGCGGCGCGCGCCGCCGGCATGCGCGTCATCGGCTTTACCGGCGCCTCGCACAGCTACCCCGCCCACGCCGACAAACTGACCGATGCCGGCGCCGAGACAGTGATCTCCCGCATGAACGACCTACCGGGTGTGGTTGCCGCGCTCGCCGCCTGGGAAGGCGTGCTTTAAGGGCAATCTCTGCCCACTTCCTTCGCTATTTGCCGCCTACACTCCCCTACGCTCCGTCGTCCTCGGGCTTGACCCGAGGACCCATGCGGGCGGGCACTTCTTTCCTATCGAACTGGCAAGCGACCACCGGCCGAACAAATTGAAGCGGAGTGCTTGCGGCGTGGATACTCGGGTCAAGCCCGAGTATGACGGAGGGTGGGGAGAGTGACCGGCAAGAGGCGGGACGTCAGAGTATTTTGAAAGAATGCGCAAACGGTATTGCGTGGGGCCGCTTAAATGACAAGCGGCAATCCGATTAACTGCTACACCTACGGCACTTGCCGCCCACGCTTCCCCACACTCCGTCGTCCTCGGGCTTGACCCGAGGACCCATGCCGCGAGTTGCCGAACAATCGGATGCCTTCAAGAACTTGAAGAAGTGCGAATGCTCAAGCCCGAGCATGACGTAGGCGGGCGCCTAGCTACTCTTCTTGCTCTTTGCCGGCTGGGTGTCGAAGCCGATATTGACGCGCACCAGCGCGCCGGCGCCGACCGGCATCTGGATGCCTTCCTTGCGGAAGATGACCTGCGTGCCCGGGGCGCCCGCCGGGATTTCGGTGGGGAACTTGGTGACCTCGGAATAGAGCACGGTCTCGCCATCGAGGATGGTGACGCGGACAGGCAGCGTCACCGGGCCGGGATTGCCGGCCGGGCCGGTGATGAGCCGCAGCTGGGCAACAACCGTCATCGTCAGATTGGTGTCGTTCAGCATGCACTGGCGGGTGTAATCGCCGAAGGAGGCCTGGAAGACGATCTGCTGCGGATCGTCCTTCTTGCCCTTGGCATAGGTGCGGAAGATCGAATCCTGGTCACGCAGGAAGATCTGCGGGCAGGCGCCCTGGACGACGGGGGCGACGGCGCCCTGCGCCGTCGTGGCGGTGCCGATCGAAGGATTGTTCGAGGAGGGGTTGGCTGGTGCCAGCGGCATGATCTGGGCATTGCCGTTCGGCTGCGCGGGCGCCGCCTCCGGCTTGCTGTCGCCACCGGTACCAAGCGTATCGCAACCTGCGAGCAGGGCAAGAAGGGAAGCTGAGACGATGAGACGCGAGACCTTGCCGAGCACTATGTTCCACCCTTTGCACAAGCGTTTCTTGGAGGCCCCATGTCTTTTCCGTGAGGCCTTTCACGACGGTTTGCGATGGTCTATATCAGCGGCGCAAACAAAAATCGATTGGGTACGCGCCGTTTTGATGCACTTTTCGCCGCCGGATGCGGGCAACTTCAACAAGATAACGGCAATGGTGTGGCCGCAGGCGCAGCCCTTGCCGGTTTCCGGCAGTGCAGGCCACGGCTCGGCCCGACCGGATTTCTTCCAGCGATAGATCAAGGATGACCAACGTGGATTATATCTCGACCCGCGGCGAGGCCCCTGCCCTCGGCTTTTGCGACGCCCTGCTGACGGGACTGGCGCGCGATGGCGGGCTCTATGTTCCCCGGGAGTGGCCGCAGTTTTCGAAGAAGGAGATCCGCGCGCTGCGAGGCAAGACCTATCAGGAGATCGCCTTCACCATCCTGTCGCCCTTCACCAATGGTGAGATCCCCGAGGCAACCTTCCGGGCGATGATCGACGAGGCCTACGCCACCTTCCGCCATCCGGCGATCGCGCCGCTCGTCCAGACCGGGCCGAACAGCTTCGTCATGGAGCTCTTCCACGGCACGACGCTCGCCTTCAAGGACGTGGCGATGCAGCTGCTTGCCCGGCTGATGGATTATGCGCTTGAGAAGCGCGGCGAGAGGGCGACGATCGTCGGCGCCACCTCGGGCGATACCGGCGGGGCGGCGATCGACGCCTTTGCCGGCCGCGAGCGCACCGACATCTTCATCCTCTTCCCGCACGGCAAGGTTTCGCCGGTGCAGCAGCGGCAGATGACGACCTCGACGGCCGCCAACGTGCATGCGCTCGCCGTCGAAGGCAATTTCGACGACTGCCAGAATCTGGTCAAGGCGATGTTCAACGACGCGGCGTTCCGCGACAAGGTCAACCTGTCGGGCGTCAACTCGATCAACTGGGCGCGCATCATGGCCCAGATCGTCTATTATTTCACCACTGCGGTGGCGCTCGGCGGGCCGGATCGGAAGATCTCGTTCACGGTGCCGACCGGCAATTTCGGCGATATCTTCGCCGGCTACTGCGCCAAGCGCATGGGCCTGCCGATCGACCGGCTGGTGATCGCCACCAATGAGAACGACATTCTGACACGCACGCTGAAGACCGGCCGCTACGACATGAAGGCGGTCAAGGCGACGAGCTCGCCGTCGATGGACATCCAGATCTCCTCGAATTTCGAGCGGCTGCTGTTCGAAGCCTATGGGCGCGACGCCTCGAAGGTGCGCGCGGCGATGGAAAGCCTCAGGCAATCGGGCGGCTTCGAGATCGGCGGGCAGGCGCTGAAGGCGATCCGCCGCGACTTCCGCGCCGGCCGCGCCAGCGAGAGCCAGGTGGCCGAGACGATCCGCAAGACCCATGCGGAAACCGGCTATCTCCTCGATCCGCATTCGGCGATCGGCGTCTTCGTCGCCGCCAAGAAAGAGAAGCCGAATACGCCGATGGTGACGCTTTCGACCGCACATCCGGCGAAATTCCCGGCCGCCGTAAAATCCGCCTCCGGTATTGACCCGGCGCTTCCGACGTGGCTTGCTGGTCTGATGCAAAGGGAGGAGCGTTTCCAGATCATCGAACCGGAGCTTAAAGCCGTTCAAACCTTTATCGGCAAACACGCCCGCGGCAAGACGACGGCAGGCGCAGAAAGATAGCCAATGACAGTTGAGTGCACCCGGCTGAAATCCGGGCTGACAGTAGTCACAGAAACGATGCCACACCTTGAGAGCGTTGCGCTCGGTGTCTGGATCAAATCGGGATCGCGCAACGAGACGGCAGACGAGCACGGCATCGCCCACCTGCTCGAACACATGGCCTTCAAGGGCACGGCGCGCCGCTCGGCCCGTGAGATCGCCGAGGAGATCGAGGATGTCGGCGGCGAGGTCAACGCCGCCACCTCGACCGAAACGACCTCCTATTACGCCCGCGTGCTGAAGGACCACGTGCCGCTCGCCGTCGACATCCTCGCCGATATCCTGACGGAATCGGCCTTCGAGGAGGAGGAGCTGGAGCGCGAGAAGCAGGTGATCCTGCAGGAGATCAACGCCGCCAACGACACGCCCGACGACGTGGTGTTCGACAAGTTCTCGGAGGCCGCCTATCGCGACCAGACGCTCGGCAGGGCGATCCTTGGCACGCCGCAGACCGTCGTTTCCTTCACGCCGCAGCAGATCCGCGCCTATCTCGGCCGCAACTATACGACCGACCGCATGTTCGTGGTGGCGACCGGCGCCGTCGATCATCAAGAATTTCTGCGCATGGTCGAAGATCGCTTCGCCAGCCTGCCGACCGCGCCGTCCGCCCCGCCGGTCATGGAAGCGGCGCGTTATGTCGGCGGCAGCGTGCGCGAACCGCGCGATCTGATGGATGCGCAGATCCTGCTCGGCTTCGAAGGCAAGCCCTATCATGCCCGCGATTTCTACTGCTCGCAGATTCTCGCCAATATCCTCGGCGGCGGCATGTCCTCGCGGCTGTTCCAGGAAGTGCGCGAGTTCCGCGGCCTCTGTTATTCCGTCTATGCCTTCCACTGGGGTTTTTCCGACACCGGCATCTTTGGCATTCATGCCGCGACCGGCGGCGAAAACCTGCCGGAGCTGGTGCCCGTGATCATCGACGAACTGCACAAGTCCGCCAATGAGATCCACCAGAAGGAAATCGAGCGCGCCCGCGCCCAGATCCGCGCCCAGCTGCTGATGGGCCAGGAAAGCCCGGCCGCCCGCGCCGGCCAGATCGCAAGGCAGATGATGCTTTACGGCCGGCCGATCTCCAATCCGGAGATGATGGAACGGCTGGAAGGCATCACCATCGAGCGGCTGACCGATCTCGCCGGCCGGCTGTTCTACGACACGGTGCCGACGCTTTCGGCGATCGGGCCGCTCGAACAGCTCGCACCGATGGAAGACATCACCGCCTCGCTTTCGGTCTCCGCGCCGAAGACGATGCAGGCGGGCCGCTGAGCCGACATCCGTCTGCCGGGAGTGATCGATGCCAAAATCGGTGTTTCGGTTCCTGTCGCGGCAGCCGGATGCGGTCGAGCTGGAAAACGACAAGTACCTCTTACGCCTGCCGCGCTACCAGGATTTCAACCAGTGGCACCGGCTGCGGTCCGAAAGCCGCAAGTTCCTCGAACCCTGGGAGCCGACCTGGCGGCGCGACGAGCTGACGGAGGGCGCCTACCGCGCCCGCGTCATCCGCGGCAAGCAGGAATATGCCTCCGGCCAGGCGATCCCGCTGTTCATTTTCCTCAAGGAAAACCGCACCCTCGTCGGCGGCATCACCATCGGCTATATCCGGCGCGGTGCGGCACAAAGCTGCATGATCGGCTACTGGATGGGCGAACGCCATGCCGGCCAGGGACATATGTACGCCGCGCTTCAGCTGGTTATTCCTTATATCTTCACCGGGCTTGAGTTGCACCGTATTGAAGCAGCCTGTATTCCAGATAACGCGCGCAGCATACGTCTGCTTGAAAAGGCCGGGTTTCAGCGGGAAGGCTATCTGCGCGGATATTTGAAGATCAACGGTCAGTGGCACGACCATGTGATGTTTTCACGGCTCGCCACCGATACGGATAAAGGCAGGATAACCGACAGCCGATGACCAGAGACCGCATGCTGCCCAAGTCACCGTCCGGACGAGTGATCGCGGTGATCGCAGCCCTTTTCCTGGCGGCCTTCGCCCTGATGGCGGGCGTGGCCCACGCGGCCGAACCGGTGAAGATTTCCCGTGACGATACCGCACTCGATCTCACCGCAACGACCGAGATCTACGCCAACCAGGGTGAGGCCTTCCAGGTATCGACGGCCGCCGGTGCCGACGGCATCCGTCGGCGCATCGAGGTCCGGGCGAGCTCGGAGAATCACCAGGGCGACTGGGCGGTGTTCGCGCTTGCCAACGTCTCGGAGGAACAGCTGGAGCGCGTCATCGTCGCGCCGCATTTCCGCCTGGTCAATTCCAAGCTCTTCTGGCCGGATCTCGGCTCGCAGCGCATCATGGCGATCACGCCGAGCGAAGGTTTTGCGCTCGACCGGCAGCCGAGCGACGAGGCCGACGTCTTCCGCATCACGCTGAATCCCGGCGCCGTCATCACCTTCGTCGCCGAGCTGTCGACGCCGGAGCTGCCGCAGATCTATCTCTGGGAGCCGAACGCCTACAAGGATACGATCAACGCCTTCACGCTCTATCGCGGCATCGTGCTCGGCATTGCCGGCCTGCTCGCCGTGTTTCTCACCATCCTCTTCGTCGTCAAGGGCACCTCGATGCTGCCGGCGACGGCAGCGCTGGCCTGGGCGGTGCTCGGCTATATCTGCGTCGACTTCGGCTTTCTCGGCAAGCTGATCAGCGTCGCTTCGGCCGACCAGCGAATATGGCGGGCCTGCGCGGAAGTGGCGCTCGCCTCGAGTTTCGTCATCTTCCTCTTCACCTATTTGAACCTCAACCGCTGGCATGCGCATCTGGGCTACGCCACACTCGCCTGGGTGCTCGGTCTTGCCCTGCTCTTCGGCGTGGCGATCTACGATCCGTCGATTGCCGCCGGCATCGCCAGGCTGTCCTTCGCGCTGACGGCGGCGACAGGCCTGCTTTTGATCATCTATCTCGGCTTCAACCGCTACGACCGCGCCATCCTCCTGGTGCCGGCCTGGGCGCTGACGCTCGTCTGGCTGTTCGGGGCGTGGCTGACCGTCACCGGCCGGCTCGACAACGACATCATCCAGCCGGCACTCGGCGGCGGCCTGGTGTTGATCGTGCTCCTGATCGGCTTCACCGTCATGCAGCACGCCTTTGCCGGCGGCGCCTTCCAGCAGGGGCTGTTTTCCGATCTCGAGCGGCAATCGCTGGCGCTGACCGGCTCCGGCGACATGGTGTGGGACTGGGACGTGGCGCGCGACCGCGTCGTCACCATTCCCGACGTCTCGGTCAAGCTCGGCCTTTCCCCCGGCGCCATGCACGGGGCGGCGCGCAACTGGCTGCCGCGGCTGCATCCCGATGACCGCGACCGCTTCCGCGCCACGCTCGACGTGCTGCTCGAACACCGGCGCGGCCGGCTCAATCACGAGTTCCGCATCCGCGCCGAGGACGGGCACTTCCACTGGCTGCTGATCCGCGCCCGGCCGGTGCTCGGCTCCAATGGCGAGATCATCCGCTGCGTCGGCACGATCGTCGACGTCACCGAGCAGAAAAATTCCGTCGAGCGGCTGCTGCACGATGCGCTGCACGACAATCTCACCGGCCTGCCGAACCGGCAGGTCTTCCTCGACCGGCTGCAGGCGGTGCTGGCGCTGGCGCCGGGCGGCGACACGCTGCGCCCGACGGTGATGGTGATCGACATCGACCGCTACAAGCTGGTCAACGATGCGCTCGGCGTTGCGGCCGGCGACAACATCCTCATCGCGCTGACCCGGCGCCTGCGCCGGCTGATGAAGCCGCAGGACACGCTGGCGCGGCTGGCCGGCGATCAGTTCGGCCTCATTCTGGTGTCCGAGCACAATCCGGCCAAGGTCGCCGATTTTGCCGATGCGGTCAGCAAGGCGATCATGGTGCCGATCAACTTCTCCAATCGTGAGATCATCCTGACGGCCTCGATCGGGCTCGCCTCCTGGGTGGACCGGCAGGAGAGCGCCAGCGGCCTGCTCAGCGACGCCGAGCTTGCCATGTACCGGGCAAAACGGGCCGGCGGCAACCGCGTCGAACCGTTCCAGCCGGCCTTCCGCGACTTCGGCACCGACCGGCTGCAGCTCGAAACCGATCTGCGCCGCGCCATCGAACGCAAGGAATTGTCGATGGTCTACCAGCCGATCGCCCGGCTGGAGGATGTCGAGATCGCCGGCTTCGAAGCGCTGATGCGCTGGGAGCATCCGAAGCGCGGCAATATCCCGCCCTCTGAATTCATCCCGATCGCCGAGGCCTCCGATCTCATCGGCCCGCTCGGCATGTTCGCGCTGGAACAGGCGACCAACGATCTGATGAGCTGGCAGACCCAGACCGGCGAATTGCCGATCTTCGTGTCGATCAATCTGTCGAGCGTGCAGCTGCTCAACAACGAGCTCTATGACGACGTGCGTTCGGTTCTCGCCAAGACCCATTGCGCACCCTCGCGGCTCAAGCTGGAACTGACGGAATCCATGGTGATGGAAAATCCGGAACAGGCCCGCCTGGTGCTGCAGAAGCTGAAAGAAGCCGGCATTGGCCTGGCGCTCGACGATTTCGGCACCGGCTATTCGTCGCTTGCCTATCTCACCCGCTTCCCCTTCGACACGATCAAGCTCGACAAGGCACTGGTGCGCGACGGCAGCGACAAGAAGGCGACCGTGCTCCGCTCGGTCATAGCAATGGCGCGCGAGCTGGAGATGAAGGTGGTGGCCGAAGGCATCGAATCCAACGAGGATGCGATCGAGCTCGCCAAGATGGGCTGCAGCTATGGACAGAGCTATCTGTTCGGGCCGCCGATCCCGTCGGAATCGGTGCTGCGGCTGCTGCGCGACCGGTTTCCGCTGACGAAAAGGGCCTGAACGCAGGCGAACCGGGCTTAACCGGTTTTCCCGCCTGCGCGGCGCGCCTCTCACCCATGAATGGTGATTGACCAACGACCGGCGATGTGCGCCTCTTTCCTATCGCATAAGGACAATTCGATGCTCAAATTACTGCTCGCCCTTTCGGTCGGCGCCCTGTTCGTCTCACCGGTTCAGGCGACCGACCTCTATCCCGCCACCAAGGTCTGCGTGCCGGACAAGCCCCATTGCGAGCGATGGACGGCGGAGTTCAAGCGATCGCTGGCGCTGGCGCAGAAGGGCGATCACGTCGCCCAGCAGACCGTGGCCTTCTGCCTGTATTCCGGCTGCCACGGCGCCGTCGCCATCGACAGGGTCGCCTCCTGCAGCTGGTACCTCGTCATCGCCGATTCGGGTGCGGCGACGGTGCTCGACCGCTCCAATCTCCGAAACAGCTGCCAGCCGATGACGCCGGCGCAGAAGGACGAAGCCCGCGCCTTGTCCGGCGAGCTCGTCCGCAAGCTCTACAATCGCGCGCCTGTAGCAGGCGACCAGATATAAGCTCTCCGGTCATCCAGATCAGGCCGGCGATAAATCTGATTGCCCTCCCGGCGTTCGCCGCTATTCTGCCGGCAACGACAATCGGGAGGACACTGATGATCCTGCACTGCGTGTTTCTGCGGCTGAAGACCGCGCTGACGACCGACGACAAGCAGGCGCTGTTTGCCGCGATCGCCGCCCTCAAACATGTCATTCCCGGCATCGTCGATATCAAATACGGGCCGAATGTTTCTCCCGAGGGACTGCACGGCGGCTTCGTCGACGGCTTTGCCGTCACCTTCGAAAGCCCCGAAGCGCGCGATGCCTATCTCATCCATCCGGAACATGTGGCAGTCGGCGAGCGCATCGTCTCCTCGACCGACGGAGGCCTCGCCGGCATCCTGGTCTTCGACCTCAATATTTGAGGGCGGGCCGGATAGACCCGCCCTCAAATCTTCAGCTCGACTTCGCCATGGCGGCGGCGAGCTGGTCGACATTGTAGCGGAACATTTTCTCGTAGGTCGGCGCCGGTCCCTTGGCGTCGGAGAGCGATTCGACATAGAGCTCGCCGCCGGGTTCCGCGCCCGTTGCCTTGGCGACCTGCTTGACCAGGCGCGGATCGTTGGAATTTTCGAAGAAATAGGCCTTCACGTGCTCGCTCCTGATCTGTTCGATCAGCTTGGCGACATCGGCGGCCGAGGCTTCGCTCTCGGTGGAGAGACCGAGCGGCGCAAGGAAGCTCACCTTGTATTCGCGGCCGAAATAGCCGAAGGCGTCGTGGCTCGTCAGCACCTTGCGGCGGTCCTCGGCGATCGTATCGAATTTCGAATGGGCGTAGGCGTTCAGCTCATCCAGCTTCCGGGTATATTTCTCGGCATTGGCCTTGAAGGCGGCAGCGTCGGCGGGATCGGCTGATGACAGCGCCTTTTCGATATTGGCGACCCAGACCTTGACGTTGACAGGGCTGTTCCAGACATGCGGATCGGTGATGGTCTTGCCGTCCTCTTCCATGGTGCGGGTGCTGATGCCTTCGGAAACCGTCACCGGCTTGCCCTTGTAGCCCGAGGCGGTGATCAGCCGGTCCATCCAGCCTTCCAGCCCTTCGCCGCTGACGAAAGTCACTTCGGCCGCCTTCAAATTCTTCGCGTCGGCCGGCGACGGCTCGAATTCATGCGGGTCGCCGTTCGGCCCGACGAGGCTTGTGACATGAACATGGTCGCCACCGACCTGTTTCACGACATCGGCAAGCACGGTGAAGGACGCCACGACCTTCAGCGTTTCGGCCGAAGCGGGGGCGGCCGACAGCGCCATCAGCGCGGAAAGTGCGGCGGCGGAGAGAAGCAGTCTGCGCGAAATCATCGAAGTCTCCTTGAAATCAGCCCTTCAGATGCGGGCGGGGAAAGAAGCGCCGGGCGATGCCGGAGGGCGCGAAGAGGATTGAGAAGGCGTAGATCAGCGCTGCCGTCATGATGATCGTCGGGCCGGAGGCGAGCTCGAGATGGTAGGAGGCGATCAGGCCGAGATAGCCGGCGGCGGCCGCACTGGCGGTGGCAATCAGCATCATCACGGCCAAGCTGCGCGACCAGAGCTGGGCGATGGCCGCCGGCAGCATCATCAGGCCGACCGCCATCAGCGTGCCGAGCGCCTGGAAGCTGGCGACGAGGTTCAGCACCACGAGCAGCAGGAAGAGGACGTGATAGATCGGTCCGCGCCCGCCGACGGCTCTCAAGAAACCGGGGTCGAAGCATTCGGCCACGAGCGGCCGGTAGATGGCGGCGAGGATGAGAAGCGTCAGCGAGGTGATGGCGCCGATCTGATAAAGCGCCGGTGCGTCGATCGCCAAGATGGTGCCGAAGAGCACGTGCAAGAGATCGATATTCGAGCCGCGCAGCGAGACGATCAGCACGCCCAGCGCCAACGAAGCGAGATAGAAGCTCGCAAAGCTCGCATCCTCGCGCAGCACGGTCATGCGGCTGACGGCGCCGGACAGCAGCGCCACCGACAGGCCGGCGACCAGGCCGCCGAGGCCCATCGCCGTCAACGACAGCGAGCCGGCGACGAGATAACCGATCGCCGCCCCCGGCAGCACCGCATGGCTCATGGCGTCGCCCATCAGGCTCATGCGCCGCAGCATCAGGAAGACGCCGATCGGCCCCGAGCCGAGCCCGAGGCAGAGGCAGGCGACAAGGGCGCGGCGCATGAAACCGAAATTGGCAAAGGGCGCGAGGAAGAGATCGTAGGCCGTCATGCCGCCGGCGCCTCCTGCGGGGCGCAGGCGGCCGCATCCTCATCCCAGCGCTCGGCCATGGCGCGAGCCTTCATGAGATTGGCGGACGACATGACATCGGCGGTCGGGCCCCAGCCCACAAGCTCGCGGGCGAGCAGCAGGGTTTCGGGGAAATGCGTCCGAACGAGCTCGAAATCATGCAGCACGGCGATGACGGTGCGGCCCTCGCCGTGCCAGCGGGAAACGATATCGAGGAGGTCCCTGGTCGTGCGGGCATCGATTGCGGTGAACGGCTCGTCGAGCAGGATGACGTCGGCATCCTGCAAGAGCAGGCGGGCAAAGAGCACGCGCTGAAACTGGCCGGCCGAGAGCGAGCCGACATGGCGCCTGCCGAAACCCTCGAGGCCGACAGCGGCCAGCGCCTCGCCCGCCTTTTCGAGATCGGCGGGTGCCACGCGGCCGAAGGCTCCCCTGCTCTTCCAGGCGCCGAGCATGACGGTGTCGATGACCGAGATCGGGAAACGCCGATCGATCTCGGCCGCCTGCGGGAGATAGCCGAATTCCGCCCGCCCCAGCCGGTGCTCGACCCGGCCTTCGGCGGGACGAAGCTCGCCCATGATCGCCTTCAGCAGCGTCGATTTGCCCGCCCCATTCGGCCCAGCAATCGCCGTCAGGCTGCCCGGCGCAAAGGCGCCGGAGACATGATGGACGGCGGGGTGGCGATCATAGGCGACCGTGAGATCATCGAGACGGATCAACGGCGTCATGGCAGCAGAACCGCCCAGTGAATGGCCAGCCAGAGCGCGGCAATGCCCAGCGAGATGCCGATCACCCGGGATAAGGCCGATTGCCCCATAAGGCTGATGGAGGGGCGATCGGGGTTCGGGTGCATGGCTCATCCTGACAATGTAATAACATTACGGTTATGTTATAACGATTGCGGCGAGATTGAGGCGGAGCCTCTTGACGGGTTTGATATTGCGGGACGGCAAGGTGCGGCCATTTGACAGCCGGACGCTCAGAGCCGAATTTGGTTCATAATGCTGCGGCCGTGCCGCACGCGTGCATTCTGCCATACCGTGCTGTCTTGCTCCGCAAGCCACCCCACCCTCCGTCCTCCGGGCTTGACCCGAGGATCCACTCTGCCCTCGATCGGACTGGGCGTGGATCCCAGGCTCGGAGGCCTGGGATGACGGAGACTGGGGGTGCGTTTCTGGCAAACTCGCCGTCGGGCGTGTGCTCCACTTAGGATGCCGGTCGGGGTCAGCCTGAGCGCGATGGATCCTCAAGGGAGCGAACGAGGCACATCCGGCGGGCCTGCGTCAGCTCTCGAGCGCATCCAGATGGACATTGGAGAGTTGGAGCCAGGGTGGATTGTCGGCATACATTTCGCGGATAACCTGCTTTATCGATTCGATCCGACCGCCGGCTTCGTCACGCCGATAGCTCATGATGATGGGTGAGGTCGCCCTCTCGTCGGCAATCATGCGATAGCAGACATCGTCCGGCCGCTGGCGCTGCGAGGCCGCGGGGATGATGCAGAGGCCGGCGCCCGCAGCGACCATGCCCAGCGCCGTCTGGATTTCGCGAACCTCCTCGACATGTCCGGGATTGACGTTGATCTCGCCAAGCAGGTTCAGCGTCTCGTCCGCAAAGCTTGGCCGGGGCGTCGAGGGATAGATGATCAAGGATTCCCCCTCCAACTCGGAAAGCGCGATAGGCTCCTTGGCGATGGATTTGGCATGGTTCTTCGGAAAGGCGACGACAAGCCGCTCCTCTCGGAGCGTCAGCCGTTCGACTTCCCTGTCGTTGAAACGCACCCTACCGAAACCCAGATCGATGCGTCGCTCCTTGAGCGCAGTCACCTGTTCCGTCGACATCATTTCCCGGATCTCGATATCGAGGTCGGGCCAGCGCTGCCGCATGCGCCTGACGAGGTCCGGCATGCCTCCATAGAGGGTGGAGCCGACGCAGCCGATGACGAACCGTTCGCGCTGATCCTTTCCTATTCTCCGGGTCTGATCACGGATATGCTCGAGCCGGGCGATGATCTGCGAGGTCTGGTCGAAGAAGAACCGTCCCGCCTCCGTCAAGCTCAGCGGCCGCTTGGACCTGTCGATCAGGCTTACGCCGAGCTCCTCCTCCAGCTGTTGGATCTGCCGGCTGAGCGGCGGCTGGGCGATGTGGAGAATTTCCGCGGCGCGCGAGAAATTGCGCTCGGTGGCAACCGCCACGAAATAGCGGAGTTGGCGCAGCTCCATTCCTATTATACCTCCCAGGTATAGAGTTCGACCTATATAGTCTTGGACCTTACCCTAAACGAGGGCTAGCCTTCCTGCAAATAAAGGGAGGAAGTGCAGTGCACGCGGAAATTCGGATCGTTTCCATCGAGGCTACTATACTCGATCTGCCGACCATCCGGCCGCACACGCTCTCAATGGTCACCATGAACCGCCAGAGCATGACGATCGTGCGTGTTCGCTGCTCCGATGGGATCGAGGGCCTCGGTGAAGGCACGACCATCGGCGGTCTCGCCTACGGGCCGGAGAGCCCGGAAGGCATGAAACTCACCATCGACGAATATATCGCGCCGCTGCTTCTCGGCCGCGACCCGACGCGCGTACAGGCGACGATGGATCTCGTTCGGAAGGCGGTAAAGGGCAATCACTTTGCCAAATGCGCCGTTGAATCCGCGTTGCTGGATTGCCAGGCCCGCCGCCTCGGCGTGTCGATGTCGGAGCTGCTCGGCGGCCGGCGTCGCGAGAAACTGCCGGTTGCCTGGACGCTCGCATCCGGCGATACCGCAAAGGATATCGAAGAGGCGCAGGCGCTGCTCGACCGGCGCCGCCACAAGGACTTCAAGCTGAAGATCGGCGTCAAGTCGATCAAGGAGGATATCCGCCACGTGGCGGCCATCCGCAAGGCGCTGCCGGACATGGCCTCGGTTCGTGTGGACGTGAACATGGCCTGGCGGGAACGCGAGGCGCGCAATGCGATTGCGGCACTCACCGATGCGGGCTGCGTCTTGGTGGAGCAGCCGGTGTGCGGTGTGGCGCCGCTTGCCCGGCTGACGCGCGGGTCGCCGATCGCCATGATGGCCGATGAAGTGCTCGTCGGTCCCGAAAGCGCACTCGAAGCGGTGACGGCGCACGCAGCTGACGTGTTCTCGATCAAGATCGAGCAGGCAGGCGGCCTGTTCGCCGCCGCCAAGGTCGTCGCCATCGCCGAGACGGCCGGCATCGGCATCTATGGCGGCACCATGCTCGAAGGGCCGATCGGCACGATCGCTGCCGCGCAGTTGATGGCCGGCGTGAAGGATCTGCAATGGGGCACGGAGTTTTTCGGCCCGCTGCTGCTGACCGAAGAGATCCTCGCCACGCCTTTGGATTACAGCGATTTCGAACTGACCATTCCCAACGGACCGGGACTGGGGATCGAACTGGACGAGGATCGCATGGCGTTCTTTGTTCGGGGCAGAGTACGCAAGACGATCAGCATTGCCGGATAAGGGAGGCGATGATGCTTTTCCATGTAAGGATGGATGTGAAGATTCCCCATGATCTACCCTCGGCGGAGGCGGCGGAGATCATCGCGCGGGAAAAGGCCTATTCGCATGAGCTGCAGCGCAGCCGCAAATGGCGGCATATCTGGCGCATTGCCGGTGAATACGCGAACTACAGCATCTTCGACGTGAAGGACAATACGGAGCTGCACGAGATCCTGTCGGGGCTGCCGTTGTTCAAGTTCATGGACATCGAAGTGACGCCGCTGCTGCGGCATCCCTCGGCGATCCGCGAGGACGACACCTAGCGCCATGTTCGGCGCGGGACGGAAGCCGCATCGATTTTCTGAGCAATCCAAGAGGAGGAAAAAATGAGCGTGAAGATTTTCGGCAGGCCCGACATTCAGGACTTTCTGAGTGTCCTCAGCGGCCTCGACAAGGACGGCGGCAATCCGCGCGTCAAACTGATCGTCCATCGGATCATGTCCGACCTGTTCAAGGCGATCGACGATCTCGATATCACCCCCGACGAATATTGGAGCGGCATTGCCTGGCTCAATGAGATCGGCGCCGCCGGCCAGGCCGGCCTGATCTCGCCCGGTCTCGGTCTCGATCATTTCCTAGACGAACGCCTCGATGCGATCGATGAGGCGCTGGGCATCGAAAATCCGACGCCGCGCACGATCGAGGGTCCGCTCTATGTGGCCGGCGCACCGGTCTGTCACGGCTTTGCCCGTCTCGATGACGGCACCGACGCCAATGGTCACACACTGATCATGCACGGCACCGTCTATGGTTCTGACGGCAAGCCGCAGCCGGGTGCGACTGTCGAAGTCTGGCATTGCGACACCCGCGGGTTCTATTCGCATTTCGACCCGACCGGCAAGCAGGCGCCGTTCAACATGCGCCGCACGATCGTGACTGACGAACAGGGCTGTTACAAATTCCAGAGCATCGTGCCGCACGGCTATGGCGTGCCGCCGGGCAGCCCGACGGAACAGCTGCTTTCCGCCCTCGGGCGCCACGGCCAGCGGCCGGCGCATATCCATCTCTTCATCAGCGCCGACGGCCATCGCAAGCTGACGACCCAGATCAACATCGAAGGCGATCCGCTGGTCAACGACGATTTTGCCTATGCGACGCGAGACGGCCTGGTTCCGGCCCTGATCGAGCGCAGCGACGAGGCCAGCATCAAGGCCAATGGTTTGAGCGGCCCGTTCGCCGAGATCACGTTCGACATCCATCTGACCGCACTGGTGGACGGCATCGACAACCAGATCAACGAACAGCGCAAACGCGCCGCCGCGTAAACGGCAAGGAGGCCGAATAGCCGCCAGCCCGCATATCATCGTCATCATCGACACTGTTGCAAAGGTTGCGCCGGTTATTGCGCACTTTGCGGGAGAAAAACCATGTCTGCGATCATCGACAAAGCAAGAGACCTCGATCATCTGCTTGCCACTGCCGTGCAGGACGACAAGGAGGCCGGCCTGTTCCGTTGCCGCCGGGACATCTTCACCGACGAAGACCTCTTCGAGCTGGAGATAAAACATATCTTCGAAGGCAATTGGGTTTATCTGGCCCATGAGAGTCAGATTCCGGAAAACAACGATTATTACACGACCTATATCGGCCGTCAGCCGGTCGTCATCACTCGCGACAAAAACGGCGAGCTGCACGCGGTCATCAACGCCTGCGCCCACCGCGGCGCGATGCTGTGCCGCCGCAAGCACGGCAACAAGGGCAGCTTCACCTGCCCCTTCCACGGCTGGACCTTTTCCAACACCGGCAAGCTGCTCAAGGTCAAGGACGAGAAGACCACCCAGTATCCGCCTCAGTTCGCGCAGAACGGTTCGCACGACCTGAAGCGCGTTCCCCGGTTCGAGAATTATCGGGGCTTTCTGTTCGGCAGCCTGAATGATGAGGTCGCGACGCTCGCGGACTATCTCGGCGAGACGAAGGTCATCATCGACCAGATCGTCGACCAGGCGCCGGACGGGCTTGAAGTGCTGCGGGGCAATTCGTCCTACATCTACGACGGAAACTGGAAGCTGCAGATGGAAAACGGCTGCGACGGCTATCACGTCAGTTCCGTGCACTGGAACTACGCCGCAACAATGGGGCGGCGCAAGGAAGAGGGCACGAAGGCGGTCGACGCCAACAGCTGGAGCAAATCGATTGCCGGCGTCTATGGTTTCGAGAACGGCCACATACTGCTGTGGACCAACACGATGAACCCCGAAGTGCGTCCTATCTACGATCAGAAAGACGAGATCGCAGCCCGCGTCGGCGCCGAGAAGGCAAACTTTATCGTCAACCAGACCCGCAACCTCTGCCTCTACCCGAATGCGTTCCTGATGGACCAGTTCAGCACGCAGATCCGTGTGACCCGCCCGATCAGCGTCGACAAGACCGAAATCAATATCTTCTGCTTCGCGCCGAAGGGCGAAAGCGAGGCTGATCGCCGGCTCCGCATCCGCCAATACGAGGATTTCTTCAACGTGTCCGGCATGGGCACGGCCGACGACCTGGAAGAATTCCGCGCCTGCCAGTCCGGATATGCAGGCACCGCAGCGCTCTGGAACGACCTGTCGCGGGGCGCGCCGCTCTGGATCGACGGTCCTGACGAAAACGCGAAGCAGATGGGCATCGCACCGCTGCTGTCGGGCGAGCGCAGCGAGGACGAGGGCCTGTTCGTTCGCCAGCACGAATACTGGGCCAGGGTGATGCGCCAGGCACTGTCCGCCGAAAAGAACGGAGTTGTCCCATGAGCATTTCCCATGACGCCATCTGCGCGTTCCTTTATCGGGAAGCACGTCTCCTGGACGATCGCGAGTGGGACGAATGGCTGACCTGCTATGCACCCGACGTGACCTACTGGATGCCGGCCTGGGATGACGACGATCGGATTACCGAAGACCCTCAGTCGCAGATTTCGCTGATCTACTACCCGAACCGCGACGGCCTGGAAGACCGCGTGTTTCGGATCAAGACCGAGCGGTCAGGCGCGTCGACCCCCGAGCCTCGAACCAGCCACAACGTGACCAATGTCGAGGTACTGGCGGATCGGAGCGGGGAAGTGGACGTGCGCTACAACTTCCACACGCTGAACCACCGCTACAAGGTCACCGACCAGTTCTTCGGCACAATGTTCGTCACTCTGCGCAAGCACGGTGACAACCTTCTGATCGCAAAGAAGAAAATCGTGCTGAAGAACGATTACATCCGCCAGGTCATCGACGTCTACCACATCTGAAGGCCGGCGCGCGCAGCCGAGACTTTGAGGAGCAGTCATGTGCTACAAGATCGCATTGAATTTTGAAGACGGCGTAACCCGTTTCATCGGGTGCAAGAGCGGCGAGAAGGTTCTCGACGCGGCCTATCGCGCCAAGATCAACCTGCCGATGGACTGTTCCGACGGCGTCTGCGGCACCTGCAAGTGTCGCGCCGAGAGCGGCTCCTACGATCTCGGCGATGATTTTATCGATGACGCGCTTACCGCCGACGAGGCAGAGGCCGGGCTGGTGCTGACCTGCCAGATGAGGCCCTCATCCGACTGCGTCATAGCCGTGCCGACGACATCGACCGCCTGCAAGACGGGGCAACAGAAATTCACCGCCACGGTGGCGACTGTCGTGCCGCACAAGGATGCAGCGATCGTATTGGAACTGGATGTGGACGCAGAGGCCGCTCCCTCCTTCCTGCCCGGCCAGTATGTCAACATCGACGTGCCGGGCAGCGGCCGGAGCCGTTCCTATTCGTTCAGCACAGCGCCGGGCGAACAACGCATCGGCTTCCTGATCAAGAAAATCCCGGGTGGATTGATGAGCAGCTGGCTTGCCAAGGCCCAGCCCGGTGACAGGCTCAATCTGACCGGCCCCCTGGGCAGCTTTTATCTGCGCAGCGTCGAGCGGCCGCTTCTGTTTTTGGCCGGCGGCACCGGTCTTGCGCCGTTCCTCTCGATGCTCGAGGTTCTTGCCCGCGCAGGATCGGAACAGGAAATCCATCTGATCTACGGCGTGACGCGCGATCTCGATCTGGTTCTCGTCGACGAGATCGAGGCCTATGCCGCGCGCCTGCCCAACTTCAGCTTCACCACGGTGGTGGCCGAGGAGGCCTCGAGCCATCCGCGTAAGGGATGGGTTACGCAACATATGCCGGCCAAGCTGCTTCATGACGGCGATGTCGACGTCTATCTCTGCGGTCCCCCGCCGATGGTCGATGCGGTGCGCAAGCATTTCGACGACAACGGCGTGAAGCCCAACAGCTTCCAATACGAAAAATTCACGCCCAATGCGGCGGCGAAGGAGGCAGCATGAGCGCGCCGCGCGTCACCGGTCGGTTTGACGGCAAGGTGCTGGTCGTTACCGGCGCCGCGCAGGGCATCGGCCGTGCCGTGGCCGTCCGTGCCGCGAAAGAGGGCGGCAAGGTGCTGTTCGTCGACCGCGCCGATTTCGTGGCGGAGATCGCAGCCGAAGCCGGCACCGCCGAAACTGCCGCCTTCAATGCCGATCTGGAGACCTATGACGGCGCGGTTTCCGCGATGCGCTTCGCCGAGCAACGCTTCGGCGGCATCGATATCCTGATCAACAATGTCGGCGGCGCCATCCGCATGCGCCCCTTCGCGGAATTCGAAGCGCAGCAGATCGACGCGGAGATCCGCCGCTCGCTGATGCCGACGCTCTATTGCTGCCATGCCGTCCTGCCGCATCTCTTCGCGCGGGGCGGCGGCACCATCGTCAACATATCCTCGAATGCAACGCGCGGCATCCATCGCGTGCCTTATTCGGCGGCCAAGGGCGGCGTGAACGCCATCACCCAGTCGCTTGCCATGGAACTGGCTGAGCGCAACATCCGCGTCGTCGCCACCGCACCGGGCGGCACGGAAGCGCCGGCGCGTCGGATTCCGCGCAATGGCGCGGGCGATACGAATGCGGAGAAGGCCTGGATGGCCGAAGTCGTCGGCCAGGTGAAGCAATCCAGTCTCATGAAGCGGTACGGGACCATCGAGGAACAGGTAGCGCCGATCCTGTTCCTCGCCTCGGACGAAGCGTCCTACATCACCGGCAGCGTGCTGCCCGTGGCTGGGGGCGATACCGGCTGACATCTCAACACTGACTGCGTTAAAACTCAGGGAGGAGCCATGATGCGCACGATCGATGTGAATGAAGCGATAGACAACAATCCATTCGGAAGATTTCAGTGGTCGGTGGTGGCGCTCTGCGCGCTGCTGCTGATCGTCGACGGTTATGACGTCTTCGTCGCCGGCACCGTGCTGCCGACGCTGATTGCGGAATGGGGCCTGACCAAACCGCAGGCCGGCGCGCTGCAGGCCTGGGCGCTGTTCGGGATGATGTTCGGCGCCCTCGCTTTCGGCTCCCTGGCCGACAGGATCGGACGCAAGAAGGGCATTGCGATCAGCTTCGTGCTTTTCACCCTTTCCACCCTTCTGACCGGTTTTGCCAGTTCACCCGACCAGTTCAAAATCTTTCGCTTCGTCGCCGGTCTCGGCTGCGGCGGACTGATGCCCAATGCGGTGGCGCTGATGAACGAATATGCTCCTAAGCGGCTCCGCAGCACCATCGTCGCGCTGATGTTCTCCGGTTATTCCGTCGGCGGCATGGTTGCCGCAGGGCTCGGCATCGGCATGATCCCGCAATATGGCTGGCAGCCGATGTTCTTCGTCGCCGCCCTGCCGTTGCTGATGCTGCCGCTGGTGCTCTGGAAGCTGCCCGAATCCCTTGGCTTTCTGATCCGCCAGGGCCAGCAGGAGAAAGCCAGACGGATCTATGCGAAGATCGATCCGTTGGCGCGCCTCGGCAAAGACGACATGCTGGTCTTCACCGAAACCAAGGGCGCGTCCGCATCGGTCGCCGAACTGTTCCGCCACCAGCGCACGTTGCGCACGCTCATGCTCTGGGTGGCGTTCTTCTGCTGCCTGCTGCTTGTCTATCTGCTGTCGTCCTGGCTGCCGAAAGTGCTGCAGGAAGCCGGCTATGCCGAAAGAGCGAGCCTTGTCAGCCTCTTCTCACTCAACTTCGGCGGCATGGTCGGCGCCATCGCCGGCGGTTGGCTGGGCGACCGGTTCGGCCTTCCGAAGGTCGTCGTCGGCTTCTTCGTGGCGGCGGCCCTGTCGATCGCGCTGATTGGTTTCAATCTGCCTGCCGGGCTGCTGTTCCTGGCGATCTTCATCGCCGGCGCCACCACCATCGGCACGCAGATCCTGCTTTATGCGAGCGTCGCGCAGCTCTATAACCTCTCCGTCCGTTCGACGGGGCTGGGCTGGGCGTCCGGCGTGGGTCGTATCGGTGCCATCGTCGGCCCGACCCTCGGTGGCGTGCTTCTGGCACAACAGCTGCCGCTGCAGCAGAACTTCCTGATCTTCGCGATTCCCGCGGCGGTCTCGGCGCTCGCCATGCTGGTCTTCGCGATCAGCAACGCCCGCCGCGCCGGCGCCATCGTGCTGGCTGCCGCATAAGAGTGCGGAACGCATGCTTCCGCCGACGGCCATCCCGATGTGGCCGCCGGCGCCTTCGCGTCGCAACTGCGCCGACGCCTGGATAGGAGGTTCGGCCGGATCGTCGGGAAATTACCTCCAGACACTTCTAAAAACCGAAAGTCGTCAAGCCATGCCCTATCTCGATCTCGCCAGCCACCGCCTGCACTATCGCATCGACGGTGACAGGAGTGCGGCAGGCAAGCCGTGGCTCATGTTCTGCAATTCGCTCGGAACCGATCTGCACATGTGGGATGCACAGGCAGCCGCATTGTCACAGCACCACCGCGTGCTGCGTTATGACCGCCGCGGCCACGGTCACTCGTCGGCGCCGCCGCCGCCTTATGCGCTGTCAGACCTCGGCAAGGATGTCCTCGCGCTGCTCGATGCGCTGGAGATAGAGCAAACGCATTTCTGCGGCCTGTCCATCGGCGGCCTGACCGGGCAATGGCTGGGCATTCATGCCGGACAACGTCTGGGCAAGATCGTTGTGTGTGCGACGTCCGCCAGGATCGGCACCGCCGAAAGCTGGGTCGCGCGTATGGAGGCCGTGCGGGAAAACGGCCTTGGCGGGCTTACCGCGGCCACGGCAGAACGCTGGTTCACGCCGGCGTTCAACGCCGGCCAACCTGGCATCGTGCGCGACATTCTCGATCGTTTCACCGCGACAACGGTCCAGGGCTATATCGGCGGTTGCGCGGCTCTGGCAACCACGGATTTGCGGGAAGAAATCACGCGGATCACCAACCCCCTGCTTGCCGTCTCAGGAAAAGAAGATCCGGTATGTCCGCCGTCCGATTTGGAGAGCATCGCCGTTCGTGTGCGGCAGGGTCGTCATCTGTCATTGCCGGGGCGTCATATCGTCAATGTCGAGTCGGCATCGGTGTTCAATGCTGCGCTGAGCGAGTTTCTCGACGATTGACAACTCGGAAAGGCGGCCGACCGGCCGCCCCTTTTACTGTCAGCAATGAAAAACTCAAAGCAGTTCCAGCATCGCGGCAGCACCCGAGACGGTGGCCTGGCCGGGGCTTTCCTCGACGTTGAGGGCCTTCACGACGCCATCTTCGACCAGCATCGAATAGCGCTTGGAGCGCAGGCCGAGGCCGCCGGCGGAGAGGTCGGCTTCGAGGCCGACGGCCTTGGTGAAGCCGGCGTCCCAATCGGCGAGGAAATGGATCTTGCCGAGGCCGCCGGAGGATTGCGCCCAGGCGCCCATCACGTGCCAATCGTTGACGGCCAGAACGGCGATGTCGTCGACGCCCTTGGCGAGGATGGTGTCGCGGTTTTCGAGGTAACCCGGCAGGTGGTTCAGCGAGCAGGTGGGCGTAAAGGCGCCCGGCACGGCAAAGAGCACGACGCGCTTGCCGGCGAAGAGCTGATCGGTGGTGATTTCGACCGGGCCGTCGGCGGTCTTTTCCTTGAAAGTGGCGGCCGGAAGCTTGTCGCCAATCGCGATGGTCATAGGTTTTCTCCTCGGGCTTCTTGGGGTTCGGGCTGGCGGCGGGCGCCGCCGGGGATGGGGCGACTATAAGTGCCGGTCAGTCAAAGGCAAGCGTGGTCTCCATCGCCTTGTCGCCATCGATGACAAGCACGCTCCAGCGCTTGCCGGATAGGTCATAATCCTTCGGCAGCTTGCCGATTGCAATGTCGGTCTTGAAGGCTGCGCCATCGCGTTTGCCGCCGACCTGCTTGGTGAAAGCATAGCCGCTCGGGCCGGTGACGATGATATCGGGCGCGCCGCCGCTTCCCCCGCCGGGCAGGGTGAGCGTCAGCGACAGCGCCGTCCTGTCGGACGACATGGCGTACGCCGCGACCTTGAAATCGGCCGAAGGCGGCTTCGGCAAGGCGGCATCGGCGGCCGCGAGGATCCCCTTTTCCTCCGGCTGCGACTGCTTGGCCGGGCCGAGCTTCACCGCCAAATTCGCCTGGAAGGGGATGCAGATGTCCTTGCAGATGCCGATGAAGGCCGTCGCGTCGATCGCGACCGGGCCGTTGCCTGATGCCGTCAGCGACAATGGCAGCGTCACCGGTGCGTCATAGGCGATATCCTCGATCCCGCCCTTGAAAAAATGCTTGGGGACGGGATAGCCGATGGCATCGAGCGCCACGCCGCTTTCCGGGGCGATGGTGACGTGAGGCGGGATGCCGCTGTTGCCGGGCTCGCGCCAATAGGTGATCCAGCCGGGTTTCGGCTGGATCTGCAGGCCGGCGCGGATTTTGCCGCCGGCATCGGGCGCCAGCGCCACGAGGCGCATGCGGCCGCCCTCGGCCTCGGCCCAGGCGCTCATTTCCGCCTGCGCGGAACAAAACGGGGCGAGCGCTGCGGCGAGCGAAATGGCCGCCATGAAAAGCCGGCGCGGTGCCAAAGAAATAATCATCATGGAACAAAGGTTTACCGAAAGTCCCGTTTGGCCGCCAGAAGCGGACGGCCACATAATCTTCATTTTCAGTTGATTGATTGGTGACATTGGCCCATCCTTCTCTTGTCGGGGCCTTGGTGCGGTCTGGCAGCAGGAGGAACGATGTCCTTATCGACGCTGAAGAACAGACGGGAACGTGGCTTCTTCGATGGCCAATTCCTCATCGCCATGCCCGGCATGGAGGACCGCAATTTTGCGCGCACCGTGATTTACATCTGCGCGCATTCGGATGCCGGCGCCATGGGCTTCGTCATCAACCGGCCGCAGAGCCTGACCTTCACCGATGTGCTGCTGCATCTCGACATGATCAAGCAGGAAGAGCCGATCGTGCTGCCGCAGCGCGCCCGCGACTTCCCGATCCAGACCGGCGGCCCGGTGGAAAGCGGCCGCGGCTTCGTGCTGCATTCGGACGATTATTCCAGCGACTCCTCGATCCCCGTCAGCGACGATATCTGCCTGACGGCGACGCTCGACATCGTGCGCGCCATCTCCAAGGGCGTCGGGCCGAAGCGGGCGACGATGCTGCTCGGTTATTCCTCCTGGGGCGCCGGCCAGCTCGAAACCGAGGTCGCCAACAATGGCTGGCTCACCTGCCCGGCCAATGAAGAACTGATCTTCGACCGCAGCCTCGAGGACAAATACGAGCGGGCGCTCGCCGGCATGGGCGTGACCGCCGCCATGCTTTCGGCCGAGGCCGGACACGCCTAACATCTCGCGGCGGCGGGCTTGACGCGCGCTGGAACGAATAGCCGCAAGTGACGTTTCCTTCCGGCGCGGACGAGAGGTCCGACGCCGACCAAGGAGACATGACCTATGGGTAGCACCAGCGACAAGATTTCAGGCAAGGCCAACGAAATTGCCGGCAAGACGAAGCAGGCCGTCGGCAAGGCCACCGGCAATCGCGACATGCAGGCCAAGGGCGCCGTCCAGGAAGCCAAAGGCAAGGGACAGGTCGCAACCGGCAAGGTCAAGGACAAGCTCAAGGGCGCCGTCGACCGGCTCTGAACCACAAGCGCATCCTTGATGAACCATGCCTGCTGCGCTTCGCGCGGCGGGCATTTTTAATCCGCCGCCGCTTTGCTGAGATCAATACGATGAAGCTTTTTGCCTGCGACAATTGCGATCAGGTCGTCCATTTCGACAACCGCCACTGCGTGCGCTGCAATCATCGCCTCGGTTTCCTGCCCGGTGATCTCGCCATGCATGCGCTGGAGCCGCGCGACGAGATGGTCTGGCAGCTCGTTGCCGATCCCGAGCGGCAGGTGCGCTTCTGCGCCAATGCCGGCCTCGACATCTGCAACTGGCTGGTGGAGGGCGACGGCGACAGCGAGTTCTGCGCCGCCTGCCGCCACAACCGGCTGGTGCCGAACACCGATACCGAGGACGGCATCGGTCGCTGGCGGCGCATCGGCCAGGCGCAGCGCCATCTGTTCTATTCGCTGTTGCGCTGGAAGCTGCCGCATCCCGACCGGGCGCAAGATCCGCAAGGCGGGCTGGTCTTCGATTTCCTCGAGGATTCGCTGCAGGATAACGGCTATGTCGTGCCTGCTATGACCGGCCACGAGGAAGGCCTCATCACCATCCGCGCGGCGGAAGCCGACGATGCGACGCGCGAACAGGCGCGCAGCTCGATGAACGAGCCCTATCGCACGCTGCTTGGCCATTTCCGCCACGAGGCCGGCCATTTCATCTGGAACAAACTGGTGCGCGACCGCGACGGCCTTTCGGACTTCCGCGCTGTCTTCGGCGACGAACGGCAGGATTATGCGGCCGCCCTGCAAAATCACTATGCCGGCGGCGCGCCTCTGGGATGGCAAAACAATTTCATCAGCGCCTATGCGGCCTCCCACCCCTGGGAGGATTTCGCCGAATGCTTCGCCCATTACCTCCATATCGTCGACACGCTGGAGACGGCGCGCGCCTTCGGCATCGCCATCGATCCGCGCGGCCACGAAGAAATATCAGGCGAGGTGGATTTCATCCCTTACAGGGCAAAAAGCGCCGAGCAGCTGGTCAGCGCCTGGGTGCCCCTCAGCCTGGCGATCAACGCCATCCAGCGCAGCATGGGCCAACCAGACTCCTACCCCTTCGTGCTGTCTTCACCTGTCGTGGCCAAGCTCGAATATCTGCACCGGCTGATCCAGGGGGCGGCGGTGGCGAGGCAGTAGGTGGAGTGAGAGCGTACTTTTTTGATAAGCATCATTTCATGCCGTGGGCCTTTATGGGCTACCAAGGTCGCTGCTTGCTCCCTCTTCTCCCCCGCGGGGAGAAGGTGGCCCGAAGGGTCGGATGAGGCGGCCACACGGCACGCCATTCCTTGCCCTTCGCCTACGCTCAGCGCATTCGCGGCTCCGCCGCTCACCCCCTCATCTGCCTGCCGGCATCGACCGGGGCGAGCCACGGGTCTCGCCCGTCCTTCGGACCCCCGCTGGGGAGAAGGGGAACGTGGCATCGCCTCGTCCATCTTTGACCCGTCACAAGCCCGAGGGAGCGGGGGAGGATACAATCCTGCCCACTATCTGCCTCTTTAAAACGAAACCGCCTTGCCCTTCTTGAACGGCTCCATCCCCCGGCGCGCGAGTTCGTCCGCACGTTCGTTTTCCGGGTGGCCGGCGTGGCCCTTGACCCAGTGCAGCGTCACCTTGTGGCGGTTGCGCGCTTCCTCAAGCGCCTGCCAGAGTTCGGCGTTCTTCACCGGCTTCTTGTCCGATGTCTTCCAGCCGTTTTTCTTCCAGCCGAAAATCCATTTGGAGATGCCGTCCTTGACGTAGGCGCTGTCGGTATAGAGATCGACCTCGCAAGGGGTCTTCAGCGCCTGCAGGGCGGAGATCGCCGCCAGCAGTTCCATGCGGTTGTTGGTGGTATCCGCCTCGCCGCCGCAAAGCTCCTTTTCGACGTCGCCATAACGCAGCACGGCGCCCCAGCCGCCGGGGCCGGGATTGCCGGAGCATGCGCCGTCGGTGAAGATATCGACGTGTTTCATAGGCTCAATCCGTATTCGGCGGCCGAGCCGATCTGGCGGTGGAAGCGCAGCTTGCGCAGATATTCGAGCGGGTCCTTCTTGGTGACCATGGCGCCCTCGGGCGTCGTCAGCCAATCATAGAGCCGCGTCAGGAAGAAGCGCAGCGCCGATCCGCGCGACAGCACCGGCAAAGCCGCGACCTCTTCGCCGCTCAAGGGGCGCACGCTCTGGTAACCCTCGAGCATCGCCGTGCCCTTGGTGATGTTGTAGGCGCCGTCCTTTTCGAAGCACCAGGCATTCAGGCAGATCGAAACGTCATAGGCGAGCAGGTCGTTGCAGGCGAAGTAGAAGTCGATCAGGCCGGAGAGCTGATCACCGAGGAAGAAGACGTTGTCGGGAAAGAGGTCGGCGTGGATGACGCCGGCCGGCAGACCCTTCGGCCAGGCGGCGGCGAGGAAATCGAGTTCGCCGCGGATTTCATCCTGCAGACCGGGCTCGACCTCGTCGGCGCGCGCCTCGGACTTTTCCCAGAGCGTCCGCCAGCCGTCGAGCGACAGCGCGTTCGGGCGCTTCAGCTCGAAACCGGCACCCGCCACATGCATTTGGGCGAGCGCCCGGCCAACCTCGCGGCAGTGTTTCGCCTCCGGCTTTCGAAGCCACATGCCTTCGAGGAAGGAAATCAGCGCCGCCGGGCGGCCGGAGAGCGAGCCGAGCAGCGCGCCGTCGCGGCGCGGCAGCGGCAGCGGGCAGGAGAGGCCGCGGGCGGCAAGATGCTGCATCAGGCCGAGGAAGAACGGCAGGTCGCTCTTTTCCACGCGCTTCTCATAGAGCGTCAGGATCAGCGGTTCCTTGGAGGTGTGCAGCAGGAAATTCGAATTTTCCACACCTTCGGCGATGCCCTTGTAGGAGAGCAGGCTTCCCGCGTCATATTCGGTCAGGAACCATTTCAGATCGTCTTCGGCGATATCGGTATAGACTGCCAAGTGAGGTCTCGTCTTTGCTTATGGATGATGGATGGCCGGGGCCGCGATGACGGCCTAGAGCATGATGCCGAAAAGTGTCAGCGGTTTTCGGACGACATCATGCTCTAACTCTTTAATTTAGAACAGGATTCAGATTTTAGGCCGACCGGGCCTAAAATCATCCCGTTCTAGCCGTTGACGAAGGCCATGTCGGCCGCCGTCAGCTCGATGCTGCGCAATTCGCGGTTGACCAGGAAATTCTCGGTTTCCTGTACCGTTTCGGCCAGCTCGACGCGGGCGTCGAAGCGGGCGCGGAACGCCTCGATGATCTCGTTGACGATGACCTCGGGCGCGGAGGCGCCGGCGGAAAGGCCGAGCGTCGAGATCGCGCCGATCTCGTCCCAGTCGAGTTCGGCGGCGCGCTGCACGAGGATCGATTTCTTCGCCCCCGCCCGCAGCGCCACTTCGACCAAGCGCTTGGAATTGGAGGAATTCGGCGCCCCGACGATGATGAAGAGATCGCAGCCGGGGGCCGCCTGCTTCACCACTTCCTGGCGATTAGTCGTCGCATAGCAGATCGAATCGGCGGCCGGCGCGGTCAGGTTGGGAAAACGCTCGTGCAGGCGGGCGATGACGCCGGCGGTGTCGTCGACCGAGAGCGTCGTCTGGGTGACGTAGCCGAGGTTGTCCGGGTCGGCGGGCGCATAGGCGTCGGCATCCTCGATCGTCTCGATCAGCGAGACCGATCCCTCCGGCAGCTGGCCCATCGTGCCGATCACCTCGGGGTGGCCGGCATGGCCGATCAGGACGACATGGCGGCCGAGGCGATTGTGGCGCATCGCCTGCTTGTGGACCTTGGAGACCAGCGGACAGGTGGCGTCGAGATAGAAGAGATTGCGGTTTACCGCATCCTCCGGTACGGATTTCGGCACGCCATGGGCGGAGAAGACGACCGGCTGGGCGCGATGCTCGGCCGGGATCTCGTCCAGCTCCTCGACGAAGACGGCGCCCTTGGCCTCCAGCCCCTCGACGACATAACGATTGTGGACGATCTCGTGGCGCACATAGACCGGGGCGCCATAGGATTTCAGCGCCAGCACGACGATCTGGATGGCGCGGTCGACGCCGGCGCAGAAGCCGCGCGGCCCGCAGAGCCTGATCGTCAAGGGAGGTTTCGCCGCAATATTCATGTCTGTTCCGTTATGCATTCCTCATTCCTGTGCCCGTCACAGGAATCCAGCCACGGCGCGTCGGCGCCGTGAATGACCGTCAACATCCAAGTCCATCTTCCGCACCCAATGACTTGGGCGCACTGGATTCCTGTGACGAGCACAGGAATGAGGGAGAACTTGGCAACGTCCAGCTTCAACAGCGACGTCCCGCGTGCGGGGCAACCGACCTCTAGCCCAATATGGCCGAGAATTGAAGCGATACTATTGCCGAGGCGCCTTGCCGGGTTTGCGGAACCAGGAGATCGCCACGACGACGACGAGCACGGCGGCCAGGCCGTACCAGGTCAGGGCATATTGCAGATGGTCGTTCGGCAGATCGACCTGAGTGACGCCGCCGATCGGCAGGCCGGCCGGATTGGGGGTCGAATCGGCATCGACGAAAAAGGGGATGACGCGCCCCTTGTCCAGCCCGACGCTCTCGGCCATGACGTCGAGGTCCTTCCAGTAGAAGATGTTCTTGGCGACGTCATTGTCCGGCACCAGCGACGAGGGCTTGCCGGGAAGTTTTGCCCGCGCCAGGCCGGTGACGGCCTGCTGATCCGTCAGTTGGCCCTGCATGCGCATTTCTGGCTCCTTGTTCTCATAGGGAACGAAGCCGCGATTGACGAAGAGCACGCGCCCGTCGGCAAGCTCGAGCGGGGTGTAGACGTAAAAGCCGGTCTGGCCGCGCCAGGTGGCGAAGAAATGCCTCTCCTTGTTGTTGATATAGCGGCCGCTGGCGGTGACCTTGCGGTATTCGATATCGCCGCCGGATGCCGCCATCGCCTCGATGTCGGCCAGCGGCACCGGGGCGGCAGCCTGGCGCGTGGCGATATCGGCGAGCAGGCCCTCTTTCCAGTGGAGGCGCTCGACCTGCCAGGTGCCGAGCGAAATCAGGATGGCAAGCGCAATCAGCACCAGCATGCCTGTTATGACAGGCAGCCGGCGGCGCGCCATTACATGCTCTACTTCAGTCACTCAGGCGTCCCTCGCGGGCATTGTGGCGGTATTGCATGGCGATCAGGATGCCCTTGAACCAGCGCAGCGTCAGCAGCGACAGGATGATCGTCAGCGGCCCGAACAGCAGGATATGCACCCAGATCGGCGGGCCGTAATTCACCTGCAGCCAGAGCACCATGCCGATGATGATAAAGCCGACGATAAGGATGACGAAGACAGCGGGACCGTCGCCGGAATCGGCGAAGGAATAATCGAGACCGCAGGAAGCGCAACGCGGCTTTACCCCGAGCAGGCCATCAAACAGCTTGCCCTGGCCGCAACGCGGGCAGCAGCCCTTGATGCCCGTTTTAACAGGGTCGACAGGGGGAAAATGCGCGCTGTCCTCGTTCATGCCATTCCTTCTGACAATTCCATGCTGCCTTAACTCTCCCATAAAGTATTCGCATCCCGAATGGAAATGCCTGCGCGGTTTCGCCTCACTGATTCGCGCCAAACAGAAGAAGAAGACTGATGACCAATGACAGCCATGCCGGACAGATCATTATCCTGAACGGCGCTCCGCGCAGCGGCAAATCCAGCATTGCCCGGGCAATCCAGGAGGAATTCGAGGGGCCGTGGATCAACCTCGGCGTCGATGCCTACAATGCCATGACGCCGAAGCGCTACCTGCCCGGCATCGGGCTCAGACCCGGCGGCGAACGGCCGGAGCTGGAAGAGCTGATCCCGTTCCTCTATGCCGCCCTTTACGAATCGATCGCCATCCATGCCGGCCTGGGCCTCAATGTGGTCGCCGATCTCGGCCATCACGACAGCTATTCGCGCCCGCTCGGCATACTTGCCGACTGCGCCCGGCGTCTCGATGGATTTTCCGTGCTGTTCGTCGGCGTGCGCTGTCCGATCGAGACGATCATGCAGCGGCGCGAGCTTGAACAAGAAGGGCGCGGGACGCTGTATCTCCGCGCCAGCGAAGAGGTGCCGATCCCCGATCCGGTGCAGCGATGGCAGGACGAAGTGCACCGGCCCGGCATCTACGACATGGAAGTCGATACGTCGGTGCTGACCGCTCTCGAATGCGCCGAAGCAATCCGCCAACGCCTCGATCTCGGCATATCTGAGCCTTCGGCTTTCGAGCGGATCGCCGGCGGGCGTTGATGGCGTTAGAACGTCAGCAGGTGAAAGAGGCGTTGGCGATCAAGGTCGCATTGCCTCCCGCAGCAATTCAATGGTCTGCGTGACGGATCGCCCTTCAACCTGGGGCGGCTCCGCCCGCTCGCAAAACTCGCGCCAGACGAACAGCGTCAGTTCCGCGCCATCCGTCGGAGTTTCCCCCGGTCCGTCCGCAAAATTCTGCAGCACGCGATACCGGCTGTCTTTCCAGAACAGTTCTTCCACCCAATCGTAGATCGGGATCACATGAAAATGGATGGGGTAGCCGGGAGAGTGCCCATATCGGCCGATATAAATGCGTTGCGCTCCCAGTTTCCGCTTCAGTACGTCCTGAGCTTTCGCCAGCAAGGGACCAAGCTCGTTCAATGCGGCTTCGGACAAATCGGAAAGATCGTTGGTGTCCAGCTTGGAGCTGATGATGAGATAACCGGGAAGAGCGGAATTCATCCGGTGGTTCACCAGCCATCCCTCGGTTTCGACAATGTGAAAGCGCTCAGGAATCTCCAAATTGCCTACTCCTCTATGAATTCAGGAATTTTGCGGACGGAGCACCCTTGATCACTCCCGGGTCAGGCAAATACTTATCGATGACAAAGCACGGGATGAGTGTTCGGCTCTTGCGAATCGTATGCCCCACCCTCCGTCGTGCTCGGGCTTGACCCGAGCATCCATTCACGCGTTTCGTCTTGTATCAAGCGATCGCGGGGACGAGCCCCTCATCCGCCTGCCGGCACCTTCTCCCCGTGAACGGGGCGAAGGAGGTCTGCCGCAACCTCTCCGTCCCCCCGCTGACCTCCCGCAAGGCACGTCCCCTCGCCCCGTTTACGGGGAGGGGGTTAGGGTGAGGGGCAGCTTTCGGCGCTAATCGAACAGCCGTGGGATCAGCGAGCGTGGGGAACTACGCACAAAAAAAGCGGGCCGAAGCCCGCCTTTTCACTTGAAGCTCGCTTCCGATCAGCCGGCTGCGACGGGTGCGCCCCAGCCGCCCCAGACGTAGATGCAGAAGAACAGGAACAGCCAGACGACGTCGACGAAGTGCCAGTACCAGGCGGCGGCCTCGAAGCCGAAATGCTGCTTCGGGGTGAAGTCGCCGCGCAGTGCGCGCAGCAGGCAGACGGCCAAGAAGATCGTGCCGACGAGGACGTGGAAACCATGGAAGCCGGTCGCCATGAAGAAGGTCGCGCCATAGATCGAATTCTTGAAGGCGAAAGGCGCGTGGGCATATTCGTAGGCCTGGACGGCGGAAAAGAAGATACCGAGCAGCACCGTCAGCGTCAGGCCCTGGATCAGGCCCTTGCGGTCGTTGTGCAGCAGCGCATGGTGCGCCCAAGTGACCGTCGTGCCCGAGAGCAGCAGGATGACGGTGTTGTAGATCGGCAGGTGCCAGGGATCGAGGACCTCGATACCCTTCGGCGGCCAGACGCCGCCGGTGTAGGCAAGCCGCGAGGCTTGGATCGCTTCGTTCGGATAGAGGCTGGCGTCGAAATAGGCCCAGAACCAGGCGACGAAGAACATCACTTCCGAAGCGATGAACATGATCATGCCGTAGCGCAGGTGCAGCGAGACGACGCGGGTATGGGCGCCCTCATGGGCTTCCTTCACCGTATCGGCCCACCAGCCGTACATGACGTAGAGGACGACAACGAGGCCGATGTAGAAGAGCCAGGGATTGGCGAGCTCGGCGCCGGCAAACTTGAAGGAGCCGCCGTTCAGGTAACGCATGTAGCAGACGCCGCCGAGCGCCATGATGAAGGCGCCGAACGAGGCGAGAATCGGCCACGGGCTCGGATCGATGATGTGGTAGTCGTGATTCTTCTGGTGCGCATCGGCCATGTAGCTATCCCCGGATGTCTTCCTCACTTCGCTCCCGGCATAGCCGGAAACGAGCCTTGATCAAAGTTTCTTTTCAATCTTCACCGCTCCACCCTCATTCGAAGCAACAGGCTTCGGACCCTCTTTCGGGTAGAACGTATATGACAGCGTGACCGTATGGATGTTCTTCGATTCCACGGCCTTGACGATTTCCGGATCGATATAGAATACCACCGGCATGTCGAGCTTCTCGCCCGGCTTCAGGTCCGTTTCCGTAAAGCAGAAACATTGCACCTTGTTGAAATAGACGCCCGCCTCGCCCGGCGTGACGTTGAACACCGCCTGGCCGCGCTGGGTCTCGTTGGAGCGATTCACGGCGGTGAAATTAACCTGGATGGTTTCGCCGATCTTCGGATTGACCTCGCGCTCGACCGGCTTGAAATCCCACTGCAGGCCCGGCGCGACATTGGCGTCGAAGGTCACCCGCATCGTCCGGTCGAGGACGACGCTCGACATCTGATCGACGCGCTGCGTCGTGCCGTTATAGCCGGTCACCTGGCAGAAGATGCGGTAGAGCGGCACGGCGGCATAGCTCATCGCCCCCATGCCGAAGACGAAGCTCAGGCACATCATGACGACGGCGCCGTTGTTGCGGCCCTGCTTCTTGCGTGGGGCGGCGGTTTCGCTCATCCGGCCGTTCCCCCGCCGATCTTCACGATCGTAATCGCATAGAAAAGCACGACGAGGCCGGCAAGCACCAGCCCGAGGGCGATGTTGCGGTTGCGGCGCGACTTCATCTGCTTTTCGGTGAGCTTGACCAGATCCATCAGAACGAACCTCCCGCATACGAGACCAGCATGGCGGCCAGCCGGTCGATCATCAGGGCGGAGAACACGGCGAAGAGATAGAAGATCGAGAAGGCGAACAGCTTCTTCGCCGGGATCATCTTCAGATCGCCGTCCGGCATGCGCCAGACGGCGATGGAACAGTAGACGAAGATCGCCCCGAGCGCGGCGGCGACGAGGCCGTAGCCGTAGCTGGCAAAACCCAGGAAGGACGGCAGGACCGCGCAGATCGCGGTCAGCACCGCATAGGCGACGATCTGATGCTTGGTCACCCGCTCGCCGGAAACATTCGGCAGCATCGGCACGCCGACGGCCTCGTAATCGCGCATCTTGAAGAGGGCAAGCGCCCAGAAATGCGCCGGCGTCCACAGGAAGATGATCAGGAAGAGAACGGTGCTCTCGATCGTCACCGAATTCGTCACGCAGGCCCAGCCGATCATCGGCGGGAAGGCGCCGGCGGCACCGCCGATGACGATGTTCTGCGGCGTCGAGCGCTTCAGCCACATCGTGTAGATGACGGCGTAGAAGAAGATGGTGAAGGCGAGGATGCCGGCCGACAGCCAGTTGACGGCAAGGCCGAGAATGACGACCGAAAAGCCCGACAGCACCAGGCCGAAGGCCAGCGCCTCGGAGGGCGCGATGCGGCCGGCCGGAATCGGACGCTTGGCGGTGCGGCTCATGATGGCGTCGATATCGGCGTCGTACCACATGTTGAGCGCACCGGAGGCGCCGGCGCCGACGGCGATGCAGAGGATGGCGATCAGGCCGAGGACCGGATTGATGTGACCCGGCGCCAGCACCAGGCCGGCAAAAGCGGTGAAGACCACGAGCGACATCACCCGTGGCTTCAAGAGTTCGAAGTAATCGCGTGCGCTCGCTTCCGACAATTCGCCGTCCTCTGCAAGCGCCTCGTGATTGTCGATGACCGTCATCATTTCGTCCTGAATGTCTCAATGCCAGGACGCCGTATCAAGATGCGGCGTCCTGTTATCCGCGCAATTTACTTGATGCGCGGCAGCTGTTCCCACTGGTGGTAGGGCGGCGGCGAAGGCAGCTGCCATTCGAGCGTCGTTGCGCCCTCGCCCCACGGATTGTCGCCGGCCACGCGCTTCTTGGCCAGGGCTTCGAAGACGCAGAAGAGGAAGACCACCACGCCGAAGGCCGAGATGTAGGAGCCGACGGAGGAGACGTAGTTCCAGCCGGCAAAGGCATCGGGATAGTCGATGTAGCGGCGCGGCATGCCGGCAAGCCCGAGGAAGTGCTGCGGGAAGAACACCAGGTTGACGCCGATGAACATGATCCAGAAGTGCAGCTTGCCCAGAAACTCGCTGTAGAGGTAGCCGGTCATCTTCGGGAACCAGTAATACCAGCCGGCGAAGATCGCGAAGACGGCGCCGAGCGACAGAACGTAGTGGAAGTGGGCCACGACGTAATAAGTGTCATGCAGCGACCGGTCGAGACCGGCATTGGCGAGCTGGACGCCGGTGACGCCGCCGACCGTGAACAGGAAGATGAAGCCGATCGCCCAGAGCATCGGCGTGGTGAACGAGATCGAGCCGCCCCACATCGTCGCGATCCAGGAGAAGATCTTCACGCCCGTCGGCACGGCGATGACCATGGTGGCGAAGACGAAGTAACGCTGGGCATCGAGCGACAGGCCGACCGTGTACATGTGGTGGGCCCAGACGACGAAGCCGACGGCACCGATCGCGACCATGGCGTAGGCCATGCCGAGGTAACCGAAGATCGGCTTCTTCGAGAAGGTCGAGATGATGTGGCTGACCATGCCGAAGCCCGGCAGGATGAGGATGTAGACCTCGGGGTGACCGAAGAACCAGAACAGGTGCTGGTAGAGGATCGGATCACCGCCGCCTTCCGGCGAGAAGAACGAGGTGCCGAAGTTACGGTCGGTGAGCAGCATGGTGATGCCGCCTGCCAGAACCGGCAGCGACAAGAGCAGCAGGAAGGCGGTGATCAGCACGGACCAGGCAAACAGCGGCATCTTGTGCAGCGTCATGCCGGGAGCGCGCATGTTGAGGATTGTGGTGATGAAGTTGATCGCACCGAGGATCGACGAGGCGCCGGCAATGTGCAGCGCGAAGATCGCCAGATCGACCGCCGGTCCCGGCGTGCCGCTTGTGGCCAGCGGCGGATACATCGTCCAACCACCGCCGGTGCCATAGGCGCCGGCCGGGCCTTCGACGAACATCGACAGCAGCAGCAGGATAAAGGCAGGAACGATCAGCCAGAAGGAGATGTTGTTGAGGCGCGGGAAGGCCATGTCGGGGGCGCCGATCATGATCGGCACCATCCAGTTGGCGAAACCGCCGATCATCGCCGGCATGACCATGAAGAAGATCATGATCAGCGCGTGCGCGGTCGTGAACATGTTGAACATCTGCTTGGCGCCGTCGATGGCGGCATCGCCCTCGTAGCCGTAGACCATCGAGGCCAGGCCGTGGAAGATCTGGATGCCCGGCTCCTGCAGCTCCATGCGCATGGCCACCGACAGCGCGCCGCCGATGATGCCGGCAATGATCGCGAAAATCAGGTAGAGCGTGCCGATGTCCTTGTGGTTGGTCGAGAACAGCCAGCGGTCGAAAAAGCTCGGCTTGTGCGCGTGATCATGACCATGGTCGTGATCATCATGCGCGTGGTCGTGGTGAGCGTGAGAATGATCGTCGTGAGCGGAAGGTCCAGCCATTGTCCCGATCCCCTTTAATTACTGTGCTTCGGCAACGTCGACGGTCTTTGCGGGACCATCGGTTGCGGCCATGAGTGTCTTGTAGGCGCCGGGCAGGTCGCTGGCGGCTGCGCTCAGCCACTGCTTGTACTTGTCCTCGGAGACGACGCGGATGGCGATCGGCATGTACGCATGGTCCTTGCCGCAGAGCTCGGAACACTGGCCGTAGAACAGGCCTTCGCGCTCGGCCTTGAACCAGGTTTCGTTCAGGCGACCCGGCACGGCGTCGATCTTGATGCCGAAGGACGGCATGGCGAAAGCGTGGATGACGTCGGTCGGCGCTGCAGTCACGAGGACGCGCACCGTCTTGTTGACAGGCAGGACCAGCTCGTTGTCGACGGCCAGAAGCCGGGGATAGACCGACTTGTCTTCCTTGCCGGCAGCCGCGCGGTCCTGATCCTTCAAGAGGTAGGAATCGAAGGCGAGCGGGCTGTCGCCCGAACCCTCATATTCATAGTTCCACTGCCACTGCGTGGCGGTCGCCTTGATCGTCACGTCGGGGTTTTCGGGCAGCGTCAGCTGCGCCGTCAGCAGATTGAAGGAGGGAATGGCGAGAAGGAGCAGCACAAGGACCGGCCCCACGGTCCAGATGACCTCGATCACCGTGTTGTGGCTCGTCCTCGAAGGCACCGGATTGGCGCTGGCGCGGAACTTGAAGCAGACGACGATGAGCAGGATCAGAACGAAGAGCGTGATCGGAACGATAAACCACAGGGTATATTGTTCGAACCAGTGGATTTCCCGCATGATCGGCGTCGCCGCCGGCTGCAGCGTCGCCTGCCACGGCTTCGGCTGGTCGGCATATGTGCCGGAAGCAAAAAGCAGACAGACCAGCGCGGTCAGAGCTGCATAAGCCTTCTTCATCACCTTATTATCTCCCTCGAGCGCTTGACCTGCAAAACCAACGCAGAATCCTTGCCATCTTCAGCGCTTCAAACCACAGTTTGGCATTTGCCGCAACAGGCCAGAGCAATTGTCTATGCGGCATTTTTGCTTAGAGCGCAGGCACGAAGAGCAGGCAGGCCCGGACGGCAAAACATCCCAAGTTTTTCATCAGCATATGAAAAAACGCCTTTCGGGCCAATCCGGCCGCCGCACATTCTTGCCGAAAGGTCCAATTTCTGCCGCAGTCCCCCGGTTTTCACGGGGTGGGGCTTTTCATTTTCGGTGGGCAGCTTCAACAATAGCGGCAATGATTCGATATCCAGAGGTTTTCATGGGTTTCCGTTCCCTCGCGCAGTCGCTCGTCGTGACTGCCAGCATCGCGGCTGCCGCGGCGACGCCCGTTTTCGCACAGCAACCCGCCCCCTCCCCGGCCGCGCCCGCCCCGGCTGCCCCTGCCCCCACCCCGCAGCAGCCGAACGCCGCCAGCCCGAAAGTCGAACCGGCGACGCCCGGCCAGACGCAGCCGCAGGCGCCGGGCACGGTGAAATCCAATCATGGCGCCTGGTCCGTTGTCTGCGACAAGCCGGCCGGCGCTTCGGCCGAACAATGCGCGCTGATGCAGAACGTCATCGCCGAGGACCGGCCGGAAGTCGGGCTTTCCGTCGTCGTCCTGAAGACGGCCGACCGCAAGTCGAAGATCCTGCGCGTGCTCGCACCGCTCGGCGTGCTGCTGCCGAACGGCCTCGGCCTCAATGTCGACGGCAAGGATATCGGCCGCGCCTATTTCGTGCGCTGCTTCGCCGATGGCTGCTATGCCGAGGTCGTGCTCGAGGACGAGCTGCTGAAGACCTTCCGCAGCGGCGCCCAGGCAACCTTCATCGTCTTCCAGACCCCCGAAGAAGGCATCGGCATCCCCGTCGATCTCAAGGGTTTTGCCGAGGGTTTCGACGCGCTGCCGTAAGGGCATGCGAGCGCAGCGCAACTAGGCTCGCATTCCGTCTTCCCTCGCTGCACTTGCTCCAAAGGCTCATCCCACCCTCCGTCATACTCGGGCTTGACCCGAGTATCCAAGCGGCATCCATCAGTGGGCGGGGGTATGGATCCTCGGCTCAAGGCCTGGGATGGCGGAGGACGGGGTGACGTTCCAGCCAAACGGCCGCGCTGTAAATTCCCCAGCGCCGTCTCCCATCGCCGCAGGTGTTGTCTTTCGGCTCGGTCAGTGAATTCCGAGTTCAATCATATTCGGAAAAGCTGCAGACATATTCGCCGTGGTCGCCAGCATCGAAGATATAGCCAGGCATCTCATCTGCACTGCCGTCGCGGCGATGGCTGGGAGAGTAGATTTCCAGCCTTTTTCCACTGCGCCTTTGAATCTCGTCCCTGAGCGCCGTAGCAGGCTTGGAGAACACGATGCTGTAGGATGATGCTGTGAAGCACCCATCATTCGATTGTCCTGAAGCCGGGATTTCGAATGTGGAATACTGATTTCCAAAGAACTTGCCCGGCTTGTTTATCAATGGCGAAGCAATCCCCGCGCCGCCCTTGCATTCCTCGCGAACGATCACATCCGCGGCAGCGATATGCTTTTGGACCTCCGCTTTTTGATATCCTCTCACCACTAACTGTTTCTCGTCAAAATCGAAGTAGATCATTCCGTCCACAGCGAGGCATTCCTCCGGATCGGGAAAGACCTTCTCAAGCCAGTTATCGGCCGCCAGGCCCGTCACCGGAAAAAGAAGAGCGAGAACGATCCCACTCGCACCATATCTCATTATTTCAAACAAATCGGCCCCCAAAGCTGATCATCTCAAAACAGCCACGCTGCCACCCGGCGCGAAACGATAAAACGCTTACATCTCTTTCGAAGGACGTTCCATCTTCCGAGATCGCGCCGCCTAACAAAGAATATTCCACAACAGGGCTTCACTCCTTATCAGTTGGAGCCCTATCTAGGGAGTAAGCGCATTCCCGAACGCATGCCCATTGGAGCCAGACCATGACCACCGATCTCCTGACGCTTTTCGATGCCGACGAAGCCACGATGCGCGGCCTTGTCGCCGAGGCGCTCGCCGGCGCCGATGACGGCGAGCTGTTTATCGAGCATGCGCAGGCCGAAGCGCTGACCTTCGATAATGGCCGGCTGAAGGGCGGCAGTTTCAATACCGAGCAGGGCTTCGGGCTTCGCGCCGTCGCCGGCGAGGCGGTGGGTTATGCCCATGCCGGCGATCTCTCTGTGGCGGCGCTGAAGCGGGCGGCGGATGCGGTCGGCGCGGTGACGCGCGGCTATTCCGGCTCCTATGCCGCCGCCCCCCAGGGCACCAACAAGAAATTCTACGGCGACCAGAACCCGATCGGCCAGCCGAGCTTTGAGGAAAAGGTCAAGGTCCTGCAGGATATCGACGCCTATCTCAGAGGCAAGGACGACAAGGTGCGGCAGGTGACGGCCTCGGTGGCGGCGAGCTGGCAAGTCGTCGACATCCTGCGCGCCGACGGACATCGGGTGCGCGACATCCGCCCGATGACGCGCATCAACATCTCCGTCGTGGTCGGCCAAGGCGAGCGCCAGGAGAGCGGCTCCTACGGCAGCGGCGGGCGCATCGGCTTCGGCGATTTCATCACCGAGGGCAGCTGGCAATACGGTGCCGACGAGGCGCTGCGCCAGGCGCTCGTCAATCTCGAGGCGATCGACGCGCCGGCGGGCACGATGGACGTCGTTCTCGGCTCCGGCTGGCCGGGCGTGATGCTGCACGAGGCGGTCGGTCATGGGCTGGAAGGCGATTTCAACCGCAAGAAGACGTCCGCCTTTGCCGGCCTTCTCGGCCAGATGGTGGCAGCACCCGGTGTCACCGTCGTCGACGACGGCACGATCGACAACCGCCGCGGCTCGATCACCATCGACGACGAGGGCACACCCTCCGGCTACAACGTGCTGATCGAGAACGGCAAGCTCGTCGGCTATATGCAGGACCGGCAGAATGCCCGGCTGATGGGCATGGCGGCCACCGGCAACGGCCGCCGCCAGGGTTATGCGCATGTGCCGATGCCGCGCATGACCAACACCTATATGCTCGGCGGCGACAAGACGCCTGATGAAATCATCGCCTCGGTGAAGAAGGGCATTTATGCCGTCTCCTTCGGCGGCGGCCAGGTCGACATCACCTCGGGCAAGTTCGTCTTCGGCTGCACCGAGGCCTATCTGATCGAGAACGGCAAGGTCGGCGCGCCGATCAAGGGCGCGATGCTGATCGGCAACGGCCCGGATGCGATGAAGCGGGTCACGATGATCGGCAACGACATGAAGCTCGACACCGGCATCGGCAATTGCGGCAAGGCCGGCCAATGGGTTCCGGTCGGCGTCGGCCAGCCGCATCTGCGCATGGATCAGATCACGGTCGGCGGCACGCAGACCTGAGGCGGGAGGAGCTGATGGCGGAGATCGAAATCAGACCTTTTGCCGAAGGCGACGCCGACGACGTGCTGTCGGTGATCCTGCCGATCCAGCGCGAAGAATTCGGCATCGATATCACCGCCGATGCGCAGCCGGATCTGAGGGTCATCCCGGATTTCTACCAATCCGGCAAAGGGCAGTTCTGGGTCGCCGTCAAGGACGGCGCGATCGTCGGGACGCTGGGCTTGAAGGATATCGGCCACAACCAAGCGGCGCTGCGCAAGATGTTCGTCGCCGCCGAGGTGCGCGGCCGCGAACACGGCGTGGCGGCGCTGCTCCTCGATCGCATGTTCGCCCATGCCAGGGACGCCGGCCTAACCGATATCTTCCTCGGCACGACCGACAAGTTCGTCGCCGCCCATCGCTTCTACGAGAAGAACGGTTTTACCGAGATTGCCAAGAGCGCCCTGCCCCGCGCCTTCCCGCTGATGGCGGTGGACAACAAGTTCTATCGCTACAAGCTCGGCTGATTCACGCAGCCGATATGCCTCAGCTCTTCGGCAGCTCCGCCGGCTGAAACAGCCACTTGCGTTCGATCGCCGCGGCAAGATCGATATCGTTGCTGCGGGCAAACAGCAGCAGGTGGCCGAGGAGGTCGGCGGTCTCGTCGGCCAGATCCCGCCGCATCTCCTCGGGCGAGCGGCCTTTGGCACGGCCGCGGCCGGTCAGCCGGTTCCAGGCCTGTGTCAGCTCGCCCATTTCTTCCTGCAGCTTCAGGAGGAACCAGTCGGCATCGCGTTCGATGCCGTTGGCGGCGACATGGGCGGCGGATGAGGTTTCGAACTGGTCGGCGAGACGGCGCAGCATGAGCGTTCTCCTTTTGTTTATGGAAGGAGACCGCGATTCCCGATGAATGTCCAGAGTGGCCGGCCCCGTCGCGGCGATCAGCCGTGGTCCGGCAGCAGCATGCAGTCATAGGAGCGCTGCTTCAGCGCATCGCAGGCGGAAACGGCGGCATCCCTGCTGGCAAAGCCGACGAAGCGGGCGCGGTAGATCCTGTTGGCGCCGGTCCCGACCGCCTCGGTATAGGGCGAAGCGGAAACGAGCGGCGCGCCGCCTTCCGACTTCGCCTGGGCGAGAAGCGCGCGCGCCGCATCGGCGCTCGGGGCGGCCGAGATCTGGATCTGCCAGTCGCCATCAGCCTTCTCGGCCGACATCTTCGGCGCCTTGCCGGCGTTCAGGATCTCATCCATCGCGACCGGACGGTCCAACGGCACGACGGCGTCGTCGGCATAGGCCAGGCTCTTTGACGCGAGGTCGTCGGCCGGGCGCGGCGCGTTGAGCGGCACCGGAACATCGGAAGCATCAGCGGCGGAAGCGACTTCGACGGCCTCCTTGGCGCCGACGCTCGCCACCAGCCTGGCGCCGCCGGAAGACGAGGCACGGCCGAGATAGCGATCGAGCAGCGCCGCCATCTTGGCGTCGCGGCTGCGGGCGGTGCGGCCGCCGAGCACGACGCCGACGACGCGGCGGTTGCCGTCCCTGACGGCGCTGACGAGGTTGAAGCCAGAGGCGTTGGTATAGCCTGTCTTGATGCCGTCCATGCCCTGGTAGCGGTACATGAGATTGTTGTGACCGCGCACGGTCTTGCCGCGGAAATTGAAGCTTGCCGCCGAAAACAGGCGGTATTCATTGGGGTAATTCTTCATCAGCGCCACGGCGAGCGTCGACATGTCGCGCGCCGTCGTCACCTGGCTGCTGTTCGGCAGGCCGGATGCGTTGAGGAAGACGGTGCGGCTCATGCCGAGCTGGCGGGCTTTTGCCGTCATCATCCGGGCAAAACCGCTCTCCGAGCCGCCGAGCGTCTCGGCCATGGCGGCGGCGGCATCATTGGCGGATTTGACGATCATCCCATAGACCGCCTCGCGCACCGTGATGGTGCCGCCGGCCTTGACGCCGAGCTTGGTCGGCGGCCGGGCGGCGGCATATTTCGACATTTTGATCGGCGTATCCCAGGCGATCTTGCCGCGCTTCAGCGCCTCGAAAGTGAGATAAAGCGTCATCATCTTCGTGAGCGAGGCCGGGTGGTTCAGCGTGTCGGCGTTTTCGGCGGCAAGGATCTTGCCGGTGCGGGCATCGAGGATCAGCGAGGCGTTGCCGGCAAGAGCCGCAAGCGGCGCCGAAACGGCCAGCGTTACGGTCAAAACAGCCGCCAATAGCTTTCTCATGGAATCCCCCTGATGCGCCGGCTCTCGATGGGCCGGCCCTGTGTCGTAATGTAACAGAAGCCGTAAGTTTGGCGCGACTTTGCGGCAACGCCTACCATTTTTCTAGCCTTTTCATCGTCTTGGTTAACAAAAAACCAAAGAAGCTGTGCGAAATCGGGATTCAGCAAGGCTTAAGCCGCTATTGCTAGATTGCCGCAAAAGGCAATGGGCGGCGCATGACGGGACAATTGAAGCGACTGGCAAAACGCGCGGCGATCGGCGCCGGGCTCGAGGCATCCTGGTTGATCGCCGCGGCCGGGCTGATGCGGCAGGCGCGCGGGCGCGGCGTGATCTTCACGCTGCATCACGTCCGCCCGCACGTCGCCCAATCCTTCGCGCCGAACGCACATCTCGAAATCACTCCTGACTTTCTCGACGCGGCGCTCAGGCGGCTTAAGCGGGAGGGCTATCGCTTCGTCCCGCTCGACGAGCTGCCGGCGCTGTTGGCCGAGCCCGAGGGCGGCAGGCCGTTTGCGGCCTTTACGCTCGACGACGGCTACACCAACAATCTGGAGCATGCGCTGCCGGTGTTCCAGCGGCATCGGGCGCCGTTCACGGTGTTCGTGGCCAAGGGCTTTGCCGAGGGCTCCCACAGCATCTGGTGGGAGACGCTCGCCGTTCTCCTGCGTCAGGCAGGCGAAATCCGCTTCGATTTCGGCCGCGGCAGCGAGCGGCTGGCGCTCGAGAACCCGCAACAGCAATGGGACGCCTTCGACCGCTTCGCGGCCTATATCCACCGCTCCGACGAGGCGCGCGCCGTTGCCGCCCTCGATATGCTGGCGCGGGACAACGGCATCGAGCCGACCGATATCGTGCGCGAGCTGGTGATGGGGCCGGCGCAGCTGCAATGGCTCGCGCAGCACCCGCTCGCCGCACTCGGCGCTCACACGATCAGCCATCGGGCGCTCGCCCGCCTGCCGGAAGCCGAGGCGCGAATCGAGATGGAAGTTTCGGCCGATTACCTCGAGGCGGTGACCGGCATCCGTCCCGTCACGATCGCCTATCCCTACGGCACGCCGGAGGCAGCGACCGGCCGCGAGGCGGCGCTTGCCGGCCGGCTCGGCTTTTCGGTGGCGGTCACCACCCAGCCGGGACTGCCGGCGGCGGGAAAAACCGGTTGTCTCCCGCGCATGTCGCTGAACGGCTTCTACCAGAAGCGACGCTACGTCTCGGCGCTTGCCTCCGGCATTCCGCTGCGGCTGATGCGCAGGTAAGCCGATCACGGATACATCCGCACCTTTTCCCACGCTCCGACCGGCATGGGCCGGCGGAATTCGATGCGGTCATGCAGGCGGAATGCCTGATCCTTCCAGAATTCGATCGAGGTCGGCCGGATGCGGAAGCCAGACCAGTGGGCTGGGCGGGGAATGTCGCCGAGGGCATAACGGGCGGTATATTCGGCCACCGCCTTCTCCAGCGCGAAACGACTTTCGAGCGGGCGGGACTGCCTTGAGGCCCAGGCGCCGATGCGGCTGCCGCGCGCCCGCGTCTTGAAATAGGCGTCGGCTTCGGCGTCGCTCACGATCTCGACAGGGCCGCGCAGCCGCACCTGGCGGCGCAGGCTTTTCCAGTGGAAACACATGGCGGCTTTCCTCTGCCCCAAGATTTCGAGACCTTTCCGGCTCTCGAAATTGGTGTAGAAGACGAAACCGTCATCATCGAATCCCTTCAGGAGAACCATGCGGACATTGGGAAGGCCATCTTCATCGACCGTTGCCAGTGCCACGGCATTCGGGTCGTTCGGTTCCGAGGCCTCCGCCTCCTTCAGCCATTCGGCAAAGAGCTTGAAGGGCTCGCCACTTTCGGTAAAGTCACCGCTTGTTAACTCGTTTGCCGACATATTGGTTCAAATGCCCCGGATTGTTCAAAATTCGCCCAGCTTTTCATAACTGGACAGGATGCAGGGTGGAAGTCATAGCAAAGTCATATCGCCATACAAAGGGTCTGCGGCAACGCAGCAGCGCCTTCCTGGTCATCGGCGCCGCAATGCTGTCGCTTTCCGGTTGCGTTGGCGGCGGCATGGATTTCTTGAGCGAAGCCAAGGTCGACCGGTCGGTGGCAACAGGCACGGTGCCACAGCCGCCGCCGAGCACCGACACGCTGTCTGACGAGATGACGGTGCGCAACGCCGTGACGTCGGCCGATGTGAACAGGCTCGAAGGCCAGCCGCTTCCCTGGGCGAATGCATCGACCGGCAGCGCCGGCGTCATCGATACGATCGTCGAAAACAATGAGGCGGGCCAGGTCTGCCGACAGTTCCGCACCACCCGGCACTCCTATGTCGGCATCGCCAAATTCTACGGCAAGACCTGCCTCGTCGGCGGCGGCAACTGGCAGCTTCTGAGCTTCCAGCCGGAGAGCTGATCCGGCGGGAATTGATCCTCGCAGGCAATTGCTCCGGCGGGGATTATCCCCGCGGGGAATCGATCCCCGGGGGACAACCGATTCGGCGCGGACAGGTTAACGGCCGCCGGCTTTGCGGCGAATGCTTAGCAAAGAGCTAACCATTTGCGGCGAAACACTCCGCATCCCTCCACAGAAATAAGAAGTGATTAGCAACTCGGCCGCACGATCGGCGTTGAGAGTGGCTCTGCCTGCCTTTGCGGCCGGTGGCGCCTCACGGCGTTGATATTGGACTTTGATATTGGGCGGGGATGCCGGGCAAGGACAGGCGCCCGCATCGCAACACCGGCGGTTTTGACATGCGCGATCCTTACAAAATTCTGGGCGTCAAGCGCGACGCGGCGGCGGACGAGATCAAGGCGGCCTGGCGCAACATGGCCAAGGCCGCGCATCCCGACCACAATCAGGATGATCCGACGGCGACGGCCCGATTCGCCGAGATCGGCCGCGCCTATGAAACGCTGAAGGATCCGCGCAAACGCAGCCTGTTCGACAATGCCGTACGCATGGCGGAAGCCAAGAAGCATGAACAGACGATCATGCAGCAGCGCCAGGCCGCGCGCGAGGCTGCAGCCCGCGCCAAGGCGGCCCAGGCCAATGCCGAGCGGGTGATGGAAGAGCTTGCCCGGGCTGCCCAGAAGGCCGCGGCCGAAGGCTCCAGGCAGCAGGCCGGCGCCGGCGAAGGCGCCGAGGAGATGGTGGAGCGCATTTTCGGCGCGCAGGCGCGCGCAGCGGCGGGCGGCCAGGCGCAGGGACGCGCCCAGCACGCCCAGAATCAGCAAACCCAATATCAGCAGACCCACAATCAGCAGACGCAGGGGCAGACACAGGCCGAAGTGGGCAGGCGCGCCGATGGCGACGCCGCCGAAGCCGAGGAGGAAACCGGCGAGGCATCAAACAATGCCGGCGCCAACCTGTCGCTGCCGCTCAGCATTCTGACATCGCTGGTGCGCCGTTTCACCGGCGCCAAGGATACCGGCCTCGAAAAAGCGCCTGACGAGGTGGCGACGGCGACGGTGACGATCGACGACGTGCTGAAGAGCGGCTGGATCACCGCAGCGCTGCCGGAGGGTCGCGAAATCGGCTTCGCCTTGCCGGCGGGCACGACGGATGGTCACGAGATCCGGCTCAAGGGACAGGGCTTCAAGCTGCCGGGCATGCAGCGCGGCGACGCCGTCGTCAATATCCGCATCGCCCCCGATCCGCGCTTCACCGTCGACGGTTTCGACCTGCACGCCGTGCTGCCGCTCAGCATCGAAAACGCCGTGCTCGGCACCGAGGCGCGCATCGACGGACCGGCCGGGCCGCTTGATATCACCGTTCCCGCCTGGTCGGGCTCGGACAAGACGATCCGGATTTCCGGCCAGGGATTGCCGCAGGAAGACGGCAGCAGAGGCGATCTCGTCGTCGAATTGCGCATCATCCTGTGGGAAAAGCCCGACGACAAGATCACCGATCTCATGCGCAGCATGCGTGAAGGCCTGTTTCTGTGAAATTTTTACGACATTCGCACCCTTTGTTACGATCCCTAACAGTTGATGATCCAGGCCAAGCTTGAACCGATTAACGGCCTATGCCATAGGCAGGATCGATCAGAATCCTAGGGAGCGAAATATGGCTCAAGCATCCGGCCTCATGGCAGGCAAACGCGGCGTCATCATGGGTGTCGCCAACAATCGTTCGATTGCGTGGGGTATTGCCAAGGCCATTCATGCGCAGGGCGGAGAAGTTGCGCTTACCTATCAGGGCGATGCGCTGAAGAAGCGTGTCGAGCCGCTCGCCGCCGAAATCGAAGCGACGCTGGTCGGCCACTGCGACGTCGCCGACGAAGCCACCATCGACGCCGTTTTCGAAAATGTCGAAAAGCTGTGGGGCAAGATCGATTTTCTCGTGCATGCGATCGGCTTTTCCGACAAGGACGAGCTGACCGGCCGCTATATCGACACCTCGCCCGACAATTTCACCAAGACTATGCAGATCTCCGTCTATTCCTTCACCTCGGTCGCACGCCGCGCCGAGAAGCTGATGACGGAAGGCGGCTCGATGCTGACGCTGACCTATTACGGCGCCGAAAAGGTGATGCCGAACTATAACGTCATGGGTGTCGCCAAGGCCGCGCTCGAAGCCAGCGTCAAATATCTCGCCGTCGACCTCGGGCCGCAGAACATCCGCGTCAACGCCGTTTCGGCCGGACCGATCAAGACGCTCGCCGCCTCCGGCATCGGCGATTTCCGCTACATTCTGAAGTGGAACGAATATAACGCCCCGCTGCGGCGCACCGTCACCATCGAAGAAGTCGGCGATGTCGGCCTCTATCTGCTGTCCGACCTGTCGCGCTCCGTCACCGGCGAAGTGCACCACGCCGACAGCGGCTATCATGTCATCGGCATGAAGGCGGTCGACGCGCCGGATATTTCGGTCGTCAAGGACTAATGCCTCCGGAGTCTGGACCGTGCTTATCTATGTGATCAGACACGGTCAGACGGACTGGAATGCCGAGCGCCGCCTGCAGGGTCAGAAGGACATCGCGATGAACGCCACGGGCCTGGAACAGGCCCGGCGAAACGGCATTGCGTTGGCTGAGATTCTCGGCGAGACGGTCGGCGCGTTCGATTTCGTCGCCAGCCCGCTCGGGCGCACGCGCGCGACTATGGAAATCATGCGTGCCGCCATGGGACTGCCGCCGCTTGCCTATCGCACCGATCCCCGGCTGGTGGAGATCTCCTTCGGCGATTGGGAGGGTTCGACGCTCAAGGAGCTGAAGGCGACGCAACGCGAGCGGGTGGCCGAACGCAATGCCTCGAAATGGGATTTCATCCCACCCGGCGACGATGCGGAAAGCTATGAGATCCTCTCCTGGCGCACCGGCGCATGGCTGCGCTCCGTCGACCGCCCAACGGTCTGCGTCACCCATGGCGGCGTCATCCGCACGCTTTTCCAGATGATCGCCGACCTGCCGAAGAGCAGCGCGGCCGAAGGCGGCATTCCGCAGGACCAGATCGTCAGGATCGACACCAATGACCGGACGATCGTCTGGCTGTAGGTCGTCACCAGCCAGCTTTCGCTCAGTAGGTCGGATTGAGTTACGAGCAAGTTGTTAGGCCCAAGAGATCGCCGATATGTGCCCCTTGCATGTTCAATTTGCGCTGATTGTTGGATGATCGGTGCGCACTCCGGCGGATGGCCATCCGCCGGAGTGCGGACGGCCGGGACCGCAGGCCCCTTGGCTTGAACCGGGGATGAGATTGGTCCGGCCGTCCTCGCGTTTGTCCTGAACAGATGATGGGGAGCAAGTCCCGCATGCAAGGCAAGGTTTCGTTCCAAGAAGACGCGATGCCGGTAGTTTATGCCGGTGTGGACGTGAGTAAAGAGTGGCTGGATGTTCATCTGCATCCGCTGGGCGAAAGCCGGCGGTTTAGCAATGATAAGGCCGGCATCGGCCAGCTGAAACGGCTGCTGGCCAGGTATCGGCCCGAACGCATTGTGATGGAGGCAACCGGCAAGTTCCATCGCCCCGTCCATCGCTCGCTATGGTGCGACGGCTTTGCCGTCGCCGTGATCGACCCGCTGCGCGCACGCATGTTTGCCCGCGCCTGCGGCTATCTCGCCAAGACCGACCGGCTCGACGCCCGTTTCCTGGCGCTCTTGGCCGAGAGCCTGCGCCCGCCGGCTGCCGCGCCGCCAAGTCCTCACATCGAAGCCTTGCAGGAGCTGGTCAATGCACGATCGGCAGCCAAAGACGACCTTACCGCCCTGCAAAATCGCAGCAAGACCGCCACCACTGCGGTTCTGCGCGGCGAACTCAACCGCCTTGTGCGCAGGCTGGAACAACATATCGACCGTCTCGACAAAGAGATCGAGCGATATGTCGGCAAGGATCCGCAGCTCTGCCGCAAGGCCGAGATCCTCACCTCCATTCCCGGCATCGGCCGCGTCACGGCCCTGGCCTTGATGGCCGGCATGGACGAGTTGGGCAGTTGTTCGGGCAAGCAGGCCGCCATGCTGGCAGGCCTGGCCCCAATCGCCAACGACAGCGGTGCGCGAACCGGACGGCGTTCCATCCGCGCCGGCAGGCCCGCACCCCGGCGCGCCCTCTACATGGCCGCCTTGTCGGCATGTCGCTACAATCCCGCGCTCGCGCGTTTCGCAGAAACCCTCAAAGCCGCAGGAAAACCAGCCAAGGTCGTCCTTGTCGCCATCATGCGCAAACTGCTCGTGCTGGCAAACTGTCTTCTCTCTCAGGATCGACTCTGGACCCCAAATCCACCTTGACAACCAACACAGATTCTCATCCGGCTGCCGCCACCTTCTCCCCGCGCGCGGGGCGAAGGGACATGCCGCACTCTCTCGCTCCCATCGACCTCTCGCAGGGCCCGTCCCCTCGCCCCGTTTACGGGGAGAGGGTTAGGGTGAGGGGCCGCGATCGGCGCGAACCTCGCCGGATCATTCGCCAGAATCCTCTTACTTGACGATGTCGAGATCGTTGATGACGCGCTTGCCGTCAACCTCGGTGTAGAAGACGATCACTTTGACGCCGGCTTCGAGGCCGTCGAAGTTGAATTCCTCAGGTGCCTGATAGGTCTTGCCGTCGTCAAGCGTCAGCACGAGATTGGCCGTATCGACCTTCTTGATCGTCGCCTCGACATCGGCGCTCTCGGCAAAGCCGCTCATCGGCGACAGGAAACTTGCTGTGGCCAAAAGCGTGGCGACGACGAAACGCATGGCAACAATCCTTTTGAAACGCTGCACGAGAACACTGGCCACAGATAAGCTCCTGAATATGGCGAAAATTGCCCGTAAGGATGGCTTTTCCCGCCCAATTGATGAATAGGATTTTAAATATAATCAAGATGCCGCGTTAACCACGCCTTTCCCACCCTCCCGCAGTTTTCAGCATCGAAAACAGGCAATCGTAAATTAACCCCTGCCTCCTAAAGTTACCGGGAATATGAGGGTCTCATTTTGCTATCCAGGTTCGGCGACGGCAAGCAGTTTCGGCGCGTGTTGAAGAATACCCGCGTCTCGTTTCTGGTTTCGTCGTTCGTCGCCGTCATCGTCACCATGGTCGGCTTCGCCCTCGATCGGGCCAATACTGCCTCTGATGTGCGCGAACTTCATATACGCACCGAAAGCGAAATGAACCTGTTGCGCGCCCGGGTGGCGGCCGAGATCAACATGGATCTCAGCGTCGTCCGCGATCTCGCCAACCTGACCTCCGTCAACGGCACGGCAAACAAGGCGGAGATGGAGCGCCAGATCAACTGGCTGCTGATCCAGAACCCGGCTTTCGTTCATATCGCCGTCGCGCCCGATTTCATCATCAGCGACATCTATCCGACGCAAGCCGGCAATGAGCGGATCGGCCGCGACGTGCGTGAGGTCCTCTTCTCGCAAAAGGCGATGACGCGCGCAGCCGGCGATCAGTCGGCGCGCTTCTACGGCCCGATCCGGTCCGGCGGCCGGGACGTCTTTGCTGTCTTCTTTCCTGTCTTCGTCAAGGAAAACGGCCAGCGGCGCCTCTGGGGCGCGGTGGAGGCGACCATCGACCGGAAGATGTTTTACGAGGCGACCGGGCTGATGCCGGCGCGCGACCGTGAAAACCAGGAGCGCTTTCCCAATCTCGACCACCTTTCGATCGCCGTCCGGGATATCGGCCCGCTGGCCGGGAAAGCCGATCGTCCGGCGCCGTTCTTCGGTTCGGCCGGCACCGACGACAAGGATCCGATCCGCCGCCAGATCAGCTTTGCCGGCGGCAAGTGGGAGCTTTCCGCCGTCCCGAACGACGGCTGGACCGCAATACCGGAAAACCGGACGGAGTTGCGGCTGATCGTCTTTGCCGCCGGCTGCATCATCATCGTCCCGATCTTCCTTGCGACGCTGCTGCTCGGCGAACGCAATCGCAACATCGCCGAGCTGGAGACGCGCGAGGCAAAACTGATGGAAGTGTCGCAGCGCCTCAACCTGGCGCTCGAATCCTCCAATATCGGCATCTGGGAGCTGCAGGACCATTCGACCAGCCTGCTCTGGGATGCGTGCGCCGCCGCCCTGCACGGCAAGCCGGCGGAGGAAGGAAGCCGGCCGCTCGACGAATGGCTGGCGGCGATCCTGCCTGAGGATCGTGAGATCGCCGAAGTGCATTTCTTCAGCTGCAGCATCGCGGGTGCTGCCTGCACGGCGCAGTACCGCATCATGCTCGCCGACGGCGGCATCCGGCATCTGCGCTCAGTCGGGGCGCTCTACAGGGATGCCGGCGGCGCCGGCAAGACGATCGGCATCGTCTGGGACGTGACCGCCGATGCGGAGGCGACCGAGGCGTTGCGCAAGGCCAGGGATGTGAGCGAGGTCAAGAATGCCGAGCTGGAGCTGGCGCTTGAAGAGCTTTCGAGCCGCGAGGGACAGCTCGCCGAGATTTCCAGCCGGCTCGATCTTGCGCTCAATTCCTATCGCTGCGGCATATGGGAGGCGCGGCCCGACCGGGGCGGCTCGATCTGGAACGAGCGAATGCACGAGCTATACGGGCTGGCGCCGCGCAACGGCTTCATGACGGAGGAGATCTGGCTTTCCCGCATCCACCCGGAGGATCGGGGGCTGGCGCTCGAAAGCGCGCGTCACTTCAAGCGAAGCGGCGATACGCATACCCTCGTCTGCCGCGTGATCGTCGACGACGGCTCGGTGCGCTATGTCCGCTCGGTCGGCAAACTCCACCAGACGGCTTCCGGCGAGATGAAGATCATGGGCATTGCCTTCGACGCCACCGAAGACATGCTGATGACGATCCGGCTCAAGGCCGCCAAGGACGAAGCCGTCGCCAAGAATATCGAGCTCGAGCTTGCCAAGGACAGGATCGAGCACAATTCGCTGCATGATCCGCTGACCGCGCTCGCCAACCGCCGCAAGCTCGACATCGCGCTCGAAAACCTGACCCATGACGGGCGCCGGCAGCGGCAGAAATTCTCGATCCTGCACATCGATCTCGACCGCTTCAAGGATATCAACGACACGCTCGGCCATGCGGCCGGCGATGCGATGCTGGTGCATGCCTCGAAGGTGCTCGCCAAGAATGTCCGCGGCAGCGATCTCGTCGCGCGCATCGGCGGCGACGAATTCGTCATCCTCGCCGGCGATGTCGGCGACAAGGAGATGGCCGAGCTTGCGACGCGGATCGTCGAGGAGATGCGTCAGCCGATCGATTTCCAGGGCTTTTCCTGCCGCTGCGGCGTGTCGATTGGCATCGCGCTCGCCAACGGCATCCATATCGATGCGCGCAAGGTGCTGATCAATGCCGACATCGCGCTCTACCGTGCCAAGAGCACCGGCCGCAACCGCTTCGAATTCTTCAATCACAATCTCCAGGCCGATATCATCAACACCAAGCGCACGGCCGACGAGATCCTTGCCGGCATCGACAACGGCGAATTCACCGCCTGGTATCAGCCGCAATTCTCGGCCCGGACGATGGAACTGACCGGCGTCGAAGCGCTGGTGCGCTGGAAACATCCGTCCAAGGGGTGGCTTGCGCCCGACAAGTTCCTGCGCATCGCCGACGAGATCAATGTCGTGCAGACGCTCGACCGGATCGTGCTGGAAACAGCGCTGCGCGACAAGATGCGCTGGACGGCGCTGGGCATTGCCGTTCCCAAGGTTTCCGTCAATGTTTCGGCCCGCCGGCTGCATGACGGCAGCCTGCTGGAATCGCTCGCCGACCTGCATATCCGCCCTGGGGAACTTTCCTTTGAACTGGTGGAATCGATCTTCCTCGACGAGAGCGAGGACGTGGTCTCGCAGAACCTCGAACGCATCAAGGCGCTCGGCATCGATATCGAGATCGACGATTTCGGCACCGGCCATACCTCGATCGTCAGCCTGCTGAAGCTGAAGCCCAAGCGGCTGAAGATCGACCGCCAGCTGGTGCAGCCGATCATCGGCGCGTCGCAGGAGCGGGCGCTGGTCAGCTCGATCATCGACATTGCCCGTTCGCTCGGCGTCGAGACGGTGGCCGAGGGCGTGGAGACGGCAGCGCATGCCGCCCTGCTGCGCGATCTCGACTGCGATATCCTGCAGGGCTACGCCTTCTCGCCGGCGCTCTCCTTCGACGATTTCACCGCCGAGGCGACCGGAACCGGATGGCGGCTGGCTTCGTGACGGCCGTCCTGTTGCCAAGGAGGGAAACAGGATTTCGGCAGCAGCCGGTTTGGCGCAAAGAAAGGCTTTTGCCCCGGCGGCTTTTTGGCCTATGAGTGTCGCGCCCTTTTCAAGCAATGGCGCGGCCGGCGGCGACCGGCCCTGGCGCCACCGTGGGAACACATGTCGCACAATACATTCGGTCACCTCTTCCGCGTAACCACCTGGGGCGAAAGCCATGGTCCGGCGCTCGGCTGCGTCGTCGACGGCTGCCCTCCGGGGCTGCGCTTCAAGCTCGCCGATCTCCAGGTCTGGCTCGACAAGCGCAAGCCGGGCCAATCCCGCTTCGTCACGCAGCGGCGTGAGGACGACCTGGTGAAGGTGCTATCAGGCGTCATGCTGGATGCCGACGGCGAGACGATGACGACGACAGGCACGCCGATCTCGATGCTGATCGAAAACACCGACCAGCGCTCCAAGGATTATGGCGAGATTGCCCGGCAATACCGCCCCGGCCATGCCGACTATACCTATGACCTGAAATACGGCATCCGCGACTATCGCGGCGGCGGCCGCTCCTCGGCCCGCGAAACCGCCGCGCGCGTGGCAGCCGGCGGCATCGCCCGCCTCGTCGTGCCAGGCGTGACCGTTCGCGGCGCCCTGGTCCAGATCGGCAAACACAAGATCGACCGGCGCAACTGGGATTGGGACCAGGTCGGCCAGAACCCGTTCTTCTCCCCCGATGCGGCGATCGTGCCGGTCTGGGAGGAATATCTCGATGGCATCCGCAAGGCCGGCTCCTCGATCGGCGCGGTCATCGAAGTGATCGCCGAGGGCGTGCCCGCCGGCCTCGGCGCGCCGATCTATGCCAAGCTCGACCAGGATATCGCCTCGCTGCTGATGTCGATCAACGCCGTCAAGGGCGTGGAGATCGGCAACGGTTTTGCCGCCGCCGAAACATCGGGCGAAGACAATGCCGACGAGATGCGCATGGGCAATGACGGCACGCCGATCTTTCTTTCCAACAATGCCGGCGGTATTCTTGGTGGAATCTCGACCGGGCAGCCTGTTGTCGCGCGTTTCGCCGTCAAGCCGACCTCCTCGATCCTGACCGAACGCCAGTCGATCGACGCCGACGGCAAGAATGTCGATGTCCGCACCAAGGGCCGGCACGACCCCTGCGTCGGCATTCGCGCCGTGCCGATCGGCGAGGCGATGGTCGCCTGCGCCATCGCCGATCATTATCTTCGCGACCGCGGCCAGACCGGCCGTCTGAAATAGGAGCGTCCATGTCTTACGATCAGAAACGCGTCGTCGACGCCATCAGGGCCTTCGAGGCCGGCGAAATCGTCGTCGTCATGGACGACGATGACCGCGAGAACGAGGGCGACCTGATCGTCGCCGCCGTGCACACCACGCCGGAAAAGATGGCCTTCATCGTGCGCCACACCTCCGGCATCGTCTGCGCGCCGATGCCGAAGGAAGAGGCCAAACGCCTCAACCTCAACGCCATGGTGGCGGAAAACGATTCGGCCCACACGACGGCCTTCACCGTCTCGGTCGATTTCAAGCACGGCACGACGACCGGCATCTCGGCCGACGACCGGACGCTGACGGTGCGCAACCTCGCCAATCCGAATGTCGGGGCCGCCGATTTCGTCCGTCCCGGCCATATCTTCCCGCTGGTTTCGCGCGAAGGCGGCGTGCTGATGCGCTCCGGCCATACGGAAGCGGCGGTCGACCTCTGCCGGCTCGCCGGCCTGCCGCCGATCGGCGTCATCTCCGAACTCGTCAACGATGACGGCACCGTCACGCGCGGGCCGCAGGTGGTCGATTTTGCCGAAAAGCACGGGCTGAAGCTCGTCTCCGTCGCCGATCTCATCGCCTATCGCCAGCGCAAGGAAACGCTGGTCGAGCACGGCGCGAGCTTCGACATCGACACGGCCTTCGGCAAGGCCAAGGCCCATACCTATGCCCTGCCCTGGGACCCGATGCAGCATCTCGCCGTCGTCTTCGGCGACATCCGCGACGGCATCGACATCCCGGTGCGCCTGCATCCGGAAAATGTCGCCGAGGACCTGTTCGGCAAGAAGAGCCCGGTCGATTTCTACATGGAGAAGATCGCTGCCGAGGGGCGCGGCGTCATTGTCTATCTGCGCGAGGGCTCCGTCGGCGTCGGCCATTACGACAACGGCCGCAAGGCCCGCAGCCAGGGCCGCGAGGCACATGCCGAAGCGCAGAGCCGCGAAAGCGAATGGCTGGAAATCGGCCTCGGCGCCCAGATCCTCAAGGACCTCGGCGTCAGCTCGATCAAGCTGCTGACCAGCCGCGAACGCCACTATGTCGGCCTGGAAGGTTTCGGCATCAAGATCAGCAAGACGGAGATTTGCTGAGTACTCCCCTTCTCCCCAGCGGGGGTCCGAAGGACGGGTCGAGACCCGCGGCTCGACCCCGGTTAGTGGCCCGAAGGGTCGGATGAGGGGGCCGCACGGTACACCGTCCATGCTGCCCTTCGCTTGCGCTCAGCGCATTCGCGGCTTTGCCGCTCACCCCCTCATCTGCCTGCCGCCATCTTCTCCCCGCTGGGGCGAAGGGGCGTCGTGGCAACGCCTCGGTCCCTCGGTAAGCAAGATTATATCGGACGACTTCGCTTACCCTCTCCACCCGTCGAGCAACACCACCTTCTCCACCTCCGCAAACCGCGCCACGCGCTCCAGCTCCGCCTCCAGCCGCTCCAGCCGTCCGGCCGACGGCTTCACCCCCGGCTCCAGCCAGAGCCGCCTGACATCGAGCGTCGATTTCTTCCGGTCCGCCTTCATGTCGATGCGGCCGATCAGCTTGTCGCCCTCGAGCAGCGGGAAGACGTAATAGCCATATTCGCGCTTGGCTTCCGGCACGAAGACTTCGATGCGGTAGAAGAAGCCGAACAGGCGTTCGGTGCGGTTGCGGTCGCGGATCATCGGGTCGAAGGGGCTGAGCACTCGGATGCGCGGCGGGGCAGCCGGGTAGCTGTCGAGCGTCGAGAGAAAATCGGCAAAGGCCCAGGACGGCCGCGGCTTGGCCCCGAGTGCCGGCTCGATCAGCACTTCGGCCAGTTCGTCGCGATGGGCGGATACCCAGGCCTTGGCTTCGTCAGGCGAGACGAGGTTCCAGAAGGCGGCGATCTCTCCATGGGTGGCGAAGCCGAGGCGGGTGAGCGCACTGCGGCAGGCCCAGTCGACGAATTCCTCGCGGCTCACCTCCGGCTCGCGGAAATGGGCGGGGACGACGCGCTCGGTGAGATCGTAGATCTTCTGGAAGTTCGAGCGGCCGGCGATGGCGAGTTTGCCGGTGTGCCAGAAATATTCGAGCGCCGTCTTGTTCGGATGCCAGTTCCACCAGCCGCCGGATACATGGCCATCGGCCTTGACGTCGCGGGCCAGCATCGCGCCGTCGCGCCGGACGCGCTCATAGGTCTCCTCGAAGGCCGCCTCAAAACCCTCGCCGCGCCATTTGCGCCAGCGCTCGATCAAGACCTTTTCCTGGTGGCGGAACTTGTGCTTCCAATAGACGAAGAAAGCGCTCGGCAGGATCGAGGCGTCGTGCGTCCAGTGCTCGAACAGCGCCCGTTCCTGTTCAAGCAGCGCCGTCAGATGCTCGCGCCTATAGGTCTGGTTGCGGGAAAACAGGATCTGATGATGCGCCCGCTCCACCGTCTGGATGCTGTCGACCTGGACGAAACCCAGCTCATGGATGAGCTGCAGCAGGCCTGATTTGGTCAGGGCGCGGTTCGGTGGCGTGCTCAATCCCTGCTTGGCAAGGAAGACACGGCGGGCGTCGGCATTGGAGAGCAGATTCGTCATGGATGCATCATACCGCGGAAAATCTTCCTAGCCACCCGATATCGCTATCGGATGTCGACAGCGAGGTTTGCTCTTTGTAGAAGCACTGCTGTCAGGTTGGCGCCGGTGACCGCGACTGCCCCTCACCCTAACCCTCTCCCCGCTCGCGGGGAGAGGGGACGTGCCAAACGCAGCGTCGAGGTAGAGGGAAACGGTGCGGCATATCCCCTTCTCCCCGCCTGCGGGGAGAAGGTGGCGGCAGCCGGATGAGGGGCTGGTCTCCGCGGAGCTGCCCATTGAAGGCGCTTTCCGGCGTCGCCGATGCGAGGGTTTGGTTTGGATATTCAGTTCGAAGGCGCCGGGGTCAGTTTCGGAACGCGGGTGGCGCTGGCGCCGCTGACGCTCGGCATCAGCGGCAAACGCATCGGCGTCATCGGGCTCAACGGTTCGGGCAAGACGACGTTTGCGCGGCTGATCAACGGGCTGACCAAGCCGACGGTCGGCCGCGTCACCGTCAACGGCCGCGACACGGCCGATGAGAAGGCGGCGGCCCCCGATGTCGGCTTCATCTTCCAGACGCCGCAGAACCAGATCATCCTGCCAATCGTCCGCGACGACATCGCCTTCGGGCTGAAGCGGCACGGGCTCAGCAAGGCGGAGATCGAGGCGAAGGTCGCGGGCATTCTCGCCCGTTTCGGCGCCGAAGCGCTCGCCGATCGCCGGGCGCACGAGCTGTCCGGCGGCGAGCTGCAGGTGGCGGCCCTCTGCTCGGTGCTGGTGACCGGGCCCGGCATTCTCATCCTCGACGAGCCGACCAACCAGCTCGATCTGAAGAACCGGGCGCTGGTCGAGCGGATTATCGCCGGGTTGCCGGAAAGCGCCATCGTCATCACCCATGATCTGGAGCTGATCGCCGGTTTCGAACGGGTGCTGCTGTTTCACGAAGGGCGGCTGGCCGCCGATGCGCCGGCGACTGAAGCGATCGCCCGCTACAGGGAGATCGCCGCCTGATGCAGTCGCTTTATGTCGAAGGCAACAGCCCGATGCACCGGCTTTCCCCGCGGGTCAAGCTGGTATCGCTTGCGGTCTTCGGCGTCCTGCTGTTCGTCAGCCAGAATATCGCCCTGCTTTCCGGCTTCGTGCTGCTGACGGCGGTTGTCTACCGCACGACCGGCCTGCCGCTCGGCGAGGGGCTGCGGCGGCTGCGGCCGGTCTTCCTGACGATCGCGGTCGTGGCGCTCTTCAACCTGCTCTTCAACCCCTGGCAGGCAGCACTCGTGCCGGTGCTGCGGCTGACGGCGCTGATGCTGCTTGCCGCCGCCGTGACGGCGACGACGTCGATCGCCGCCTTCATCGACGAGGTGACGGCGCTCGCCCGCCCGCTCGAACGCACCGGCTTCGTGCAGGCCGACGATATCGGCTTGGCGCTGGGGCTGGTTCTGCGCTTCGTGCCCGAGATTGTCGGCCGTTACCAGGCGATCCGCGAGGCCCACAAGGCGCGCGGGCTGAAGGTCCGGCCGACGAGCCTGCTGGCGCCGCTGATCATCCTGACGCTCAGGGATGCGGATAATGTCGCCGCCGCGATTGACGCGCGCCGCATTCGACGGCATGGAAGTTAACCAATTTTAACCACGGAGTTCATGATGAGCACCCGCGACCTCGTCCTTACCGCTCTCTTTGCCGCGATCATCGTGGCGCTCGGCCTGCTGCCGCCGATCTCGCTCGGCTTCATCCCGGTGCCGATCACCGCCCAATCGCTCGGCGTCATGATGGCCGGTGTCGTGCTCGGCGCCCGGCGCGGCGCCATTGCCGTGCTGATCGTGCTGCTGCTCGTCGCCATCGGCCTGCCGGTGCTTTCCGGCGGCCGCGGCGGCCTTGCCATCTTCGCCTCGCCGACAGCAGGCTTCCTCGTCGGCTGGATCTTCGGCGCCTTCGTCACCGGTTATCTCAGCGAGCGCCTGGTCAATCACGGCCAATCCGGCCTGGTGCAGACGGTGAGCTTCTTCCTCGCCGCCATGGCCGGCGGGATCGTCGTGCTCTATGCCTTCGGCATCGCCTATCTCGCGACCGTCGCCGGTCTCGGCTTCACCAAGGCCTTCGTCGGGTCGATGGCCTTCATTCCGGGCGACGTCATCAAGGCTTTCGTCGCCGCTCTGCTCGGCCGGGCCGTCATGGTCGGCTATCCCCTGCTGCCGGCGCGCGCGTAAGGCGCCTCGATCGCAAATACATGCAGTGGCCGTCTTCACCCGAAGGCGGCCATTTGCGTTTGCGGCACGCCAAGACCCGCTTGCCTGCGGCGCAGGCTTTGCGTCTCGATGCTGATGGATTGAGGAAGGAAGGCTTGTTGCGAGCAAGGTAAAGCTTGGAATACAGGCAACAAAAAACCGCCTTGAGGCGGTCGGGCATTCTATCGATTTCAGTTTGATTTAGTCTCCTCCACCTCCGTCGCCGCCGCCGTCACAGCCGCCGTCGTCCGAGGCGTCGAACCAGCCTCCCCCGCCATCGCCGGAGCTTTTTGACCTGCGCCTGCCACTCGCAAATATCAGGACAAAAACCAGGGCGAAACATGCGAAGAGCATGGCATCCGGAAAAAATGAATCCAATCGGTCTCCTTTCATTTGCTTCAGGAAATCTTGTTTCCTGATAGAAACTGTAGACTATTTCCCGATTTCCGCAATAGCTTTAATATGAAGCTTTTATGACATCCGGGATCGCGTCAAAACGCCCTGTCTTGTCCCCGCTACCCCGACTCCGCGCTGCTGCCACTGCAGCGCAGAGTATCACGCCCTGGGGTGTTCAAGCTGCCGCTCTTTGCGGAAAGAGCACGGCTTGCGGGGCAGCCTTGACACCAGCCACGATCAGGGGATCCCGATAAAGCCGAGGAGACGGTATTCCCAGCCTGGAATGCAGCGTTGCGGCCGAGCCTGGCAGGAACGGGAGGAGGCAGCGGGCAACGGTCGCAAGGCCGTAGATCTGCTCGGCCAGGCAAGCGCCAAGACGTTCGGTGGTCGCTTTGCGATCCTCCGAAGCGGGATCGGCAAGCAGCGTTTTCGCATCCGCCCATGGTGCACCTTTTGTAAACCGCCGGTTCGCCTCACCGACAAACTCGAAAATATCAGCGAGGCCGACATGGAGTTCGTAGGTATCGAAGGCCCGCGCCACCTTCCCCGGAAGGCGGTGAGCTTCCAGCACGAACTCGTTCTCCGGCACCGGCGGTACAATGCCGCCGAACGACTGATATAAAAGGGCAAGCACCCGGTTGGCGAGATTGCCGAGCTGGCCTGCGAGCTCTCCCGACCATGCGGCTTCGAGACGCTCGCCCGAGAAGTCGCCATCGTCTCCCGAGCGTATGTGCCGGAGCAGGTAATATCGCAGCGCGTCCGGCGTTCCGTAGGCGTCGATGATGCTTTCCGGGTCGATGCCATTGCCGGCCGACTTCCCGATTTTCCTGCCATCCACCGTGACGTAGCCGTGCACGAGGATCGACGACGGCGGCGGCAGGCCGGCGGACAGCAGGATGGCCGGCCAGTAGATGGCGTGGAACTTGGAGATGCCCTTGCCGACGATATGGATGCGTTCTCCGCCATTCCAATAACGCTGCAGAAGCGTCTGATCGGATCCGTGCCCCAGGCCTGTGAGATAGTTCGCAAGGGCGTCGAACCAGACATAGACAACGTCATCCGCATCGGGACCACCCCCATCGGGGACCGGAACGCCCCAGCCTCTCGCCCGTTCTGCGCTGCGCGACACGCTGATGTCGGTCAGGCCACGGCGCACCAGGGCAAGCATTTCGTTGCGCCGATGGGCTGGAACGATGCGAAGCGCCCCGGTCTCGACGAGTTCGAGGAGCCTGCCGCCGTATCGGGAGAGACGGAAGAACCAGTTCTCCTCACGGACGATCTCAAGAGCGATACCATGTTCCGGGCAGCGCCCGTCATCGAGTTCCGATGGCTCGTAAAATTGCTCGCAGCTGACGCAATAGAGGCCCTCATAGGCCTTGCGATAGAGGTCGCCGTTTTCAGCGCAGGCCCGCCATAAGGCGTGGACACAGGCGACATGCCTTGGATCGCGGGAGGTGCGGACGAATTCCTGGTTGGAGATATCGAGCCGGCCGCCAAGACGCTCGAACCTGTCGGCGTTGGCATTGACGAAGTCCCTCACCTGTAGTCCCGCGGCTTCCGCGGCCCTGACATTCTTCAGGCTGTTGTCATCGGTCCCGCATTGGAACCTGACGTCATGACCGAGAAGTCTGAGATGACGGGTATAGGCATCGGCCTGGACGAGTTCGAGGGCAAAGCCCACATGCGGCGCGGCATTCACATAAGGGATGGAGGTGGTGATATAGATGTCGGTCTTGTTCATCGGTGTTTCCTTTCGAAGGCTGTTATTGCCGGCGAGACGGATCGACCCATGAAAAAACCGCCTCGAGGGCGGTTGCTGGTGCATATGGACGCACGAAACCCGCCACGCTATGAGCGCGGCACCATCATCACGAAAGTGCTGATCACGTTGTTGTCCATACCATTTTTCTAGCATCAAGGGTGGTTTCGGACAAGCGCGCTGTTTGAGCCGGGACACTTTGCCATCCGCCCGTCGAGCGCCCGCCTTGGCGGAGCCTATTCAACGAATGGCGAACCGGCGGATCGGCATTCCTTCGTGAACCATTCCGTAAAACGGCGCACGGGACCTGAACAATGGAAGCGGTTCGGAATATTGAGCCAGGCGACCCCGCACGCGCATGAAGGCCGGGCTTGCGCCTCCAGAATTCACCGCATCAGCAGCGACACCAGGCCGACCCGAGAATTGACCCCGAGTTTGGCATAGATGTTTCTCAGGTGGGTTCTGACGGTTTCGTAGCTGATATCATCGGCCATCGCCACTTCCCTCGGCGAATGGCCCGATGCGATGCTCGAGGCGATGCGGATTTCCGTCGCGGTCAGCTTGTAAAGCTGCATCAGCAAATCGCGCCGCTCATTGAGCGGCGTCGCCACGATCGGCTCGACGATCACCGCCACGGTCGGCCCCTCCAGAAACTGCGTGAACGCATCGGAGTGCAGCCGGACGAGGGTGATGCGGTAATTATCCTGGTTGCCGCCCTTGACGATCGCCGTGTGTGGTTTGGTCTGCACGCCGTTTCTGGAGGTCAGGAATTCGAGAACCGCAGCCGTCTTCTCGCATTGAAGTGCGAGCGTGCCGTCGGCACCGATCCGCACAGGCAAGCCGGCGGCCAGCAAGGCCTCTGCGCTTTTATTCCAGCGACGGGCTTTGCGTTGCTCCGAGACATAGATCAATCCGACGCCGATGCTGTCGAACAGGGTCTGCGTCGCCTCTTCGTTTGGTGCAAAAAGATCGCGCTTGCGAATGAAGTCGAAAGCCCTTCTCAGATGCGGCGCGAGCTGCGTGTAAAGCTTGGCCGCCTCGCTGTTGAGATCGGGGTCCGCCGACGTCGTGCAGGCCGACAGGATGAAGGTGCGGTTTTCCTCGCGAATGATCGAGACGCCGACGCTCGTCTCGCATCCGGTCTGCCGCTTCAGCCAGTCATTGTAAAACTCCGATTTGACCAGCTCCTCGCGCGGAACGATCTCGTCGCCGCACAGGCCCTGGCCGACGGGTACGCGATCCAATCTCGGAATCCAGGGATTGACCGAGGCGAAGTGGCTCATGAACTGATCGATCTCGGACTGCGAAAATCCCGACATGAAGGGAACATGGGCGACGGACGAGGTCAGGTCGTGATAGTGAAGCGCCGCCTTGCCGCCCGGCGACGTCTGCGCAAGGCGGTCCAGGAAATCCTGCCAGCTGCACTCTCCGAACAGACTTCCATAAATCATATCCGTCAGAAGAGATGAGACGTCAGTCGATTGAATCATGAGTGATTTTCAACCTAAGCGAATATAGACATCTGCGAAGATTGAATAGTGTTGCCTTCGCAAATGCAACATAATTCGACCGCCGTATATCGGACATTCCGAATTGAGCAGGAAATACTTCGACGAGAGCAAGCCTCACCTTCAACCGCCGCTTGTTGCGGCAAGACATTGCTTTTTCATCGTGCATGCACCCACCGCTTTACCTTGATCTGCTACGGCGAGCTTGTGTCGTGCAGCGGCGATGCCTTTATTGTCGCGAAGAAACATGGACGAAGCTGACACCTGCCGATTCGCCCGGGCGACGAACGACGACAAGGTTATGGCGACCATTGACGGGATCATGGTTGATGATCCGATAATCACCGAGAAATGGATGGTGAGAACACGACCGTTCACCAGGCGGCTCGCGCGCCGGCGAATACTTACAATGGTCGCCTTCGCCCGAAAGGCGGCCGGTGAGCTTTGGCGCCTAAACTCGAGACTCTTTCGTCTGAAAACCCGCAGCCCGTTGCCCGAGCCTCTCGAAAGCCGCGCGCAGAACACTGCGGATCGGAGGTTCTCCCCATTTGCAAACGGCCAAAGAGATTGCGCAGACAATCACCAGGGCCAGACCAAGCGCCAAGAGCGGTGTTACTCCCAGACCGGTCAGCCAATCGAGAAGCTGGATGCCGATCGTGAAATGCACGAGATATAGTGGATAGGTCATCAAGCCGAGAGTCTTGACCGATTGAAGCAGCGCGTCCGGCAGACGACTGATCTGCCTGGCGTATCGCACGCTTGCAATAATGATCATCAAACCCATCACCCAGATCGAGATTGCGGCAAGTGGTGAGAACGCGTGACCCGTGGCGGCAAGCGTACGATCGCTGACACTGCCGCCTGCCATGTAAATCTGAACGGCGCCTGCCGCCAAGGCGCAGACGAAACCCGCGCGAGAAATTCGGCTCATCCGCGCGTCAGACAGAAGCCAGATGTAGATGTAAATGCCTATAGAAAATTGGCAGCCATAATAAAAAGGGATGGCTCGCCACGCGGTCTCCGTGAAGATGCCCAAAATGCCTGAACCAGGAAACGCGTACAAGAGGGCGATGAAAATCGTGCTGGCCAGCGACAGGCCGAGCGCCAGGGCAGGCATCCTCGCCTTTTGACGCGTCACACACATGATAAAGACAAGGGTGTAGAAGCATATCTCGCAAGCCAATGTCCAATATTGGCCGTCGATCCAGGGCCCGCCAGGATAGAGGGTCACCGATCGGAGATAGTTCTTGATCACACGCCTGTTGATATCTTGAGTCGCAATGACGATAAGGGTCAGCGATGCACAGATCCATACGGCCGGATACAGCCGCAGAATTCGTCCTTTGAGAAATGACATCGCATTGGCCGAAGCGGCGGAGTTGATGATCACGAGCCCGGATATGACGAAGAACAGTTCGACGCCAACCCATCCAGGCTGGCTAATGTTCTCGATCAAGGGCATTTTGTAGGGCCTCAAATATAGCGGCGAAGCCCAAGAAGCAAATCCTAGGTGAAACATCGTCACCATCAACGCACATGCAAATCGCACCGCATCAATTCCATAAATATACGGGCGTCCGGTTTCAGATTTCGTCATGTCGACTCCCTACTGGCTCTCGGCGCAGCTGCCTTAACTTGGAATTTTCGCGATTACAACCATCTTGTAACCCGCAGATTATCTGGGCGCTGCGTGAATTGCCTTCGAGTTGTTTGAGCAGCTCTGGGAATTCCGATCTTTGGCGGTGGCCGATGGCGGCTGTTCAGCCGAGCGACGGCAGTCCTCGCGGAATGGCCGGATGCGATGCCTGCGGCGATCAGAATTCCATGACCGTCAGCTTTTAAGGCTGCATCTGCAAATTGCGCCGCTCATCGAGTGGGGGCGCCACGATCGGTTCGACAATCACCGCATAGTCGGCTTCCTCCAGGTCCTCGGAGAATGCATCGGAGTGGCGCCGTGTGCGACGGCCTCCCTATTCCGCGAGGCGATCAAGACTACAACTCGAGCATTTTATGGCTTCGCCGGCGTTGGATTTTCCGGTCGGCGGAACGAGTGAAACGCGGAATGCCTGCCCACGGCGTGGATGATGCCTTAACCGCCGCGGGCAATGGCCCGCGGCGGAAGCGACAGTTTCGCCGGACTGTCGTCAAACCAGCCCCGGCACGACGAACACCAGCCAGGCGACGATCGGGCCGATGATGGCGATTAGAGCGCTATAGACCAGCAACTGCTTGAGGACCTGCTCGCGGCGGTCATCCGGCGCATTGGCGACCACGAGCGCACCATTGGTGGAAAATGGGCTGGTATCGACGATCGTCGTCGAGATCGCGATGGCGGCGACGACGCCGATGGCGCTGACATGGCCCTGCATGAGGAACGGAACGGCCAGCGGGATGATGGCGCCGAGCAGCGCGGTCGAGGAGGCAAAGGCCGAAACGATGGCGCCGGTAAAGCAAAGCAGGAGCGCCACCAGCAGCGGCATGCCGAGGCTGGATATGCCGTTCGCCACGTAGTCGACCGTACCGGCCTTCTCCATGACGCCGACATAGGTGATGATGCCTGATATCAGCAGCACGGTCGACCAGCTGACCTTGTCGATTGCCGCCTTCTGGGTTTTCGGCGACAAGAGCGCGAGGGCGACGGCGACGGTCATGGCGACGAGGCCGACATTGAACTTGAAAACCAGCGCGCCGATGCCGAGCGCGATCAGGCCGACCAGCGTGGTCATTCGCTCATTGTTCAGACGCAGCGTCGCAGCAGTATCGGCCGCCGTGCCGTAGGCATGCTCCCGGATCGGTTTTGCCGGCGTGCCGCCGTGACCTCTGATCGACGCCGAAACGCCTTCGGGGTGCAGTTCAGGCAAGGGGCCAAGCGATGCTGCGGGCACTTGCTTCATGACCTTCGCGCCGCCGAAAACGAAGAAGACCAGCACCGCAATCGCAAGATTGAAGAAAAAGCTGGAGAGAAACAGGGACGTCGGCGCGAAAGGCAGGCCGGCCTTGGCAACGATCTGGTTGGTGATGCCGCCATAGATGCTGATCGGCGAAAAGCCGCCCGCTTGCGCGCCGTGGATCACCATCAGCCCCATCATGACCGGGTGGATGCGGTACTGGATGGCAAAGCTCAGCGCGACCGGCGCGAGAATGGCGACCGCAGCCGGTCCAAGCGCGCCGAAACCGGTAATGACGGCGGCGACGAGGAACATCACCCAGGGGATCAGGCCTATGCGTCCACGCACCAGCCGGACGGCGCATTCGACCAGCCAGTCGATGGTGCCGTTGATCTGCGCGATGGCGAAGAGATAGGTGACGGCGACGAGCGTCAAAAACAGATCGCTCGGAAAGCCGGCGAAAATATCGGTGGTCTTCATGCCGATGGTCATGGAGCCGAGCACGAAGGCGCCGGCGAAAGCGAGCGCGCCCATGTTGATCGGCTGGATCGTCGCAACGACGAACATGGCGACGAGCATGCCTATGGCCAGTATTTCAATACCCATGATTCCCCTCCCTCCGACGCCTCCAGCGCCGTGGTTGCTGTTTGCAAGATTGATGCGGATACCGACGCGCCCTCCTCCCAGAGGGCTGCCGTCTTACGTCCTGGTGTAAAGATCGGCGTATTGCTGCCGCAGGATGTTCTTCTGAACCTTGCCCATCGTGTTGCGCGGCAGGTCCTCGGCGAAGATGATGCGTTTGGGCTGTTTGTAGCGCGCCAGACGATCCTGGAGGGCGCTGACAATGGTCTTTTCATCCAGCACGGCGCCGGGCTTGCGCACCACGACGGCCGTGACGCCCTCTCCGAAATCCGGATGCGGCACGCCGATCACGGCGCTCTCGACCACACCGTCGATCTGGTCGATCTCGCTCTCGACCTCTTTCGGATAGATGTTGTAGCCACCCGAGATCACCAGGTCCTTGCCGCGGCCGACGATGTGGACATAGCCGTCGCGGTCGATCTTGCCGAGATCGCCGCTGATGAAGAACCCGTCGGCGGTGAATTCGGCCGCGGTTTTTTCCGGCATGCGCCAATAGCCCTTGAAGACGTTCGGCCCCTTGATCTCGATCATGCCGGTCTGTTCCGCCGGCAGCACTTGTCCCGTGGCGGGATCGGTGACGCGCACCGTCACACCAGGCAGCGGCAAGCCGACCGTGCCGGCGATGCGTTTGCCGTCATAGGGGTTGGAGGTATTCATATTGGTTTCCGTCATGCCGTAGCGCTCGAGAATCGCGTGACCGGTCCGGGCCTCGAACTCGGTATGGGTTTCTGCAAGCAGCGGCGCCGAGCCCGATATAAAGAGGCGGATGTTGGCTGCCGCCTCTTTGCCGAAGCGCGGGCTTTGCAGGAGGCGCACATAGAAGGTCGGCACACCCATCAGCATTGTTGCCTGCGGCATCAGGGAAACGACCTCGTCGGCGTCGAATTTCGACAGCAGGAACATCGAGGCGCCGGCGAGCAGCGTGACATTGGTGGCGACGAACAGCCCATGCGTATGGAAGATCGGCAGGGCATGGATCAGCCGGTCGCCGGCGGTGACGCGCCAATAGCCCCGCAAGGTCAGGGCGTTCGACAGCAGGTTGCCATGCGTGAGCATCGCCCCCTTGGAGCGTCCCGTCGTTCCCGAGGTGTAGAGGATCGCGGCCAGATCGTCGGCGGCGCGCGAGGCGTCGACAAAGTCGGCCGGCTCGTCGCGCGCAAGATCCAGCAACGAGCCGCTGCCATCGGCGTCGAGCGTTTCGACGATCGCGCCGTGACGCCTGGCGATCGTCTCGACGCCGTCGCGAGCGCCCGAGGCAACCACCACCAGACGCGGCTCGGCGTCGCCGATGAAGTAATCGAGTTCGGCCAGCGTATAGGCGGTGTTGAGCGGCAGGTAGACGGCGCCGCTGCGAACACAGGCGAGATAGAGGATCAATGCCTCGGCGCTTTTGTCCACCTGCACCGCAACCCGGTCGCCGGGGCGGATGCCGAGCGTATCCATCGCGCCGGCAATGCGGCCGGAAAGGGCGAAGGCCTCGTCATAGGTCCATGTGCGGGTGCCATCGATCCGGATGAACGGTGCGTTATCGGGTGCGGCGGCCCGCATGGCGTCGAAAAGATGGTTGCTCACTTTCGCCCTCCTCCAAGCGTGGAATTCATCAGCTGCGCGAATGCTCGAGAACCTTGCTGGCCATTGCCGCCACGGCGGCCTTCGTCGCTCTGGCTGAGCAGGCTTTTGACGGCGGGCGAGGCAATCACTTCGCCGCGTTGCGCTAAGGCCTCGTGGTTGGCCACGATGTCATCGAGCTTATAGAGGTAGTTGACCATCAGACCGTGCGCCTGCTGGAGCGCCTTGGGCGAGCGGTCGCCGAGAAAATTCACCCTTTCGAGCCGGGCGCCATTGCCGAGATGGAAGCGGGCGACGGGATCGACGGGGCGGCCTTCCGGCGTCCGTTCGGTCAGGAAATAGCGGGCCGCCAGCGGCAGCAACACACGCTCCACTTCGGCTGCGCTCTTCTCCTTGTCGGGCCAGTTCGGCTCGTCCAGCAAGCTCAGCGTTTCCAGGGTCGCTTTGGAGAGGAACCGGTCGCCGGTCGCGGCACGAATCTTGGCAAGCCAAGCGGCAAAACCCGGGACGGGCGACAGCGTGACGAAATTCTTCAGGCCCGGCAGCTCCCGGCGCAGGTCTTCCACCACCTGCTTGATCAGGAAATTGCCGAACGAGATGCCGCGCAAGCCATCCTGGCAGTTGGAGATCGAATAGAAGACCGCCGTCGTCGCCTCGTCGGCATTGATCTGCTCCCTCCCCTCGTCGAGCACATCCGCGATCGCCTTCGGCACCGATCGGGTGAGCGCCACCTCGACGAAGACCAGCGGCTCGTCGGCCAGCCGCGGGTGGAAAAAGGCAAAGCATCGACGGTCGGCCGGCGCCAGACGACGGCGCAGCTCCTCCCAGCCGGCAATCTCATGCACGGCCTCATATCGGATGATCTTTTCGAGGATATAGGCCGGCGTCGTCCAGTCGATCGGCCGCAGCGTCAGAAAGCCGCGATTGAACCAGGAACCGAACAGATGCGTGAAGTCGGCATCGAGCGCGTGATAGGCCTCGGACCGATCCTTGGAAGCAAGCAGCTGCTGACGCATGCGGACGAGCCTGGCGGTGCCGTTCGGCGCGTGATTCAACCGGCGCAGGAGCTCCTGGCGCCGCGGCTCCGCGGCCTGATGGAGCGCAATGGCCGCGGCGGAGCTTTTGTCGGTGCGGTAATTTTCCATTGCCTGATCGAGCCTCACCGTGTCCGGCCCGAACTTTTCGTGCAGCATATGGAAGAATGCCTGCGCGCCCTCGTCCTCGAGCGCGCCCCAGCGATCGAGAATCTCGGCGGCAAGGGCCATGCCGGATGCTTCACCGCGGCTCGACAACAGCATTTCACAGAGGGTCTCAAGATCGGCTTTGGCGGCGGCCTGCGTATTGCGCGAACCGGAAAACAGCAGCTGGCGTCCGTGATCCGTAATGCTTTGCAGCATGTCGGTGAAGAAAGACGCCTCAGGCATGCCATTCTCCTTCTGAAGGTCGGGCGCTGTTCACGCCGGTGGACACTGCTTCCCATCGCGGGGCTTCGTCTGTAGTATGTAAATTGTCACTCTTCGTACACGAAGTCAATGTTTGTGTATACAAGAATGACTCTCATGTATGAAGGATGCGAGAGAAATGTCCGAGAATGTCGGCCGGTGGCTCCGGGATGAGATTGAAAATGCGATACTTTCCTACGAGTTCGCCCCCGGCGAACGGCTGGATGAAACCGTGCTTGCCAATCGCTTCGGAGTCTCGCGGACGCCGGTGCGCGAGGCGCTGATGCAGCTTGATGCCATCGGCCTCATCGAAATCCGTCCGCGCCGCGGCGCCATCGTGATCGATCCAGGCCCGCACCGCATTTACGAGATGTTCGAGGTCATGGCCGAGCTCGAGGGCCTGGCCGGATCGCTCGCCGCCCGCCGGCTGGACAAGGCGTCACGCGAGGCGATCACCGCCACCCACAGCCGCTGCGAACAATCCGCCGCGGCCGGTGACAGCGATGCCTATTATTACGACAATGAGGAATTTCATAAGGCCATCTACGCCGCGAGCCGCAGCGATTTCCTGCAGGAGCAATGCGTGCAGCTGCATCGACGGCTGCGCCCCTATCGCCGTCTGCAGCTGCGCGTGCGCAACCGCCTGTCGACCTCCTTCTTAGAACATTGCGCCATCGTCGATGCGATCTTTACAGGAGACGGAGATGAAGCCCGCCGCCTGCTGCGAACCCATGTCGGCATTCAGGGAGAAAGGTTCAGCGATCTGGTCGCGAGCATGGCGACGAGATGACCGGAGGGCGTGACTGATCGCTGCACGATCCTTTGATTTGGCTCTGCCCGGATATCTAGCTCATCGCTTTCAGAGATCGGGGCTGGAGCAACTCCTGAGTCGGCTCACTTGCCGTCGACTTCTAGGATGACGCCTGAAAACGCCTGGGAAACCTCGTTTCCATCAGGAAAGCCTTCGGTCACGATCGTAAATCTGATCCAGCCCTTCCATCCTATAAGACCGGTGCGTTTCGGCGCGATCACCGCTACCACGATGTCCTCATTCGGAAAGACGTGAACGGCACGAACTCCGGGACCTGGCTCTGAGTGCAGCACTGCGAGTACCTTTCCGCCCCCCGCCTTGGCGCCTGCATAGATCGGAGAACCGTCACCTAGCGGTGCGACTGCGCTTATGAAGCGCGTACTGACGTAACCCTCGCCGTTGAAGAAAAGAGGACCTTGATAGGGACGAGGAGGCTCATCATCGCTCCACGCAGCGCTGACCGACATAAGTAACAGGGCAGTAGCGAGCATTGAACGTCACGTCACCGGACGGCTCCCCTCTAAGGTTGGCTGGAACAATTGACATGGACCTCAAGCTTTAGGCGTCCGCTGCCCGGGCAACATACTAATCCAAAAACCGATAGAGCCAGTCGCGCGTTTCCTCCGGCAGCGAGGCCGGCTGCTGGTCCTCGCTGCTGCGGGCCTGCCAGATGATTTCCACCTCGGCGGCGCGCTCCTCGCCGGTGTCGATCGAAACGAGGAAGCCGATGGAGCGCACGCCGATCTTGTCGACGGCGGCGGTAAAAAGGGCCGGCTCGTCGTAATGCAGCGGCCGATGGAGAACGCAGGTAATCTTGCTGGCGTTGTAGATCGGTTCGTCCTCGACCTCGGGCCGAGCCGACCAGAAGCTGGCAATGACGGATTCGGCATAGGAAATATAGGAGGCCAGGAACATCCGACCGTTCATATCGACATCGCGAAACGGCACATGTATTTCCGTCACACCCGGGCGTTTCGACTGACTCATCAACAACTCTGCCTGCAAAATTCCCCGTTAACGACAGTAGCACGGGGTTTTTTGAAGTAAACGGCTGAGATGACAGGAATTTATAACGCCGCCGCCAGCGAGATGGTGCGGCGGGAGCGCTTGTTGAAATCGTCCTGCGATGCCCCATCTGCTGTGGAACATGACACAAGCGGCCGATAGAGTGTCTCCATGAGCACCCGTCTTTATGAACACCCGATCTTCCTGGAACATGTGACGCCTTCCGGCCATCCGGAGCGATCGGACCGGATCCGCGCCATCAATGTCGCGCTGGAACATCCGAATTTCGAGCGGCTGCAGCGCCGGCAAGCGCCGCAGGCGAGCGAGGATGCGGTGCTGCTGGCGCATCCGGAAGAGCATCTGATGGCCGTCATGCGGGAGATCCCCGAGGAGGAAGATCGGATCAACCAGCTGGAAGCCGATACCTATGCCAGCGTCAAAAGCCTGCAGGCGGCGCTGACCGGGATCGGCGGCGCGATGGCGGCGGTGGACGACGTCTTTTCCGGCGCCGCCGACAATGTCTTCGTCGCCGCCCGCCCGCCCGGGCACCATGCCGAGAAGACGACGGCGATGGGCTTCTGCTTCTTCAACAATGCGGCGATCGCCGCCCGCCACGCGCAGAAAAGGCATGGCGCCGAACGTGTCGCCATCGTCGACTGGGACGTCCACCATGGCAACGGCACTCAGGACATCTTCTGGGACGATGCTTCCGTGCTGTTCTGCTCGACGCATCAGATGCCGCTTTATCCCGGCAGCGGCGCCAAGGAGGAGAAGGGCAAGCACAATACCATCGTCAACGCGCCGCTTTCGCCGAATGTCGGCAGCGACCATTTCCGCGAGGCGTTCAAATCGCGCGTGCTGCCGGCGCTCGACGATTTCCGGCCGGACCTCATCATCATCTCCGCCGGCTTCGACGCGCATCACCGCGATCCGCTGGCGCAGATCAACCTGACGGGCGAAGATTTCGACTGGGCCACCGGCCGCGTCCTGGAACTGGCCGACCGGCACGCCAAGAACCGGGTCGTCAGCCTGCTCGAAGGCGGCTATGATCTTGAAGGTCTGGCCGAATCGGCGGGCATGCATATTCTGCGAATGATGAAGGGTTGAGAATGACTGAAAGCGCCAAGCCTGAGGTATCGGGCCTTTCCTTCGAAAAGGCGGTCGCCGAACTCGAAAGCATCGTCGCCCGGCTGGAACGCGGCGACGTGGCGCTGGATGAATCCATCGAGATCTATGAGCGCGGCGAAGCGCTGAAGAAACATTGCGAGACGCTGCTTTCGGCCGCCGAAAACCGCATCGAGAAGATCCGGCTCGACCGCGCCGGCAAGCCGCAGGGCGTCGAGCCGCTGGACGGCGCCTGAGCGGATCGAAGGCGCTTGGCGATCGGCTTACGGCCGATCTATGATCCCCTCCAGAACCATGAGGGGACAGACAAATGACGGATAGATTGAAGGGCAAGGTCGCCATCATCTCGGGCGGCGCCACCGGCATGGGCGGTGCCGCCTCGAAGCTGTTTGCGGCCGAAGGCGCGCGTGTCGCGATCATCGACCGCAACGGCGAAGCGGCTGATGAGACCGTGAAGCAGATCCGTGATGCCGGCGGCGAGGCCAATTGCTGGACGGCCGATGTTTCCGACGAAGCCGCCGTCAATGCCGCCGTCGCCGGCGTCGAGGAACGCTACGGCGCGGTGACCGTGCTGTTCAATCATGCCGGCACCATCGTCATCAAACCCTTCCTCGAAACGACGCTTCAGGAATGGGACTGGCTGCACGCGGTCAATGTGCGCTCGATGTTCCTGATGACCAAGGCCGTGCTGCCGAAGATGATTACCGCGGGCGGTGGATCGATCGTCTGCACCTCGTCGATCTCGGCGGTCGCGGCGACGCCGATGGAAGTGCTTTACGACACGACCAAGGGCGCGGTGCACATGTTTGCCCGGGCGATTGCGGTGGAATTCCGCGACCGCAACATCCGCTGCAACGCCGTCTGCCCCGGCTTCATCCGCACGCCGCACGGGTTGCGCGAGGTGGCCGACCTGCAGGCGCTCGGCGTCGATGTCTCGGATGCCGCCATCGCCGCCCAGCAGGGGCGGATCGGCGAGCCGGAGGATGTGGCGCGCGCCGCCCTTTATCTCGCCAGCGACGAGTCGAACTTCGTCAACGGCGCCCACCTCTTCGTCGACAACGGCTTCACCGCGATCTGAACGGATGCCCGACGAGACGCGTTCCATTGGCGCGCGGACTTCCAGGCACTATCTCTCGCGGATATCTTGAGATCGGAGATCCCCATGTCCTTCTTTCCCGGTAAAGATCCGCTGCCCGGCGATGCCTTCGCCTGTGATGCGATCGAGAACCTGATCATTCCGCGCAGCAGCGATATCGGCGGCTTCCAGGTGCGGCGCGCCCTGCCGACGCGGCAGCGGCGGCTGGTCGGGCCGTTCATCTTCTTCGACCGCATGGGGCCGGCGATCCTGAAACCGAACGAGGCGCTCGACGTGAAGCCGCATCCGCATATCGGCCTGTCGACGGTCACCTATCTCTTCGACGGCGAGATCCGCCACCGCGACAGCCTCGGCACCGAAAAGGTCATCCGCCCCGGCGATATCAACCTGATGACCGCCGGCCGCGGCATCGTCCATTCCGAGCGCACGCCCGACAATCTGCGCGGCCACCCGCTGCTGATGTCGGGATTGCAGACCTGGCTGGCGCTGCCCGACGACAAGGAGGAGATCGATCCCTCCTTCGCCCATACGGAAAAGACCGACATGCCGCTGATCGAAACGTCAGGCGTACGCGGGCGGGTCGTCATCGGCTCGTTCGAAGGCATGACATCGCCGGTCGGCACTTTCTCCGACACGCTCTATGTCGATCTCAACCTGCAGCCCGGCGTGCGTTTTCCCTTCGGCGCCGGCCACGAGGAACGCGCCGTCTATGTGCTCTCAGGCGAGGTCGTCATCTCGGGCGATCGTTTCGCCGCCGATCAGCTGCTGGTCTTCCGGCCGGGCGATCCGATCACGCTCGAAGCCGGCAGCGACGGCTGTCACCTGATGCTGTTCGGCGGCGCGGCGCTGAACTCGAAACGTTATATCTGGTGGAATTTCGTCTCCTCCTCGAAGGAACGGATCGAAAAGGCCAAGGAGGAATGGCGCACCGGCCGCTTCGACATCGTTCCCGGCGACGAAGAGGAATTCGTGCCGTTGCCGGAAGGCTGACGGCACTCAAACCCATCGCAAAGATGGCTTCCGGTTAGCCTGCCGCGAAATAGCGCATCAGCGCCCCCTTGGTACGGTTGACGTAGCGGTCCTGCCAGCTGTCATCGACGTTGAGAAAGCCCGACCAGCCCTTCTTGCCCTGGCGCTTCAATTCCGCCTCGACGGCGCGGAAGCGATAGTGGTCATAGACATCGAGGATATGGACGGCATAGGCCTCGGCCAGCGCCCGGTCGCCTTTGACGATCAGCATGTTCTCGTCATTGGCGTAGGAGGCCTTGAAGCCGAGATTGTGGCTGCCGAGCACGACGACGCAGTCGTCCGACAGGGGATCGATCACCAGCACCTTGTCATGGATGATGGCGCCGACCTTCTTGGCCGTCAGCTCCTCGGCGCCGAAATCGGCCAGCAGCTGGCGGTCATCGATGCGCGAGGCCCGGACGATCGAGACATTGGCCTCGTCGAACGTATGCGGCGACACGGCCGCGGTATCGTCGTCCTCATCGTCGGGATCGTTCTTCTTGCCGGCGACGTAATTGGGCATGGCCTGCGGGCTGGAAACGGCGCCGGTGACGATCAGCTTCTGATCCTTGAGGCCGATATCGATCGCCTCGCCGACGATGCAATCCCTGCCCGACTGACCGGGATAGAAGGCCAGAAACAGCACCGCGTGCTCGGCACGGCGCATCAGGCGGTAGACCTCGCGAAGATCGGGCGGCGTCTCCTTGCCCTTTCTGCGGTTCTGCATGTTCGGCGAGAACCACGTTTCGACCGAAGCGCCGTTCGCGGTCGGGACGAGAGACGGTGTCTCGTTGGAACGCCGGAACGCCTTGCTCTGCTGATTGTCGGGCATGCCGTCATCGAATTCGACCGGCACTTCCAGCGTCGCATTGTCTGCCAGCATCCGCTCCCAATAGGCGACATAGGCGGCGGCAACCGCATCGTTGCGGACGATCAGGGCGTTGTTGGATTGGCCGGCAAGCCCCGTGGCCGTCCAGTTGGTGCTGCCGGTGAAGACGCTGCGCGTTCCATCGGGCGCTATATGCACGACGAATTTGTTGTGGCCGATCTGGCCCGAATTGTTGAACATCCGGTGGTGAATCTCGACGCCGGCGTCGATCAGCGCCTTGCGTGCGTGGGCATTGCGCACATCCCACTCGTCTCCGACCTTTCCCGTATTGGCGAGAATGATGCGCAGCTTGTCCTTGTTGGCAAGCAGCAGGTCGAGCAGCTCCTTATCCTCGAGCTCGTAGAGGGCGACCAGGAAGCGTCCGGGCGCATTCATGAAATCCCTGAGCATCGGAATGACATCGCCGGCCAGATATTTGCGGATGCCGTTCGCCGGATTGGAAATCATGTCGATCAGCTCGTTCGGCTGCTTCACACCGTCTTCCAGCAGGACGTTTCTGAGCCACTGGGCGGCGAGGATGCCGTTGGTGAAGGTCGATTCGAACTGGCCGCGCTTGCGCGTCACATGGACCGGGTTGGAGGCGACGGCCGGCCCGAGATAACCGAGCGGCCGCGGCGGACCTTCATAGGCCTTGACGGCGATTTTCTCGAAGGTGCCGTCAGCCTTCTTGATCGGCCTGCCGTTGTCGTCCCGCTTGTTGATCTCGACAAGCGCAGGCGTCGGATCCGGGGCCGCCGCCATGCCCGGCTTCAGATCGCCGAGCGGGCGGATCTCGTAGCGCACCCGCACCTCGTCCGGCCGCCGCCGCATTTCGTTGCGCCGCTTGCGCAGCGTGAGATCGCGCCAGGACAGTTTCTGCACCGGCCAGAGCGAGGTCGTCTGCGGCAGCCAATGCGGATTGCGCTGCCCCTTGAAGGCGACCCAGGCGGCGCAGGTCACGCGATCCTCGCTGCCATCGGACTTTTTCGCCACGTTTCCCTGCTCGTCGAGATAGACGCGCACGACCTCAAAGCCGAGGCATCCGTCGATCTTGGCGTCGATATCCCAGGCAACATAGGCGACCTCGTTGTTCACATAAGCATGCGCTGCAACAATCGTTCCCATGACCTGATCCCCCAGTCGGTGCGGCAACATTGCTACCATTCCGTGTCATATTCAAGCCGCTCGCCGCCCCTTTCAGCGTTCGACTGGCGAGGCGGAAAATCGGGGCGGCACCGGGCCAAAATCAGGCGAATGCAACTTACGGAAATAGAATGTGATAACTCCCGAAACCCCTCACACATTTTTCCGCCATGCTCTAAGGTGAAAACCTTCGGTTCCTGAAATCACTTGTTTTGCCTCGTTCTAATCGAATAAAGCGGTACAAGGAAAAGTAAGAAAGAGCGCCGCCCGTGACACATCCGCCGAAGACCCCTCTGCTCGACCAGGTCACTTATCCTGCCGACCTGCGCAAGCTCGAGGATCGCGACCTGCCGCAGCTCGCCCGCGAGGTCCGCGACGAAATGATCGATGCGGTGTCGCGCACCGGCGGTCATCTCGGCGCCGGTCTCGGCGTGGTCGAGCTGACGATCGCCATCCACAGCGTCTTCGACACGCCTGGCGACCGGCTGATCTTCGATGTCGGCCATCAATGTTATCCGCACAAGATCCTGACCGGCCGGCGCGACCGCATCCGGACCTTGCGCCAGGAGGACGGGCTGTCCGGCTTCACCCGCCGGGCAGAGAGCGAATATGATCCCTTCGGCGCGGCGCATTCCTCGACCTCGATCTCGGCCGGCCTCGGCATGGCGATTGCCGCCGATCTCGACAAGAACGACCGGCGCGTCATCGCCGTCATCGGCGACGGGGCGATGTCGGCCGGCATGGCCTATGAGGCGCTGAACAATGCCGGCGCGCTCGATGCGCGCCTCATCGTCATCCTCAACGACAACGACATGTCGATCGCGCCGCCGACAGGCGCAATGAGCGCCTATCTCGCCCGCCTCGCCTCGGGTCGCACCTATATGGGCTTCCGCGATTTCGGCAAGAAGCTGACGGCCTATCTCGGCAAGAACATCGATCGCGCCATCACCCGCGCTGTCGAGCATGCCCGCGGCTACGTCACCGGCGGCACCATGTTCGAGGAGATGGGCTTCTATCATATCGGGCCGATCGACGGGCATTCCTTCGATCATCTGCTGCCGGTGCTGCGCAATGTGCGCGACAATGCCCGCGGCCCGGTGCTGATCCATGTCGTCACCCAGAAGGGCAAGGGTTATCCGCCGGCCGAAGCCGCGGCCGACAAATATCACGGCGTCAACAAGTTCGACGTCATCACCGGCGCTCAGGCCAGGGTGAAGCCGAACGCGCCGAGCTATACCAGCGTCTTTGCCGAAGCGCTGGTGCAGGAAGCGGCCCTCGACGACAAGATTGTCGGCATCACCGCCGCCATGCCGAATGGTACCGGCCTCGACAAGCTCGCCGACGCCTTTCCCTCGCGCTGTTTCGATGTCGGCATTGCCGAGCAGCATGCCGTGACCTTCGCCGCCGGGCTCGCGGCGGAAGGCTACAAGCCGTTTGCCGCCCTCTATTCCACCTTCCTGCAGCGCGCCTACGACCAGGTCGTGCACGACGTGGCGATCCAGGGACTGCCGGTGCGTTTTCCGATCGACCGCGCCGGCTTCGTCGGCGCCGACGGCCCGACCCATGCCGGCTCCTTCGACACCGCCTTCCTCACCACCCTGCCCGGCTTCGTGGTGATGGCGGCGGCCGACGAGGCCGAACTCAAACATATGGTGCGCACCGCGGCAGCCTATGACGCCGGGCCGATCTCCTTCCGTTATCCGCGCGGCGAGGGTGTCGGCGTCGACATGCCGGCGCGCGGCGAAATCCTGCAGATCGGCAAGGGCCGCATCGTCAAGGAAGGCACCAAGGTTGCGCTGCTTTCCTTCGGCACCCGGCTTGCCGATTGTCTGCTTGCCGCCGAAGATCTCGAGGCCGCCGGGCTTTCGACGACGGTTGCCGATGCGCGCTTCGCCAAGCCGCTCGACCACGACCTGATCCGCCAGCTCGCCCGCCACCACGAGATGGTAATCACCGTCGAAGAAGGCTCCGTCGGCGGCTTCGGCAGCCAGGTGATGCAATATCTTTCAAGCGAGGGCCTGCTCGACAACGGCCTGAAGATCCGCTCGCTTGTCATGCCCGACATCTGGATGGAACAGGCCAAACCCGAAGCGATGATCGCCCATGCCGGGTTGGATCGCGCCGGGATTGTTTCGACGGTGTTTAGGGCGCTGGGGCGCGGGGTTGCGGTTGGGGTTGCGGGGTAGGTGATTTGTGAGGGTGTGCCGTGCGGCCCCCTCATCCGCCCTACGGGCACCTTCTCCCCGCTGGGGAGAAGAGGGAATCGAGAGGTCGCGGCATCACCCCTTCTCCCCGGCGGGGAGAAGGTGGCCGGAAGGGTCGGATGAGGGGGCCGCGGGCAGCACCATGGCCATCTCATCATGAAAAAAGGCGGCACATCTCTGCGCCGCCCTCTTCGTTTGACGTTCCTTTCTGAGAAAGGCGCCTTCTCAGAACTCCGTCCAGTCTTCCTGCACCGCAACCGCGGCACTCGCCTGTCTTCCGCCGAAGGCTTTGGTGACCTTGCCGGCGAGGGCGCGGGCTGGAGAGGCGACCGGGCGGGAGGCCGGCGTTGCGGCGGCGGTCTTCTGGGCCGGAGCGGCAAGCTGGGTGCCGAGCTTGAACTGGCGCAGCAGTTCATCTAGGGCACTTGCCTCGCTGGCGAGTGCATGGCTCGCCGCGGTCTGTTCTTCGACCATGGCCGCATTCTGCTGCGTGCCCTGATCCATATTGTTGACGGCGGTGTTGATCTCCTGCAGCCCGATCGACTGTTCGCGCGTGGCGGTGACGATCGCACTGACGTTGCGGTTGATCTCCTGCACCTCGGCGACGATGGCTTCGAGCGCCTTGCCGGTCTCGCCGACCAGCGACACGCCGGTCTGGACATGCGTACCTGAGGTGGTGATCAGATCCTTGATCTCCTTGGCGGCCTTGGCCGAACGCTGGGCGAGTTCGCGCACCTCCTGGGCGACGACGGCAAAACCCTTGCCGGCCTCACCGGCGCGGGCGGCCTCGACGCCGGCGTTCAGCGCCAAGAGGTTGGTCTGGAAGGCGATGTCGTCGATGACGCCGATGATGTTGGAGATCTCGCCCGAGGACTTCTCGATCTGCTGCATGGCCGAGACTGCCCTGCGGACGACGTCGCCGGACTTTTCGGCGCCGAGGCGGGTGCGCTCGACGAGATTGCCGACATCCTCGGCGCGTTTGGCGCTGTCGCGCACCGTCGTCGTCACTTCTTCCAGCGCTGCGGCGGTCTGTTCGACGGCGGCGGCCTGCTGCTCGGTGCGGTGGGCAAGATCGTCGGCGGCCGAGCGGATCTCGCCGGCGCCGGCATTGATCGCCGAAGCGTTGCGGCCGACCGACTGGAGTGCGGCCTGCAGCTTTTCGACAGCATTGTTGAAGTCGTTGCGCAGGCTGTCATATTGCGGCGCGAACGGCGTCTGGATGCGGGCGGCGACATCGCCGACGGCAAGGCCGGCAAGGCCGCCGGCCAAGGCGTCGACGGCATAACGCAGCTCGCCTTCCTCGCGCGCCTTCTGCTCGTCGCTCGCCTGGCGCTGGCGCTCGGCGTCACCGCGCATGCGGTCGGTCTCGCCGGCAAGGCGCAGCTTCTCGATCGCCGCCTGCTTGAACACCAGGACGGACTGGGCCATGCGGCCGATTTCGTCGCCGCGCTCGACAGCCGGCACCTCGATATCGTTCTGACCGCCGGCAAGGCGATCCATGGCCGCGGTCATGCCGACGACCGGGCGGACGATGGTGCGCGACATCAACCAGGCGAGTACGGCGGCGGCAAGCGAGGCGACAATGCCGCCGGCAATCAGCGTCATCTTCAGATCGCTGTTGGCATCGGCGCGGATGGCGGCGAGCGCATTCGACTTTTCGCGGGCGGCGGCCTTGATCTTGGCGGACGCCTGGCGGAAACCGTCGAGCTGACCCTTGGTGGCGTTGACGCCGATCTTGACGACCTCTTCGATCGGCATGTCGGTTTCCTTGCGCGCCTTGGTCTGCGGCTCGGCAAGTTCATGGAAATAGAGGTCGGCGGCCTTCTGCATGCGGTCGATCATCTCGACCAGCTGCGGCTCGCCGGCGGCCGTCTGCTTGGCGGCGGCGATCGCCTTCAGCATGCGCTCGCGGTTGGTGAAGACGTCGCCATAGGTGCTGTCGCTGCGGAAGAGGATGAAGCCGCGCAGATTGACCGCCTGCTCGAGCATCGCCTGCAGCGCATCGTCGATCTGGTTGACGAGCAGCTCCGATTTTTCCTGCTCGGCCGACGCTGCCGCCGAGGCCGTTGCCTTGGAATAGACGTAGGCGGAAACGGACATGAAGATCAGAATGAGGGCTGCGAACGTCGCCGCAAGCTTCCCGTTCAAGGATATGTTTTTAGCGGACATCGTTGAGTTTCTCCTGGCGACAGTCGACGCGGCGAGAGACGGTCGGCGCAAGACGCAACCGCAGAGACTTGGAATCGGAAACATGATCGGCGAAAGACGCCTGCGCCTTCATGGCACGAAGCGGTTCGGACGAACCGCTGCAATCGAGCCGACCCTATGCGGGCAGGCTTTAAATTTGCTTAAATACGCGCTGCAGCAACGACGAGCCCGACGATTATCTGCTTCCGGCGTCCGAAAGCTCCGACGGCCGTGGCGATCCTGGAACAAAATGCTTGCAACCGGCGGCTTTGCCGGTCATTCACAGCCGATGTCCGATCAAAACAGCCAACGCCTCGACCAGCTGCTCGTCTCCCGCGGCCTCTTTGCCAGCCGCTCGCGGGCGCGCGACGCCGTGCAGCGCGGCACCGTCCGGATCGCCGGCCAGGTGGTGACGAAGGCCGGCGCGCTCTTCGGCGCCGACGCCGATATTGCCATCGACGATCCGGCGCAGGATTACGTCTCGCGCGCCGCATTGAAGCTTGCTAGCGCCCTCGAGCATTTCCGGCTCGATCCCGCCGGCCATCACTGTCTTGATATCGGCGCGTCCACAGGCGGCTTCACCGAGGTGCTGCTGCAGCGCGGTGCGGCACATGTCATGGCGATCGATGTCGGCCATGGGCAGATGCATCCGCGCATCTCAGGCGACCCGCGGGTGACGAACCGGGAAGGCCTCAACGCCCGCTACCTGACGGCCGAGGATATCGGCCACCCCGCAAGCTTCATCGTCTCCGATGTCTCGTTCATCTCACTGAAGCTGGCGCTGGCGCCGGCTCTTGATATCGCCTCGCCGGGCGCCATCGCCGTGCTGCTGGTCAAGCCGCAGTTCGAAGCGGGACGCGAGGCGATCGGCAAGGGCGGACTGTTGAAGGACCCCTCGTCTGCGCCCGCCGTCGCTGCGGAATTGGAGCGCTGGTTCACCGAGGATATGGGCTGGAAAAGCCTCGGCCTCATCCCCTCCCCGATTGCCGGCGGCGACGGCAATCAGGAATTCCTTCTGGCAGGATTGAAACCGTGAGCACCGAAACCGTCACCATCGAGAAGCTCGGCGCCCAGGGCGACGGCATTGCCGGCAGCGCCGCCGGCCCGGTCTATGTGCCCTTTTCCCTTCCCGGGGAAACGGTGGCGATCGCCCGCGTCAAAAGCCAGGGCACGATCATGTCGATCACGACGCCCTCGCCCGACCGGCAGGAGCCGCCTTGCCGGCATTTCGGTCCGGACGGCGTCAACGGCACCTGCGGCGGCTGCACGCTGCAGCATCTGGCGGATGCCCCCTACCGCGCTTTCAAGCGGCAGTTGGTGGTCGATGCACTCAAATCCAAGGGGCTGACGCCTGATGTCGGCGAGATCGTTCCGGCCCGGCCGGGCGAGCGCCGGCGCGTGGTGTTTGCGGCGCGCAAGACCGAGAAGGATATGTTGATCGGCTTCAACCAGGCCGAAAGCCATCATATCGTCGCCATCGAGGAATGTCCGATCTCGTCGGCAGGGATCGTCGCCCGGCTGCCGGCGATCAAGGCGATTGCCGCCGCGCTCGCGACCAATGCCGAACCCTTCCGGGTGGCAGTGCTCGAGACGCTTTCCGGCCTCGATATAGCGGCCGACGACATCAAGAAACTCTCCGACCCGCAGCGGCGCAAGGCGATCGAGACCGTGCTCGGCCTGCGCGGCATCGCCCGTGTGACCGTGAACGGCGAAATCCTCGTCGAGCCGGCCAAGCCGCTTATCGATTTCGGCGGCGTCGAGGTTTCGCCGCCGCCCGGCGGCTTCGCCCAGGCGACCAAGCCGGCAGAGGAGGCAATGGCGGAGCTGGTGCTTGCCCATGCCGGCAAGGCCAAGCGGATCGCCGATCTCTTCGCCGGCACCGGCACGTTTTCGCTCAGGCTGGCCCGCATCGGCCGGGTGCATGCGGTCGAAGCCGAGGCAACGGCGCTCGCCGCACTCGACCAGGCCGCCCGCAAGACGCAGGGGCTGAAGCCGGTGAGTGTCGAAAAACGCGATCTCTTCCGCCGCCCGTTGATGACGCAGGAGTTCAAGCCCTTTGACATGGTCGTCTTCGACCCGCCCCGCGCCGGCGCGGAGTTTCAGTGCAAGGAACTTGCCCGCTCAGGCGTGAAGAAGATCGCAGCCGTCAGCTGCAATCCGCTGACGCTGGCCCGCGATCTTCAGATCCTCGTCGAGGGCGGCTACCGCATTACCGGGGTGACACCGATCGACCAGTTCCTTTGGACCTCGCATGTCGAGGTGGTGGCGACGCTGGAGAAGTAGGCCGTTATCGATCGCCGGGCTCGCTTTCCCGCTGCAAACTCATGCGCATTGGCCGGGTTCCGAGCTTTGCACCCGTGACGGCATCGATTGCGATCGGCTCGATCTCCGATCCTGACTCGACATCGACATAGCGGGCGAGTTCGCCATCGCAATGGCGGTGCGCCCAAGCCCCGATCATCATCAGCACAGGCAGAAAATCGCGACCGGCTTCCGTGAGGACATATTCTTCGCGGGGCGGCCGTTCGGAATAGAGGCGCTTCTCCAGCAGACCGTCCTCCGTCAGCGCCTTGAGACGCTTGGTCAGCATGGTCGGCACGATGCCGAGGCTCTTCCTGAACTGGTCGAAACGGGTGAGGCCCGAATGGGCGTCGCGCAAAACGAGAATGCTCCACGCATCCCCGACGGATTGAAGGCCGCGGGCGACCGGGCATTGCGGAATCGAATTATTTTTCATTAGGTATCTTTTCGATAGTGACACGATATCGAAAAGATAGTAACAGATCGGCCAACGATGATCCACTCTTTTGAAAGCTGACAATATGACCGACAGAAACAGAAGCGTTGCACTGGTCACCGGTGCATCCTCAGGCATCGGCCTTGCAACCGCGGAGTCGCTGGTGAAGGCCGGCTACCGCGTGTTCGGGACCAGCCGCAAACCGGCCGCCAACAGGCCCGGCATAACGATGCTGATCTGTGATGTGGCCGAGGAAGCCTCGGTGCAGGCGGCTGTTGCGGAGGTCGTCCGGCAAACCGGCCGGCTTGATCTCGTCGTCAATAATGCCGGCATCGGCCTCATCGGCGGCGCCGAAGAATCCTCCATCGCCCAGGCCCAGCGGCTTTTCGACGTCAACGTCTTCGGCGTGGCGCGCGTCGCCAATGCGGTACTGCCGGTCATGAGGAAGCAAAAGAGCGGCCGGATCATCAACATGAGCTCGATCCTCGGCCTCATCCCGGCTCCGTACAACGCCTTCTATGCCTCGACCAAACATGCGCTCGAGGGCTATTCGGAATCGCTCGATCATGAAGTGCGCAACTTCGGCATTCGTGTTGTTCTCGTCCAACCCGGCGTCACCAGAACATCCTTCGAGGAAAATCTGACACGAGCAGACCAACCTCTTCCGGTCTATGCTTCGGAACGCGCCCGCAGCGAAGCGCTGATGCGCAAATGGGTGGAAACGGGTGATGCGCCTGAGGTCGTCGCCGACATGGTGGTGAAAGCCGCAACCGCGAAGAAGCCGAAGCTGCGCTATTCCGCCGGCAAGCAGTCGCGCCAGGTCCGCTCGCTTCGCCGTTACCTGCCGGAACGGCTGGTCGACAGCCTGCTGCGAAAGGTCAACGAGTTTCCTGCTTCGGCCTGACGCGTTAATCGAGGATAGGATTCAGATTTCAAGCCGACAGGCTTAAAGTCATCCTATCCTCGGCCAAGGAAACCGATTCTGAATGCGCAAGACCAAACGACGCAATCCCTACTATGCGGGCCCGGTGTCCGATCACTTCGACGGCACGTATTTCTTCAATCCCGAAGGCATCGAGCCGCTTGGTTTCCGCGAGCTCTTGCGGTGGCAATTCGGCGGCGGCCGTGAGCGCTGGCCGCGGTCGGTCCCAAGTCCATTTGCGGCGGCAAAACCGGATCCAGGCGTAGACGGCGAAGACCTGCGGGTAACCATGGTTGGGCATGCAACCATGCTGGTGCAGGTCGCCGGTCTCAATATTCTCACCGATCCGGTGTGGTCGGAGCGGGTCAGCCCCTTCACCTTTGCCGGCCCCAGACGCGTCGTCCAACCGGGCATCGCGTTCGATGATTTGCCGCCGATCGATCTCGTGCTGGTATCGCACAATCATTATGATCATCTCGATATCGCAACGCTCAAACGCTTGCACGCGAAGCATCGGCCGCGGGTCGTGACACCGCTCGGCAATGACACGATCATCCGCCGCGCCGTGCCCGATCTGCAGACGACATCGATGGACTGGGGCGAGCGCATCTCGCACGCCGGAATAAGCATCGATGCGGAGCCGGCCCATCATTGGTCCGCCCGCGGCGGCGCCGATCGCCGGATGGCGCTCTGGGCGTCGTTCGTCTTGTCGACGCCAGCCGGCAAGATCTATCACGTCGGCGATACGGGCTTTCACCACGGCATCAATTACAAAGCGGTACAGCGGAAGCATGGCGGCTTTCGCCTGGCCATCTTACCCTTCGGCGCCTATGAGCCGCGATGGTTCATGAAAGGGCAGCACCAGAATCCTGAGGAGGCGGTGATCGGAATGAAGCTCGCAAATGCGGCCTATGTGGCCGGGCATCACTTCGCCACGTTCCAACTGACGAATGAAGCGGTCGATGCGCCGGTAAGAGCGTTGCAAGACGCCATGCGCGAGCACGCCATTCCCCCCGACCGATTCCGGCCGCTCAGGGCCGGAGAGGTCTTCAACGTGCCGATGGTCTAATCGGTACCCCGTTTGCCCCAGGCCGCCGTTCAGCGGCGCATGAAGGCTTCGAAGGCCGCCCGCGCTTCGGCGCTTTTCAGGCGCGCGGCGAAATGACGAGCCTCGACGTCGATGCGGGCGATGACCTCTTCCCGGGAGCCGCAAATGAGATCGCGGGCGATCTTCAAGGCTTCCGGTGGCTTGGCGGCGAGTTTCGCAGCCGCGGCAAGCGCCGCATTCTCCACCTCGTCGGGCGTCGTCACCTTCCAGATGAGGCCGGCCTCGCGGGCTTCCTCGGCGCTGAAGGCCTCGCCGGCGGCCAGCATGGCAAAGGCGCGCTGGTGGCCCATCACACGCGGCGCGATCAGGCTGGAAGCCGCTTCCGGCACCAAAGCCAGATCGACGAAAGGCGTGCGGAACTGGCTGCGGTCGGAGGCGATCGTCAGGTCGCAGTGCAGGTTGAGGGTGGTGCCGATGCCGATCGCCAGGCCGTCGACCCCTGACACCAGCGGCTTTTCGGATCTGGCGAGCGCGTAGAGGAAATCGATCAGCTCGTCTCCCATGCTGCCGCCCATGGCAGTGGCAAGAAAATCGCCGATGTCGTTGCCGGCCGAGAAGCTGCCTTCGGTGCCGAGAAAGACCGTCACTCTGATATTCGCGTCCGCATTGGCGGCGGTGAGCGCATCGGTCATGGTGCGATACATCGCCCGTGTGAAGGCGTTCTTCTTTTCCGGCCGGTTGAAGCGAATGAGCTGAACGCCGGGATGAGCGGAAGACTGCTCGATGATGATGTGGTCGGTCACTAGGTTTTCCTCAGGTGTCATGGGGATCTCCTCAGGCAAGCAGGATGCGGGCGGCGGCGAGGCTTGCCGCGCCGTTGACGACCCGATCGCGCAAGGCCGCGGTCTCGGCAAGCAGGTTTTCGGCGGCGAAGCGGCAGAGCGCGATGCGGCCCTCGCCTTTGCCGTCGCCGCTTTCGGCCAGAGCACCCTTGGCGAGATAACAGCCGGTGAGCACGAGGCCGAACAGGCGCTGATAGGGAGTGGCGCCGGCAAGCGCCTCGGCAGCCCTCCCATCGGCAAGTGCTGCCAGAAGCCAGGCGGTCGTCTCTTCGAGATCTGAAATCGCGGCGCCGAGTCTGGCGGCAGTCTCGCCGAAACCATCGAGATCGGAGCGGCTGACAGCCTCGGCGATCGCCTTCAATTCGGCGATGAAGCCCATGACCTGATCGCCGCCGGAAAGCGGCAGCTTGCGGGTGACGAGGTCGATCGCCTGGATGCCGTTGGTGCCCTCATAGATCGGGGCGATGCGGGCATCACGCAGATAACGCGCCGCACCGGTCTCCTCGATGAAACCCATGCCGCCATGCACCTGAATGCCGAGCGAGGCGACCTCAACGCCGGCATCGGTTGAAAACGACTTGGCGATCGGCGTCAAAAGCGCGGCGCGCTCCTGCCAGTGGCGGCTATCGCCTGCCCGGCGCGACATGTCGAGCGCATGGGCGCAGGCATAGGAGATGGCGCGCGAACCCTGGGTCAGCGCCTTCATGGTGAGAAGCATACGGGCAACGTCGGGATGTTCGACGATCGGGCTCATGCCGGCGCCGGTCGAACCCGGCGCCCTGCCCTGCGTGCGTTCCCTGGCATAAGCGAGCGCCTTCTGGGTGGCCGCCTCTGCGATCGCCACACCCTGCATGCCGACGGCGAGACGCGCATTGTTCATCATCGTGAACATGCAGGCGAGCCCCTTGTTCTCCTCGCCGACCAGCCAGCCGATCGCACCCTTTTCGCCGCCGAACCGGCCGTCGCCGTAGATCATCGTGCAGGTCGGCGAACCGTGGATGCCGAGCTTGTGTTCCAGCGAATGGCAGAAGAGATCGTTGCGGGCACCAAGCGAACCGTCGTCGTTCACCAGGAATTTCGGCACGAGAAAGAGCGAGATGCCGCGTGTGCCGGCCGGCGCATCCGGCAGCCGGGCCAGCACCAGGTGGATGATATTGTCGGCCGCGTCGTGCTCGCCCCAGGTGATGAAGATCTTCTGGCCAAAGATGCGATAGCTGCCGTCGGCGCGCCGCTCGGCGCGGGCCTTCAGCACGCCGAGATCGGAGCCGGCATGCGGCTCCGTCAGGTTCATCGTGCCGGTCCATTCGCCGGACACCATCTTTGCCAGATATGTCTCTTTCAGCGCAGCGCTGCCATGGGCGCTGACCGCCTCGATGGCGCCCATCGTCAGCGTCGGGGCGAGCGCAAAGGCCATGGAGCCGGAGTTCCACATTTCCAGCGCCGCAACATTCAGCATGTCGGGCAGGGCCTGGCCGCCGAAGGCTTCGGGCGCCGTCAGGCCGTTCCAGCCGCCGGCGATCCAGTTGCGGTAGAGATCGCGCCAGCCATCCGGCAACCTGACGTCGCCATCGATGAGGCGGGCGCCCTGGCGGTCGCCGATGTCGGCAAGCGGCGCCACCTCCTCTGTGGCAAAACGACCCGCCTCGGAGAGGATGGCGTCGACCAGATCGTCGCCGAGATCGCCGAACAGACCGTTCGACAGCGCCTCCCCCATATCCGCTACATGCTTCAACGTGAACGCGATTTCCTCGACGGGCGCCTTATACATGCTTTCTCCTCCATGGGACCGGCCTGCACCTCGCGCAAAGCCCCTCCGAGGCAAGGGCTAATTGATTTTTACGTAAACGTCAATTTCGATTTCCCGGCCCGCCGTGCGATAGTTTCCCCGACATGGCGGTTTGCTCTTGCACAGTTGCACAAATGGACGTCATGGAGAATTTCTAGAATGACATCGCCTTCGCAAAGGACCGGCGAACAATGGATACATTGCCCGTCAACATCCCCGGTTTCGTCTGGGCCTATCGTTTCTCGCCGGATGACAAGACGGCGGTACGGCTGAACAACAGCGCGACGGTGGCGGAGCTGACCGCCGACAACTGTTTCTACTGGCTGCATCTCAACCTGGTCGACGCCCGCGTGCCGGCCTTGCTCGAGACGCTCGACGGGCTGACCGAGGACGCCAAATCGGCGCTGACGACGCATGACACCCATGCGGCGATCACCGTCGACGAGCAGATGCTCTACGGCACGCTTGTCGACTGCCAGCGCGATTTCGCCCAGGACACCAACAATCTCGGCTGGCTGCATTTCGCCATGTCCGACCGCTTCATCATCACCACGCGGCTGCAGCCGCTGCGCAGCGTCGAGCGGGCGCGCGGGCTGATCGAGAAGAATCCGGGCAAATTTGCGCGGCCGGTCGATCTCTTCGAACTGCTGGTGATCGAGTTTCAGCGTACGCTGATCGCCATCGTCATCGAACTCACCGAAGAGCTGAACCAGATCGAGGATATCGTCTACGACAACGCCCCGCGCGACGAGCGCCGCCGGCTGGCGCCGGTCAGGCGAACCGTGGTGCGGCTGCATCGCCATCTGCGCACGGTGTTGGCGCTGATGCGCCGGGCGGCGGCGGCCGATGAAGACGAGATGCCCTTCGGCTTCGACGACGTGGCGCGGCGGCTGACGAGCCGGCTGGAGACGGTCGACCACGATATCTATGCGCTGCAGGATCGGGCGCGCCTGCTGCACGAAGAAATCGATTCGAAACAATCCTCCGAAACCAACCGCCACCTCTATCTGCTGTCGATCATGACCGCCTTCCTGCTGCCGCCGACGCTGGTGACCGGCTTTTTCGGCATGAACACCGCCAACCTGCCCTTCGCCGTCGGCGACTACGGCACGGAATATGCCTTCATCCTCATCATCGCCTCGATCGCATTCGCCTGGTGGCTGCTGCGGCGGGTGAACATTCTTTGAATGTGCGGGTGGGGGTGTCGCCTGCCCCTCATCCGCCTGCCGGCACCTTCTCCCCGCTTGCGGGGCGAAGGGGGGATAGCCGCAACCTCTCCGTCCCTCTCCAGCGTCTCGTAAGGCACGTCCCCTCGCCCCGTCTTTACGGGGAGAGGGCTAGGGTGAGGGGCAGCTTTCGGGCCATCAATTAAGGCGAATAGCCCGCCCTGCTGGCGGGCCTCCCATCGAACGACGCTCGGATGATCGGCTGGTTCATGCAGCCACCTCGTCCGGAACGGTTCTTGCACGGTTACTAATATATTTACCGTGGGGAGACCTAATGTCATGAAGTGGTGCACATCCGAAGAATTTGCCCCTCTGATGCTCGTCGTGAGTGGGCCGGAAAAATACAAGCTTGTTGCAAGCCTTGTACAGGCTGCCGAGATGCTGACGGTTGGCTGGCCGATCGACGATGGAGACGAATATCTTATTGCGATCAGGGCATGCCGGGATGCAATTCATGGAGAAATTCCGGCGCAGGACGCGCGAGCAGCGCTTATCCGTGCCGCCGACGAAGCTGGCATGTCGGTGATAACAGCCGTTCACTGAGTTTTCGTGGGCGACGTATTAGGCGCAGAGCTTCCCCCACCCTCCGTCATCCGGAAGGTGGGGTGAGGTTCCGGCCAACTCCTGCGCCGAAGCAACTCGCGTCGCGCGTCCCCTACCTCACCTCAATAAGGCGAATAGCACTGCTGGCGCGGGCCGTTATAGGGCTGGAACGTGTTGTCGTAGGCCCGATAGGAACGGTAGCGGTTGGCGCACCAGGCGACATGCGCCGAGCCATAGCGCGGCGCGGGCGCAACGTAGCGCGGGGCGGCAATGACTGCGCCGGCGCCGAAGGCGGCGAGCGGGTACCAGTAGCCGTTATAGCGGCGATAGCCCGGGCGGTAATAGCTGTAGCCGCGATAGCCGCCGTACCAGCCGGGGCGGTAATAGGCGCCGGGGCGATAGCCGGGCCGGTAATAGTCGCGGCGATAGTAACGGCGATATTGGACCTCCTCGACGGCGGAGGATTTCTCCACCTGCGGGGCGGTCGGCATCTGGATTGCCTGCGACGGGGCAAAGCCCGTCAGCACGACGGCGGCAGTGAGAATTGCAGTCGCGATTTTGCTTTTCAGCCCGATCATTACCTCTCTCCCATTCAACGGCGATCACCGCCTGCCACGCAACGCGTTCGTGGCTGAATGGTTCCAAAAGCAGCCGGCGACCGGCTGCTTTTCTGTTTTAGATCGGTCGACCTGAACCCGCCTTAGTTGCGGGCGACATGCATCAGGCGACGGCGGAGATCTTCGCCTGGTCGCCCTGCAGCCGGTTCACCATGAAGTTCGAATACCATTCGAGGAACTGCATGACGCCGCCCTCGTGCAGGGAAGAATAGGGGCCGGGCTCGTAGGCGGGCGAGTGGATGCCGAAGGCATTCTCTTCGACGATGCGGCGATCCTGATCGTTGGTCTCGGTCCAGACATGCGTCAGTTCCTCGAGATTGTAATCCACGCCCTCGACCGCGTCCTTATGGACGAGCCACTTGGTCGTCACCGCCGTCTCGTTGGCGCTGAGCGGCAGCACGCGGAAGGAGATGGCATGGTCGCCGAGCAGGTGGTTCCAGGTCGTCGGATAGTGGAAGAGCAGCATGGTGCCGATATGGCTGATCGAGATATCGTCGGCGATCCGGCGCTTGACGGCCGGCTTGCCGGACATGGTGTAGCTCTCGGCATCCTCGATCAACGGCATGCGGGCGGTGCGGAACTGACCGTCCGGGGAAATCTGGAACTTGCTCGGCAGGCCGGCGGCCTCGCAGCGCGCCCAATGGCCGGCGATTTCGGGATCGTCGGCGCCGCCATCGGTGCCGGTGACGCTCGGCGCTTCAGGATAGGTGCGGCAGAGTTCCGGGTGATTGGCGGCGCAGTGATAGCACTCGCGGTTGTTTTCCCAGACGAGTTTCCAGTTGCCTTTCTCGATGATCGTGCTCTGGAAGGCGACCTTGGTCTCGCCGATCCGATGCGGCGCCATATAGGGCTCGACCTTGTCGCGCACCGTCTGGAAATCCGGGGCGGTGTCGGCGAGGCAGATGAAGATATAGCCGGCCACGCTTTCGCAATGGACGGGCTTCAGGTTGAAGCCGGTCTTGTCGAAATCATCGCCCATATGGCGGGCGAAGGCGAGCTTGCCGTCGAGATCATAGGTCCACTGATGATAGGGGCAGACGAGACGCACGGAGGAGCCGCGCTCCTTGGTGCAGACGCGCGAGCCGCGATGGCGACAGCTATTGTGGAAGGCGCGGATGACATTGTCGCGGCCGCGCACGATGACGACGGGATAGCTGCCGATCTGGACGGTGAAATAGGCTCCCGGCTTCGGCAGCTCGCAATCATGGCCCATGAACAGCCAGTCGCGATAATAGATCATCTCCATGTCGAGCTGGAAATAATCCTCGTCGATATAGAACGGCTGCTCGAGGCTGAAGCCCTCACGGCGGTTCTTGAGCTGACGCAAAACGTTGCTGCGAATATCCATCTTCATATCCTCGTGCATCCGGCTGCCGCCGTTAAGCGGGAAAAACCGCGGAAACGCGCCCGCTTCCTTCTCCTCTTGGAGAATTGTTCATGGCGTCATTTAATCACCGAGCCCGCCTGCTGCTTGGTTGCAATGCGACATCGGCTTCGAAATTGACGACAGGATGCGGCAAGGCCGTGACGGCCCGCCCCGCTCGATCGCATCGCCGACTCTCCAGGCAATTATCGTCAATTGCGACATGGCGTAAAGCCCCGTTTCGCAGAGAGGTCGGCTGCCGGATGCCGATCACCGTCGCATTTGCGACATCTTTTCACACCTGCCGGCAGCCGTGGCGCAGCCGGAACCGCGTTAACACCGCCTTAAGCATAGGACCCTATCCTTGCGATGAATCAGACCGACCGAAGAACGCGAACCATGGCCAGACTCCGCTATTTCGATGCGAAGGACACCAGCAGATTGCGGGAGCGGCAGCCGATTGCCGCCCATTCCGAATTCCTGCGCACCGGCCGCATCCCGCGCGAACGGCGGCACTGGCTGGCAGAGGAAAAGCGCTACCTCACCCATGACGAGGTCGCGGCAAAGACCGGCCGCAAGCTGCAGGTGGCCGGCGAAAAAACGCATCAGCACATCAACGGCTTTCACCACTCGATCCAGTTTCCGAAGATGGTCTTCCACCGGACGCTGGAGGACAGCCCGCATCTCGGCTACTGCCATGTCACGGCCGCGCGCACGAAGTTTGCCCATTATGACGAGGTGAGCTGGGCCTTTTATATTGCGAATTTCTATTCCGACATCGGCGACAATGACAATTTCTTCCAGCGCATCGACGTCGGCTATTCCCGCATGTATTTCGCCGTCGCGATAAAACCGGGCGAGGATTCCTCCGAAAGGATGACCATCGACCGGTCGGTACGCGGCAATGGGTTGCTCTTCCGCACCCACGACCCGCAGGCGGCGATCCGCAACGTCCTGCTGCTCGGTGCCCGCAACGAACAGCTGCGCGAAATCATCCGGCAGCTATAACAGCGATTGATCGGCGGCGGCGGAAAGCCTAATGACTGCCGGGATCAATCCGGGCAGCACATGGCACGCATCATCGACATAGAGGCAGACAGGCAGGCGGCGCTCGAAGCGGCCTCAGCCGCTCTTGCCGACGGCTTCGCCATCGCCATGCCGACCGAGACCGTCTACGGCCTTGCGGCCGACGCCACCAACCCCGCCGCCATCACCCGTATCTACGAAACGAAGGGCCGGCCGCGCTTCAATCCGCTGATCTGTCACATGGCCGACCTTGCCATGGCCGAACATCATGCCGAGTTCGATCCGGTGTCGCGAGCGCTCGCCGAAGCCTTCTGGCCCGGTCCGCTGACGCTCGTGCTGCCGCTCAAGGCCGAAAGCCCGATCCATTCGCTGGCGACCGCCGGTCTCGACAGCGTCGGCGTGCGCGTGCCGAAGGGTTTCGCCGGCGCCCTGATCGGCGCCTTCGGGCGGCCGCTCGCAGCCCCGAGCGCCAATACCTCCGGCGCCATCAGCGCGACGAGTGCTGCCCATGTCGAGGCCGATCTCGGCGCGAAGATTCCGTTGATCCTCGATGCAGGCCCGAGCACGGTCGGCGTCGAATCGACGATCGTCAAGGTGGAGGGCGACCGGGTGAGGCTGCTTCGGCCCGGCGGCCTGGCGGCGCGGGAAATCGAACGCGTCGCCGGCAGGCCGCTGCTGCGCGCCAAAAAGGCATCGGCGGCCATCGAGGCGCCGGGCATGCTCGCCTCGCATTATGCGCCGGGCGCCAGCGTGCGTCTCAATGCGAGCGCGGTGGAACCCGGCGAGGCGCTGATCGCCTTCGGCGGTGCGGCAGTCGAAGGCGCGCGCGACGCACGCATCGTTCTCGACCTCAGCCCGCGCGGCGATCTTGCGGAAGCGGCGGCCAACCTTTTCGACTACATGAAGCGGGCCGATGCCAGCGGCGTCTCGAGCATCGCCTTTTCGCCCATTCCCGACGACGGCCTGGGCGAAGCGATCAACGACCGCCTGCAAAGGGCTGCCGCCCCGCGCGACTGATAGAGCTGATAGAGCATGTCTCGCAAAAGTGTGCAGCGGTTTTGCGATAAAGACATGCGTAAAAACAAAGACCTAAAGCGTGATAAGCGAATCTGAAAGATCGCGACGCGCTTTAGAAGCGACGGAGGATCGACCCGATGAGCAGCCCCGGCATTTCCACCGATCTTCTCGACCGCTTCGCCGCCATCGTCGGCGACAAATACGCGCTGCGTGGTGAGGCCGACCTTGCGCCGCATCTCGTCGAAAACCGCGGGCTCTATCACGGTTCCTCCCCTCTCCTCTTAAAGCCCGGCTCGGTCGAGGAGGTCTCTGATATCATGAAGCTCGCCACCGAGACCGGAACCGCAATCGTGCCGCAGACCGGCAATACCGGCCTCGTCGGCGGCCAGACGCCCCGCGCGGGCCAGTCCGATATCGTCCTGTCGCTGGAGCGCATGAACAGGATTCGCGACGTCGATCCGGTGGCGAACGTGCTGGTCGCCGACGGCGGCGCCATCCTTGCCGATGTGCAGAAGGCGGCCGAAGCGCATGGGCGGCTGTTTCCGCTGTCGCTCGGCTCCGAGGGCTCCTGCCGCATCGGCGGCAACCTTTCCACCAATGCCGGCGGCACGGCGGTGCTGGCCTACGGCAATATGCGTCAGCTCTGCCTCGGCCTCGAGGTGGTGCTGCCGACCGGCGAAATCTGGGACGGCCTGCGCCGCCTGAAGAAGGACAATACCGGCTACGATCTGCGCGATCTCTTCATCGGCGCCGAAGGCACGCTCGGCATCATCACCGGCGCGGTGCTGAAGCTGTTTCCCCAGCCGCTTGGCCATCAGGTGGCATTCGCCGGCCTCAATTCGGTCGAGGACGCGCTTGGTCTCTTCAATCTTGCCGCCAGCCTCTGCGGCACCTCGCTCACCGGGTTCGAGCTGATGCCGCGTTTCGGCGTCGAGATCACCACGCGCCACATCGACGGCGTGCGCGATCCGCTGGAAGCGGCCTATCCCTGGTACGTGCTGATCGATATTTCGACGTCGGATTCGGCCGAGACGGCGGAGCGGATGATGAACGGCGTGCTCGAACAGGGTTTTGAGGCCGGACTGGTGCTCGATGCGGCGATCGCCTCATCCGTGGCCCAGCAGAAAGCCATCTGGCATATGCGCGAGAGCATGTCGGATGCCCAGAAGCCGGAAGGCGGATCGATCAAGCACGACGTGTCCGTGCCGGTGTCGAGGATCCCGCATTTCATCGCCGAGGCTGAAGAGGCCGTCATGGCGGCGATGCCCGGAGCCCGCATTTGCGCCTTCGGCCATATGGGCGACGGCAATATCCATTACAATATTTCCCAGCCGGTCGGCGCCGACAAGGCGGCCTTCATCGCCCGCTGGCGCGAAATGAACCACATCGTGCACGGGCTGGTGCTCGCCCATGGCGGTTCGATCTCGGCCGAACATGGCATCGGCCAGTTGAAACGCGACGAGCTGGCGGCGATCCGTCCGGCGATCGAGATCGAGCTGATGCGCCGCATCAAACGCGCTTTCGATCCGGCCAATATCATGAATCCGGGAAAAGTCGTCAGTCTCGACGTTTGAAGGTGACGGGGGGCAGCCCCTCATCCGCCTGCCGGCACCGACCGGGGCCGAGCCACGCGTCTCGACCCGTCCTTCGAACCCCCGTCTGCAGGGGTTAGCGTGAGGGGCAAATCATTGAAACTGAAGAGCAATTAGGACTTCTATCAGCCGCCGCCGGTCAGGATCTGCAGGGCCGGCGATTGCTGGGCGCTGTTCTGAACATCGTACATCGCGGTGAAGCGGCGCAACAGCTTGTCGACCTTCTTCGGATCCTGGAGATCCTCGAGCTTGACGAAGCGGTTGATCAGATCGGCCTGCTTGGTGACGTCCATGCCGGAGATCTGCGACGGCAGGCTATAGGCCGTCGTGATCACCTGATAGAGAGCCTTGTCGCCGAGGATCGAAAAGATCGAGGTGATGCTGGAGGCCTTGCGGCTGAAATAGAGCGCCAGGCGGACGCCGTCGTTGGTTTCGCCTTGCTGGGCTTCCAGCGTCTGCTTGACATAGAGCTCCTGGGTGTTCTCCTCGGCCGCCTTGTTCTGGATCGTGCCGATCTTGGCGCGGGTCAGATTGCCGTCCTTGTCGAAGTTGAAGGCGGCGACGATATCCTTGAAGCGGGCATCTGCCTTGCTGTTGAGGTAGCTCTTCTTGTCGTCGGGGTCGGAGGTGAAGATCTTCTTCAGCGTCGCCTTGTCGTAATCCTCCGGGTCGAGGTTGTTCGCCTTCAGCACCAGATCGGTCAGACGGCTGTCGTCCAGGAAATCGTCGAGCGACTTCACCTTGGCCATGGTCTTGGCGAAATAATCCACCTCGGCCGTCGCGTCCTTCGCCGCCTTGTCCTTTACCGGGCCCGCCTTCAGCAGCATGGTCATATGCGCTTTGTAGTCGGTGGCGTATTTGGCCATGGTCGCGTCGGGCAGCGCCTGGAAGGGTGACGCCGCCTTGCCGTCCGGGCCGAAGTTGAAGGCCCTGGCGAGATTGGTGATGCGTTCATCCTTCAGCGAGGCGATATAGCCGTCCGGATCATAGGCATCGCTCGTCAGGATCTTGCGCATCATCGAGCGCGACACCTCCTGGTCGGTCAGGCCGAAGGCCTGCAGCGCCACATGAAAGGGATCCGGCAGATTGTCGTTGCTCTTCTTGAAGTCGGCCGAAGAATTGGTGCGCAGAAAATCGTTGACGCTCGTGATCTCGGAGAAATCGAGCAGGCTGGTGCTGTCGGCCATCATGCTCTTGTAGTTGGAGGCGACCTCGGCGATGGCCTCGTCGCGCTCGTCGTCATAGCGCGCCATATAATTGTCATTGGTGGTCTGCGCCTGAGCGGCGGTCTGCACCGAGCTGACGGCTGGAAGCGAGCCATCGGCAGCAAAGTTGAAATCGGCATTGAGATCGGCGTAGCCGGCTGCGGCGGCCGCCGTCGAATCGGTGAGGATGCTCCTCAGGTCGGCGTCCGAGATGTTGAACGGCAGATTGTAGGTGCTTTTCAGGAAATTGGTGATGGCCGGATCGGCGATGAGATCATCGACATTGGCGATCGTCCCCATCCTGGCGGAATAGTCGTTCGTACGCGCTGTGGCGGCAATTTTGATGTTGGTAACCTGGCTGTCCGTTTGCGCCGGCATGCCGTCTTCGAGCGTGCCGTCCGCCTTGAAATTGAAGGCGGCCGCAACGTCGGCATAGGTGCCGGTGCCGCTCTGATCGGTCAGGATATCGCGAAGAGCGAGATCGGTGACGGTCGAAGGAATACCGAAGGCGTTGCGGACGAAATTGTTCAGCTTCTGGTCAGCCAGCAATTGATCGACATTGGAAATACCGGCGATGGTCGCCTGGTAATAGACAGCCGCGTCATCCGCCTTGCTGGCAGTGCTCGCGCTTTGCGCGGCCGTCTGCCCGGAATAGAGGGTCGCGACCGAGCCGTCCGTCTTGAAATTGAAGAGATCGTGGACATCGCTGTAGCCCTGGGCGCTGGCCGCCGCAGGATCGACGAGGAAGGTTCTCAACGTCGCATCGGAGACGCTGTCCGCGATCTGCATGCTGTTTCTGATATAGCTGACGGCAATCGGATCGGACATGATGTCGTCGACATTGGTAACACTGGCGATCATGCTGTTGAAGTGCGTCGCATTCGCCGCCGACTTGCCCGTGGTCGACTGACGCTGTGTGTCGGTCTGGATCACGGAACCGTTGATCGAGCCATCCGCATTGAAGTTGAAATCGGCATTGAGGCCGGCCTTCCCCTGGGCGGCGGCATAGGCCGAGTCGGTCAGGATGTTCTTAAGCTCGGCATTGCTGAAATTCACGCCGAGGCCATAGGCGTCCTTGATGTAGCGCGCCAGCACGCTGTCGGCGAGCAGGTCGTCGACATTGGTGATGCTGCTCGATTGCGAGGTCACGCTATAATAGTTGGTGGTGCTTGACGCGGCCGACTTCAACTGGTTCGCCTGCTCAACCGACTGGACGCGCGCCGTATTCGAGGTCGAACCGTCAGACTTGAAATTGAAAGCATTGTAGACGTTGGTAAAGCCCATCAGCTGGGCATAGCTGGGATCGGTCAGCACCGTGCGCAGCGCTGCCGCGGTGAAGTCAGCCCCCATGCTGTAGGCTGTCTTGATGTAGGAGGTCAGCCGGCTGTCGGCGACCAGATCGTCGACATTGGTGATCGTACCGATCTTGGCGGTGTAGTAGGCCTTGTTGTATTCGGCGGCCGTCTTGCCGACATAGTAGACATCGGAGCCGACCGAATTGTCGATGATGACCGACTGGGAATTCAGCGTGTAGGTCTCGATGACAGACGCCTTCTGCGCCGCCGTCTGCGCCGTGCCGGTGACGGTACCGTCGGCATTGAAGCTGAACTGGGCGGCAAGCGCCTTGTACTTGTCGCCGCCCTGCGTGTTGACGATGCTCGTGGGGTCGCTGAGATCGCTCGTCAGCACCTGCCGCAGAAAATCCTTCGATGCATAGGTGGGGTCGATTTTGAACGTCTTCAGCACATAGGTGCGCAGCCGCGTGTTGTTGACCAGGTCGTCGACCGTCTGCACGCTGTCGATATTGTTGCTGTAATAGGTGCTCTCGGTAGCCGCAGCCTTGTCGGCATCGACAAAGGACTGCTTGTAGAGGCCGATGAGCTCGTCCTCCTGGGCATCCGTCTGCACGTCCTTTTCGGGCGCGTTGAAATTGAAGGCGGCGGCGAATTCGCGGTAGCGCGTATCGGAGAGCTTGTTGGCGTAGCTGTCGGGGTCGGTCAGATCGCTCTCCAGCACCTTCTTCATGAAGGCCTTGGCGTAGGTCATATCCTCGAGACCATAGGCCTTCATCGCATAGCTGTAGAGCTTGTAGTCGCCGAGGAAGTCGTCGACCGAGGTGACCTTGTTGATATGGTCGGCGTAGTACTGCGCATCCTTCTTGACCGTCGCCTGCGACGCAACCTTGTTGAGGCTCGACGTCATATCCTTCGACAGGATCGAATAAGCGAGGGAAGCCGTAATCATCAAAAGCGCCCTTTTGGCAAAATCTCTAAAAGAACGACAAACTGCCGGTAAGCCCATTTTGCCACGCAAAACTTACCCGAGACTTACCTCTGGGTTGCGTCATTTCGGGACGGCACACCGTTCACCTTCCGGAAACCCTGCCGGATTCGGTTTTGATAACCATCAGGGGAGGCAAAGTTTTCTTAACCGCAATTTTTAAGCTGTACGGAAGGGCGCCCGCCTATTGTCGGCCATAGAGGACGAAAAGTCCCGAGGAGAAGACCGCAAACCGGCTCTCAGGTAAGACAAGGGTAGAATGAAATGAACAATCCCGTTTTGAAGCCCGCTTGGGCTGGCACGACGCTGCGTCTCGATCCGTCCCGCTTCCCGCAGCAGGTCAGCTACGCCATCCATGATTGTTCGGATGACGTCAGCATCACCATAGACGAACGCGGCGCGGTCCTGCGCAAAGTCCTTCCCTCCAGCGGCCTGCCGCTCTCCATTGCCCTGCCGAAGCGTGTCTTCAAGGGTGTCGCCGCCCGCGCCATCGACCATGGCGACGGCGAGGTAACCGTCACGCTCGAACTCCACCATGCCGACCCGGAGCTCTGCATTCCGCTGCTGGTCGCCCATGATCTCAGCGATATCGCCGCCGACTGGCGCAGCTGGTCCGAGGCCTTCCGCATTCCGATGCTGATGGTCGAGGCTGACGGCGTCGCGCGGCCGCTCGAAGATCATATCGGCGCCCTGCGCACCGGCGATCTGAAGCCGCGCCGCCGCCATTCCTACTTCGCCAATCGCCGTCCACGCTTCCTGGTGCGCCGCACCACCGGCCAGCTCGGCGTCGCCATGCGGATCGAAGGCAAGGAAATCATCGCCCGCAACTGAGCGATATCCCGACACTTCATTTTCGCAAGCATTTGAAACCCGGCCCCGCGCCGGGTTTTGTCGTTTTTCGCGTCGCTCCATTCAGGGAATGGCGAAGAGCAGCGAGATGAAGAGGCCGAAGAAGATGATCAGGCCGACGCGGTTGTTCGACTTGAAGAGCGCCAGGCATTGGGCGGCATCCTCGATATCGAGCCGGACGATCTGCCAGGCGAACATGCCGGCCGCGCCGAGCAGCGCCAGAAACGCGATGAGATTGGCGCCGGCAAGCGCGAAGGTCGCAAACATCAGCACCAGCGTCAGCCCGTAAAGGCCGATCAGCCACGCCCTTGTCCTGTCGCCGAACAGGCGGGCGGTGGAGCGGACGCCGATCAGCTCGTCATCCTCCTTGTCCTGATGGGCATAGATCGTGTCGTAACCGATCGTCCAGGCGACGGAGGCGGCATAAAGCAGGACGGAGGCGACCGAAATTTCGCCGAGAATGCCGGCCCAGCCCATCAGCGCGCCCCAGGAAAAGGCAAGGCCGAGGTAGAATTGCGGCCAGTCGGTGAAGCGTTTGGCGTAGGGGTACAGTGCGACGATGCCAAGCGAGAGCAGGCCCAGGAAGACGGTGAACCAGTTGAACTGCAAGAGCACGAAAAGCCCGACCAGCGCCTGCAGTCCAATGAAGATTTTCGCGTGGGCGCGTGTGACGCGGCCGGAAGGAAGCGGGCGCGAACGGGTGCGCGCCACCTGCATGTCGATCTCGTGATCGACGAGATCGTTGTAGGTGCAGCCGGCGCCGCGCATGGCGACGGCGCCGATGAAATAGAGGAAAAGGTGGGAAACCAGCATGCTGCCGGAATAGACCCCTTCGTCGATCGCCGCATTGGCGGCAAGGGTCGCCGACCAGAAGCACGGCCACATCAGCAGCTGCCAGCCGATGGGGCGGTCCCAGCGGGCGAGCTGCGCATAGGGCCAGAGCCATGGTGGCAGGATCCGGTAGACCCAGTTGTCGGAAGGCGCGTCGGAGACGCGATCGTTAAAATGGTCGGAGTCTTGCATGCCGCTCATCTAGCGGCGGCCCGGCGATCCGGTCAAGAAGCGATCGCCGCGGCACTTTGGTTCTTTGTTGATGCAGATCGTTATCGCGGAACCGCTGCGGGTGACGACGCTGGCTCACTGCAGCGAGAAATTGAACTTGTAGGTCGCCGAGACGCCGATCAGGAGCTGGTTCTTCGAGCCGCGGTCGCGCACCAGGCTGCTGTCGGCGGCGGGACCGGCCAGCCGCTTATATTCGAGGAAGGAGCTTGCCGAGAGGTTTTCCGTTGCCTTCCAGGTCAGGGCCGCGCCGGCGCCGTAGGACTGGATGCCCGACGAGGGTTTGTAGGGATCGAGGCCGCTTGCCGCTGCCTGCTTGGCGTTGACGCCGTAATAGGCGTCGTAATAGCCGCTCGTCGCAAATGTCGCGCGCGGGCCGCCGGAGAGTTGCAGGTCGGGCGCGATGTCGGTGAAGGCATCGACGGCGAGATCGGCGACGACGCCGTCATGGGAACGGATGCCCTGGCGGACTTCGGCGCGGGCGCGGAGGAAATCGGTCGGATAGACCTCGACGAAGCCGCCGGCCTCGGCACCCCACTTGACCTTTTTCATGCCCTTCAGATCGTGATCGTCATCAGCATCGCGCGAGGGCACGAACCTGCCGACGATGCCGGCGCGGAAGGCGCCCTTGTCGATCAGGGCGAAGGAGGGATTGTCGTTGCGCGAGGAAAAGCGCGGGCCGGCGCCCTGCCGGCCGACCGAGATCAGCGGGCTGAACTTGAATTCATTATGCGACGCGCCCTCGAATTTCGGGGCGGAAAAGCCGGCGACGCCGACGCTTAGATACCAGTCGCCCGACCAGAAATGCTGGCCGCCATCCTGTGCGGTCGCGGGAGCGATGGATGAAAAGGCAATAAGGAAAGAGATCGATACGACTGATCGATGAAACACGTCCGCACTCCAGAAAACGCAAAAACAAAGCCGCGGAGAGCGGCGGTGGCTACATTTATCGTGAGGTCGTTACGCCAATGTTAACCACGGTGAACAAAGGGCGCTAATGAAAGTCCTGCCGTGAGGCCCCCTCATCCGACCCTTCGGGCCCCCTTCTCCCCGCTGGGGAGAAGAGGGAGATTGTTGCTTCGTCATCGATCCCATTGGATGAAGTGCTTTTGACTGGGCTGGTTCGTTTAGGCAGTGTCGGTGCGTCTTGCTTCCTCTTCTCCCCAGCGGGGAGAAGGTGGCGCGCAGGGTCGGATGAGGGGGCCACAGGCACGGCGCCAACGACGATTTAATTATCCTGAACCGACATCACCGCAAACCCACCCCTCAGCATCCCTACCGCTGGTTCCACTGGCGGATGACCGGTTCGGCCATGTCGTGTTCGTAGCCGAGCACGCTGATGCTTGTTGTATCGAGGGAAAAAAGCGCGCCGCCCTCCGGCGGCAGGCCGAGCCAGCGGGCGGCGAGCACGCGCAGGAAATGCGAGCTTGAGAAGATCAGGATGGTCGCACCCACTTGGCGAAGCGCATGGACGACCGCGTCGGCGCGGGCACCGACGTCGGCGGCCGTTTCGCCGTTCGGGCAGCCGTCGCGAAAGAGCTGCCAGCCGGGGCGCTTCGCCAGAATCTCCTTCGTTGTGATGCCTTCATAGGCGCCGTAATCCCATTCGGCGAGATCGTCGCGGATCACCGCGCCCGATCCGAAGCCGGCGAGCGCGCAGGTCGTGCGGGCGCGCGCGGACGGGCTAGACCAGACGGCGGAAAAGGAGCGTCCGGAGAGCCGCTCGGCAAGCTTGCGAGCGGCGGCCTCGCCCACGTCAGTCAGCGGAATGTCGCTGCGTCCGGTATGGCGCCCGGACCGGCTCCATTCGGTCTCGCCGTGCCGGACGAGATAGATCTCGGGAAAAGCACTGCTCATCCGCATGTCCTTTCATTGCGTCCGGCCGCTGCCGCTCAGAAGGTCACCTTTTCCAGCGGCGCGCGTCTCGCCTCGAATTCCTTCAGCCTGGCTTCGTTCTCGGCGATGTAATTGCGATTGTCGGGAACGGCGAACTGGTTCTTGGCGATCTGGATCTGCAGGATGAAGAGCTCATCCCAGCGGAAGCCCATTTCCGAGCCGGCGAGATAAAACTCCCACATGCGGAAGAACTGCTCGTCGTAGAGCGCCACCGCTTCGGCCTTGCGCGCCACGAAACGCTCGCGCCAATGGCGCAGCGTATAGGCATAATGCATGGGCAGGATTTCGATATCCTTGACCAACAGCCCGGCCTTTTCGAGCGGCGGCACGACTTCGCCGACCGACGGGATATAACCGCCAGGGAAAATATACTTCTCGATGAAGGCATTGGTGCCGAAGCTCGGCTTCGGACGGCCGATCGAATGCAGCACCATGACGCCATTGTAATCGAGGAGATCAGAGACCTTGCGGAAGAAATTGGCGTAATTGCCGATGCCGACATGTTCGAACATGCCGACGGAGACGATGCGGTCGAACTTTTGGCCGGTCATGCTGCGATAGTCCTGCAGCTCGAAACGCACGCGGTCGGCAAGGCCGCGTTTTTCGGCGCGGGCGCGGGAGACCTTCAGCTGTTCTTCGCTGAGCGTAATGCCGGTGAACTCGGCGCCCTCCGTCGCCTCCGTCAGATACATGCCCATGCCGCCCCAGCCGGAGCCGATCTCCAGGATACGCTGGTTGGGCTTGAGCAGGAGCTTGGCGGCGATATGGCGTTTCTTGGCGAGCTGCGCCTCGTCGAGACCGATGCCGGCCGGTTCGAAATAGCCGCAGGAATATTGCCAGTCCTCGTCGAGGAACAGATCGAAGAGCTTGGCCGACAGATCGTAGTGATGGGCGACATTGTGCTTGTTGCGATTGACCGGCAGGCGGCTCTTCAACTGCTGCCAGGCAATGCGGCCGACGAGCAGTGCTGCCATCTTGAAATCGAAGATCTCGTTGGTGGTATTCTGTTTCACCAGCGACAGGAAATCATAGATGTTGCCTTGTTCGAGAATGAACCGGCCCTGCATGTACATTTCGCCGAGCTTCATCGTCGGGTCGCGCCGGATGGCGTCCTCGGCCTCCTGATCGGCAAGCCGGGCGACGACCATGTCTCCGGTGCCGTCGCCGATCATATGGGTGTCGCCATTGGCAAGGGTAAGTTTCAACGAACCCTTGCGGATGATTTGCTGGACGATCGATAAGAAAGCCGACGCCATGGACGCCTCGCAAATGTGACAGGATGGTCACATCAACTTAATAACTCTCTTCCGCCTTACAAGCGCCTGATTTAGCACTCCTGCAATAACGCTGCCAAACTGTGGCATTTTTGCCGAAATGGTGGCTAAGCCCTTATTTTCGCTTCATCGCTTCGGCGAGTGCGGCGCCGAATGCGCCCTGGCTTTCCTGTTTTGGCGCCGCAGGCCGCCTCTCATTCTGCGGCCGGCCTCCCTGATTTCCGCGAGAATCACCGCGCGGCTGAGATGGCTGAGAACCGTCGTCACGGCGCATCGAGAGGCCGATGCGCTTGCGCTTGGCGTCGACCTCGACCACCCGAACCTTGACGACATCGCCCGCCTTGACCACCTCGTGGGGATCCTTGACGAAACGGTCGGCAAGCTGGGACACGTGCACCAGGCCGTCCTGGTGCACGCCGATATCGACGAAAGCGCCGAAGGCGGCGACATTGGTCACCGTTCCCTCCAGCACCATGCCGGGCTTCAGGTCGGAAATTTCGTTGACGCCCTCGGCGAAGGTCGCGGTCTTGAAGCTCGGGCGCGGGTCGCGGCCGGGCTTCTCCAGCTCGGCGATGATGTCGCGCACCGTCGGCAAGCCGAATTTCTCGTCGATGAACTGGCGCGGATCGACCGCTTTCAAGACGGCGCTGTCGCCCATTAGCGCCCTGAGATCACGGCCGCAGGCGGCAACGATTTTCTTGGCCACACCATAGGCCTCCGGATGGACGGAGGAGGCGTCGAGCGGTTCCTTGCCGTTGGGGATGCGCAGGAAGCCGGCGCATTGCTCGAAGGTGCGGCCGCCGAGCCGGGCGACCTTCAACAGATCGCGGCGCGTCTCGAAACGGCCCTCGCTGTCGCGGTGGCGGACGATGGCGTCGGCGATCGAGGGCCCGAGGCCGGAGACGCGGGACAACAGCGGTGCCGAGGCTGTGTTGAGATCGACGCCGACGGCATTCACCGCGTCTTCGACCACGGCATCGAGCGAACGCGACAGCTTCTGCTGGTCGACATCGTGCTGATACTGGCCGACGCCGATCGACTTCGGCTCGATCTTGACGAGTTCGGCGAGCGGATCCTGCAGGCGCCGCGCGATGGAGACGGCGCCGCGCAGCGACACGTCGAGATCGGGGAATTCGGCCGCTGCGGTTGCCGAGGCGGAATAGACCGAGGCGCCGGCTTCCGAGACGATGACCTTGGTCGGCTTCGGCGCCGGCAGTTCGGCCAGCATGTCGGCCACCAGCTTTTCCGTCTCGCGGCTGCCGGTGCCGTTGCCGATCGAGATCAGCTCGACATTGTGCTTGCGGATCAGCGAGGCGAGCTCGATCTGGGCGCCGCGCACGTCGTTCCGCGGCTGGAAGGGATAGACGGTCGAAGTCGCCACCACCTTGCCGGTGCCATCGACGACGGCGACCTTGACGCCGGTGCGGATGCCCGGATCGAGACCCATCGTCGCGCGCGAGCCGGCGGGGGCGGCGAGCAGCAGATCCTTGAGATTGCGGGCGAAGACATGGATCGCCTCCTCCTCGGCCCTTTCGCGCAGTTCGCGCATCAGGTCGAGCGACAGCGACATGGAAAGCTTGACGCGCCAGGTCCAGCTCGCGACCTCCATCAGCCAGCGGTCGCCGGGGCGGCTCGTCCCGATCTCATAGGCTGAAGCAATCATGCGTTCGACCGGCTTGTTCGGCGAGGCGGTCTCGGCGTCGGCCTCGATCGTCAGCGTCAGCACTTCCTCGTTCCAGCCGCGCAGCATGGCGAGCGCCCGGTGACCGGGGGCGGTCGCCCAGCGTTCGGAATGCTCGAAATAGTCGGAAAACTTCTCGCCCGTCGCCTGCTTGCCGTCGACGACCTTGGCCTTCAGCAGCGATGCCTGGCGCATATGGGCGCGCAGTCTGCCGAGCAGATCGGCGTTTTCGGCAATGCCTTCGGCGATGATGTCGCGCGCGCCTTCGAGCGCCGTCTTCACATCGGGCACGTCAGCGGTGACGAAGGCTTCGGCGAGCACCGCCGGTTCCCGGCCGCGGTCGGCAAGGATCGTCTCGGCCAACGGGCCGAGGCCGCGTTCGCGGGCGATTTCGGCGCGGGTGCGGCGCTTCGGCTTATAGGGCAGATAGAGATCCTCGAGCTCGGCCTTGGTTTCGGCGCCGGCCACTTTCCCCATCAGCTCGTCGGTCATCTTGCCCTGACCGGTGATCGATTCGACGATCGCAGCGCGCCGGGCTTCGAGTTCGCGCAGATAGACCAGCCGCTCGGCGAGATTACGCAGCTGCGTGTCATCGAGCCCGCCCGTAACTTCCTTGCGGTAGCGGGCGATGAAGGGCACGGTGGCGCCCTCGTCGAGCAGCTCGATGGCGGCCTTGGCCTGATCCGGCCGGGCGTTGATTTCGGCCGCGATGCGGGCTGCGAGAAAGCGGAGGTCAGCGGCCATGGGATTTCCTGTGTCGACGAAAGTTGCGGGACCATAGCGGCGAAAAGCGGCAAGGCAATGCCCGACTGTGGTTTCCACAGCGGAAGTTGATGGATGGGGGATCATCGGCGTTGTGCCGTGGGCCCCCTCATCCGACCCTTTGGGCCACCTTCTCCCCGCTGGGGAGAAGAGGGAGAGTGGCGCTTCGCCATCGATCCCATTGGATGAAGTGCCTATTAGCAGGCGGATTCGTTTGCCAGTGTCGGAGCGACTTGCTCCCTCTTCTCCCCAGCGGGGAGAAGGTGGCCCGAAGTGTCGGATGAGGGGGCCACACGGCACAGCGCCTCCAACCATCCACCCCATCGCCCTCTTCCGTTTTTGCGGTTGTGCAGATGCGGCATTCTTTGATAGCAGAAGCAACGTTTTGGATCGCCCTGCCCGCGGGCGCAAGGAAAAGTGTGACATGCCAAACCTTCTTCTCGAACTCCGCTCCGAAGAGATTCCGGCCCGCATGCAGCGCAAGGCTGCCGGCGACCTGAAGAAGCTCGTCACCGATGCGCTCGTCGAAGCGGGTCTGTCCTATGAGGGGGCGCGCGAATATTGGACGCCGCGGCGGCTGGCGCTCGACATTCACGGCCTGACGGCGCGCTCGGCCGATGTGCGCGAAGAGCGCAAGGGGCCGCGCACCGACGCCAATGAGAAGGCGATCGAAGGTTTCCTGCGCGGCGCCGGCCTTTCGTCGGTCTCCGAGGCGCAGGTGGTCAGCGATCCGAAGAAGGGCGATTTCTACGTCGCGGTCATCTCCAAGCCCGGCCGCGCAGCGGAAGAGATCGTCGCCGAGGTGATGCCCGCCATCATCCGCGATTTCCCCTGGCCGAAGTCGATGCGCTGGGGCAAGGCCTCCTCCAAGTCCGGCGCGCTGCGCTGGGTGCGGCCGCTGCAGTCGATCGTCTGCACCTTCGGCCCCGAGCATGAGGAGACAGTCGTCATCCCCTTCGAGATCGACGGCATCACCGCCTCCAACATCACCTACGGCCATCGTTTCCATGCGCCCGAGGCGATCACCGTTCGGCGCTTCGACGATTATGCAGCGAGCCTGGAAAGGGCGAAGGTCATCCTCGATGCCGAGCGGCGCAAGGACATCATCCTGCACGACGCGCGCGACATCGCCTTCGCCAACGGGCTCGAACTGGTGGAAGACGAAGGCTTGCTGGAGGAAGTCTCCGGCCTCGTCGAATGGCCGCAGGTGCTGATGGGTTCCTTCGAAGAGGATTACCTCTCCATCCCCTCGGAAATCATCCGGCTGACGATCAAAACCAACCAGAAGTGCTTCGTCACCCGCAAGCAGGGCGAGGAGACGCTGTCGAACCGGTTCATCCTCGTCTCCAACATCCAGGCGCATGACGGCGGCAAGGAAATCGTCCACGGCAACGGCAAGGTGGTGCGGGCCCGGCTTTCGGACGCGCTGCATTTCTGGAAGCGCGACCAGGGCAATTTGCCGGATCTCGAGACGCTTGCAGCTTCGGCGGCAAAGTTCGGCCTCGACCTGAAGAAGCCGCTCGATCAGCGCATGGCCAAGCTCGACGCGCTCGACGTGACGTTCCATGCCAAGCTCGGCACGCAGGGCGCCCGTGTCGCCCGCGTCCGGGCGCTGGCGAAGGAGCTGGCTGCCGTCACCGGCGCCGATACGGCGCTCACCGATCGCGCCGCCGTGCTCGCCAAGGCCGATCTGCGCACCGAAGCCGTTGGCGAATTTCCGGAACTGCAGGGCCTGATGGGCCGCAAATATGCGGTGCTGCAGGGCGAAAACGCCTCTGTCGCCGCGGCCGTCGAGGATCACTACAAGCCGCAAGGCCCGTCCGACCGGGTGCCGGAAGACAAGGTGGCGATCACGCTGGCGCTTGCCGACAAGCTCGACACGCTGACCGGCTTCTGGGCGATCGACGAAAAGCCGACGGGATCGAAGGATCCCTTTGCGCTGCGGCGGGCAGCCCTCGGTGTCGTCAGGATCCTGCTGGAGCGAAGGGTCCGCCTGCCGCTGCTGGCGACAACAAGGGATGGCGATCTGCTCTCCTTCTTCCACGACCGGCTGAAGGTCTATCTGCGCGATCAGGGCGCCCGCCACGATCTCATCGACGCCGTGCTGACGCCCGATGCCGACGACTTGCTGATGGTGGCGCGCCGCGTCGAAGCGCTGACGGCCTTCATCACCTCGGAAGACGGCAAGAACCTGCTTGCCGGCACCAAGCGCGCGACGCAGCTGCTCGCCGCCGAGGAAAAGAAGGGCACCGTCATTGCCGACGGCGTATCCCCGGCACTCCTGAAACTCGACGCCGAGAAGGAGCTGTTTGCCGCCATATCAGCTGCCTCGAAGGATGCGGCGGATGCCGTGGCCGGGGAAGATTTCCGTTCGGCGATGGAAGCTCTCTCCAAGCTGCGCGGCCCGGTCGACCGCTTCTTCGAAGAGGTGCTGGTCAACGACGAGGACGCCGCCATCCGCGCCAACCGCCTCGCCCTCTTGCGGCTGATCCGCGAAGCGACGGGAACGGTTGCGGATTTCTCGAAGATTTCGGGCTGAAAGCCGGGTTTCGGCTGGGCGTTTTAACTTAAACGCAATACATGCGGCCATGGGTCCTCGGGTCAAGCCCGAGGACGACGGAGGAGAGGTGTGCCGTCCTATCGTAAGTGCCAATCGAGGCGCAGGATCTTCGAGCCACCGCCGAGGAATGATCACGCAATACGAGGTCATCCAACACTGGCATTGTCGCCGCCGTGGCGCTATCAAACAGGCATGCAAGACAAGATTCTCGTCAGCGCCTGTCTTATGGGCTACGCCGTCCGCTATGACGGGCGGGCGAAGCCGTTGGTGCATCCGGCGATAGAGCGCTGGCGCGCCGAGGGGCGGCTGGTGACGATCTGTCCGGAAATGTCGGCGGGCATGCCGGTGCCGCGGCCGCCGGCGGAGATCGCCGGCGCGGCAACGGGCGAAGAGGTGCTGGGCGGCACGGCGCGGGTTGTCGAGATCACCGGTGGCGATGTGACGGAAGACTTCCTGCAGGCGGCGGAGAACGCCGTGGCGCTCGCAAGGCAGGCCGACTGCCGCTATGCGCTGCTCATCGACGGCAGCCCGTCCTGCGGCTCGGCTTTCATCTATGATGGCAGCTTTTCCGGCCGCAGGCAGGCCGGCAACGGCGTGACGGCGGCGGCGCTGAAAGCGGCCGGTATCGAAGTGTTTTCCGATCGCGAGATCGAGCGGCTGATCGAACGCGTGGCGCACGCGACGTGAAAGCGGCGTATCTGCCGGCGCTGTCTCTAGGTCAAAACAGAATGCACCCCCGCTTCTCTTCGAGGGTGCATCCGGTCCACCTGACGTGGAACCCCAACGATCGAAACCTTGATCGGGCAGGGGCAGGGAACTTTTTCTTCACGCAAATCAGGACGGAAGAAGCTGGAAAGTTTTTAGAACCGCAGCTTGAATTCGGACACGTTCAGCGGCGCCGGCTGTTCGGCCATGCCGGCGGCAACCGGCCGGGCATCGCTGCCGATGACGGCGGCGGTGGTGGCGTTCATATCGATGCCATCTGCGGCCGGGGCTGAAGGCGCGGCGGCAATCATCGCTTCCGGGGTCGCTTTGCTGACGAAGACCACGGGCGAACCGCCCATCCAGGCTTCGGTGCGATAGATCTTCTTTTCGCCGCCGACATCACGGACCTCGGTCGCCTGCACGGCGCCGGGCTTCAGTTCCGGCACCGTATAATCCTTCTTGGTGATCTCGGCCTGCAGCGGCGGGCAATCGGCGCAGCTTTCGGTGACGATGCTGCCCTCGGCAGCGCGCGGCGCGGCCTTGCCGATCACCTCGATCGAGGAGGCCATTGCCGAACCCGCCATCAGCAGGATTGCCGCACCGAGGAAAATCTGACGCATGAAGCCGCTCCGTCTCACTATGAGAGTGTTTTAACGCAGCTTTGTTTCCATCCCGTCAGGGGAAAGGGTAAAAATTTAACGAAGGCGCCGGTTTACACCTGATATCAGGCTTTTTCGCGCTCGATCGCCCGCCAGCCGATGTCGCGGCGGCAGAAGCCGTTATCCCAGCGGACCTTGTCGAGCAGGGCGTAGGCGCGGTCGCTCGCCTCGGCGACCGTGCCGCCGGTCGCGGTGACGTTCAGCACGCGGCCGCCGGTCGCAACCAGCGCGCCGTCCTTCAGACCCGTGCCGGCATGAAACACTTTCTCGCCGTCGCCCACCTCCGGCAGGGAGAGGATCGGCGTGTTCTTTTCATAGGCGCCGGGATAGCCCTTCGAGGCCATGACGACAGTCAGTGCCGGATCGTCGCTCCAGTCGGCGCTCACCTGATCGAGCGTGCCGTTGGCGGTAGCCAAAAGCAGCGGCAGCAGATCGCTCTTCAGCCGCATCAGCAGCACCTGGCATTCGGGATCGCCGAAGCGGACATTGTATTCGATGAGTTCCGGACCCTTCTCGGTGATCATCAATCCGGCAAAAAATACGCCGGAGAAGGGATGGCCGCTTTCGGCCATGCCGCGGATCGTCGGCTCGATGATCTCCTTCATGGTGCGCTCGACCATTTCGGCGGTCATCACGGGCGCCGGCGAATAGGCGCCCATGCCGCCGGTATTGACGCCGGTATCGCCCTCGCCCACCCGCTTGTGGTCTTGGGCGGTTGCCAGCGGCAGCGCATGTCTGCCATCGCAGAGGCAGAAGAAGCTCGCCTCCTCGCCATCGAGATAGGCTTCGACGACGACTTCGGCGCCGGCCGCGCCAAAGGCGCCCTCGAAGCAGTCGTCGACGGCGGCCAAGGCTTCATCCAGCGTCATCGCCACCGTCACGCCCTTGCCGGCGGCCAGGCCGTCGGCCTTGACGACGATCGGCGCGCCCTGAGCGCGAATATAGGCCTTGGCCTTCGGCGCGTTGTTGAAGCGCTGATAGGCGCCTGTGGGAATGCCGTAGCGGGCGCAGATATCCTTGGTGAAACCCTTGGAGCCCTCGAGCTGGGCGGCAGCGGCGGAGGGACCGAAGACGGCCAGGCCATCGGCGCGCAAGCGGTCGGCAAGGCCGGCAACGAGCGGCGCTTCCGGGCCGACGACGACGAAATCGATCGCCTTCTCCCGGCAGAAAGCGGCGACCGCTTCATGATCGTCGATATTCACGGGTATGAGGATGGCGTGTTCGGCAATGCCGGGATTGCCGGGTGCGGCATAGAATTCGCTCAGCAACGGCGATTGCGCCAGCTTCCAGGCGAGTGCGTGCTCGCGTCCGCCCGATCCGATCAACAGAACCTTCATGCGCCACCCTTTCCTTTTGTCCCTGGCGGTTAAGGGCCAAGCGCCGAAAGGTCAAGCGGGAAAGCTTACCAGCCCCCGCCTCCGCCACCGCCGCCGCCCCCACCGGAGGAGCCGCCGCCGGAAAAGCCGGATGACGAGCTCGACGGCGGTGGCGAAGGGATCGTCGAGGCGATGGTTGAGGCCATCGACGAGGAGAACCCGCCGACGCGGTCGGAAAAGCGGCCGCTGTCGAAATCGCCGGAATACCAGGAGGGGTCGTAGGCCACGGCCGTGCCGGCGGCGGCAGCCGCAAACCAGGTCTCGAAGGTGCGCGACCAGGGTTTTTCGACACCGAGCGCCACCGCATAAGGCAGCAGCGTCTCGAAATGCTGCGGCGACATTTCGGGCGCGCCGGCCATGTTCATGCGGTCCTTCTCGGCCAGCGTCAGATATTGCCGCAGGCCATCAACGCCGTCCATCATCCTGGCACCGAGCGGGGTCGGCGCGCCCATGATGAAGAAATAGAGGATGTTGAGCAGCACGATGCCGCCGATCGCAAAGAGCATCGGCGTCTCGTGCAGTTCCACGAGCGAAGAGGCGAAGGCCAGAACGCTGAGCAGAAGGATGCTCACCCCGACGAAAACAACGATTGATGTGACCACGAGTGCGATGATCTTGCCGAACAGCGATCTGCCGCGATAAAGCGGCCGGGTGAACCTGGCGACCAAGACGGCAATGAAGACCGAGATGGCGATCGGCATCAGCATCAGCACGACCGTATCGGGCTCGAGCGACCCGACAACGAACGGCGCCGCCAGGAAGACGGCACTGAGCGCGACGCCGCCTATGGTATAGCCGATATTGGAATTGTAATATTTGCCGCGGTGCTCCTTCTCGATCGCCGAGCGGAAGGCTTGACCCACCGATTTCACATGCTCGCCATTGGCTTTGTCGATCGTCAGCGTCCTGCCGGCGCCGCCGGCGGCTTTCAGGAGCTCGGTCTCGCCGGCCTGCAGTTTTTGCCTGTCGAGCGGCCTGCCGGTGCCGCGTATGGTGATCGAATTCTTGAGATCTTCGAGCTTGACGTAACCGCGGACGGCCAGATCGAGGGCGGTTGCGGCAAGCGCGGTCCAGCCACCGCCGGAGAAGCCCTTATTGTCGATATAGTTGACCAAAGCCGGCGAGATGCCCTCCGGCGCATCCCAGCGCGGCACGACGACACCGCGGGCGGGATCGCGGCCGACCTTCCACCAAGATCTCCCATAATAGGCGAACACCAGGATCAGGCCGCCGAAGCCGATGAAATAATCGCGGTTATCCTTCAGCCACCATGTGCTCTCCATATCCTTGCTCGGCGGGTCGATCGACCCTTTCGGCATGCGGATCGCGAAGGTCAGCCCATCCATGGGATTGAGCGGCGCGGTGGTGGAAAAGACGAGGCCGGCTGCGGTTTGGCTGACGCGGGCATTCTTCTCCGTCGCGCCCTTCGGGCCGGTGAAAAAGGTCGTCCCCGTGGCAGCGACACCGGGCGGCAGCTGCACCGTCGCGGTGGCCGAGCGGATCGGGAAGAGCCAGCCATTGCCGGTGGCGTTCCAGTAGAGTTCGTCATGATCGTCGAAATAGCGGATCTGGCGGTTGGTCCTGTAGGTGAAGACGTAGCGGTGACGGCCCGGCGCCACGGTCAGCTCGGCCAATCCCGTATAGATGCGGATGCCGCCTGATATCTGTTCCGTGTGCCAGGGCTCATCCTCGCCATCGCGCTTCACCGAGACGATGTCGAAGTCGACGCTGCGGCGACGGCCGCCGGCATCGGTGAAATAGAGCGGGAAGTCCCGGAAGATGCCGTGCTTGATCCGATCGCGCTCGGCATTGACGGTGACGGTTTCCGTCACCGTCATCGCACCGCTCTTTTCGAGCGCAATGTCGGAGACGAAACTGTCGATCAGCTCCGTGGCAAAGGCCGCCGGGGCGACCACCAACAAGATGAGCGCCAAGCAAAAACCGAAAAACCGACGCCCCATCCCTGTCTCCCCGCCGGCAGCCTCGACTGCGCTTTCCGTCAATCCTTGTCCCGATATGTCACGCCGAGTGCGGCGAGCGTGCGCCAGTAAGCCGGGAAGGTCTTGCCGACGCAATCGGGATCGAGAATGGTGATGCCGTCGATCTTCAGTCCGGCGAGCGCAAAGCTCATGGCGATACGGTGATCGGCGAAGGTGTCGATCGCGGCCGGCAGCGTCTGACCGGCGAGAGCAGGATCGGAATGGACGATCAGATCGTCACCCTCCTCGACGGCCAGGCCTTGGCGGATATTGTTGAGCCCGGTGGACAGGGCGCGGATACGGTCGCATTCCTTGACGCGCAGGTTGGCGATGCCGACGAAGCGGACCGGCGTCTCGTTGAAGGCGGCAAGCACGGCGATCGTCGGAACGGCATCCTGCATCTGCGAGCCATCGATTTCGGCCGGCAGATGCGGGAACTTGGCGATTATCTCGTAGGCCTTGGCATCCGGCTGGGTGAAGGCATCGTTCGGCACGCCGAGATCGATCTTGCCGTCGCTCAGCACCTCGGCCGCCCAGAGATAGGTGGCGGCGGACGCATCCGGCTCGATGACGAAATCGGCGGCGCGGTAGCCGGTCGGCTCGACGCGCCAGGTGACGGGGCTGGTCTTTTCGACCTTGGCGCCGAAGGCCTTCATCGCCGCCGTGGTGAGATCGATATAGCCGAGCGCGCCGATATCCTCGCCGACGAGTTCGATGTCAACAGGACGGTCGCCGCCGGCCGCCATCATCAGCAGCGCCGAGACATATTGGCTGGACAACCCGCCATCGATCAGGATCCGGTCGGCCTCGAAGCGGCCGGTACCCCTGACGGTGACCGGCGGGCAGCCGGTCTCGGCGCTCACGTCGATGCCGAGCGTGCGCATCGCCTCGACCAGCGGGCCGATCGGGCGCTTGCGCATGTGCTCGTCGCCGTCGACGATGACGGTGCCGTCGACGAGCGCGGCCGCCGCCGTCAGGAAGCGTGTGGCCGTACCGGCATTGCCGAGGAAGAGCGGCGCCTTCGGCGGCAGGAGCCGGCCGCTGCCTGTTACAACGAAGGTGGTCTCGTCGGGCTCGTCGATCGCAACGCCCATGGCGCGCAGCGCATCGGCCATATAACGCGTATCGTCGCTCTTCAGCGCGCCGGTCAGCCGGCTCGTGCCCTTGGCAAGGCCGGCGAGCAGCAGTGCCCGATTGGTGATCGACTTCGAACCCGGCGGCATGGCGCGGCCCGAAAGCGGCCCGGCAGGCGGGATGATCGTGAGTTTGGCTGTGCGTGTCATGTTGTTTCTTCCATGGAGCGACCATTGCCGGCCGCAATCTGCCCTTGCTCTTAATCGCTTTCTGGCAAAGGCAAAATGCCGGACCATCAGAATTTCACGCTGGGGACGGCACGATCGGCCTCATTGGTGATTTCGAAATATTCCCGCTTGGCAAAACCGAACTGGCCGGCGACGAGATTGGAGGGGAAGCTTTCGACCTTGACGTTGAGATCGCGGGCCGCACCATTGTAATAACGCCGCGACATCTGCAGCTCGCCCTCCATGGTTTCCAGCGAATCCTGCAGCTCGGCAAAATTCTGGTTGGCCTTGAGATCCGGATAGGCCTCGGCGAGCGCGATGACCCGCCCGAGCGCCTGGCCGAGCAGCCCTTCCACCTGCGCCCTGCCGGCGACATCGCCTGATGGCACGGCCTGCGCCTTGTTCCGGAGCGCAACCACCTCCTCGAGCGTCGACTTCTCATGGGCGGCATAACCCTTGACGGTCTCGATCAGGTTCGGGATCAGATCGGCGCGGCGCTTCAGCTGCACATCGATGCCCGACCAGGCCTCTTGCGCCATCTGCCGGGAGCGAACAAGGCCGTTATAGATGAAGACGATGTAAAGCGCGATGACAGCGACAATAGCGAGTATGACAAACATGCAGATGGGCTCCCCGATTCGATGATCGCACGTTAGTGATTCGGCCATGGAAAGTCATCGTGGCGAAACAATTCTTCAGCCGGTTTCGATGAGACTTTGATGGATACTCTGCTGACTAAGAGGTTATCAGCCAATCCGGAGCATAGGCATCCATCTTCTGGCTCTCTCGCCACAGATTGAAGCGTTCGGTCCAGCGCTGCTCGACGTTGAGCGCGACTGCGAATGGCAGATTGTGCTCGTAGCATTCGACCGACATTGTCGGGCCGTTTATCTCGCCGCTGATATAACGATTCAAATTGAGGATATTATTGCGGATCTGCCGCTGCTTCGGCGTTGGCATGCGCAGCATCGCGAAAACCGCGATAATGCCGGCGATGTGCAGCAAGATCGCCGTCAGATATGGCCACTGTTCGCTGATCACCTTGGTCGTGCCGATATAGGAAAGCGCAGCAATCACAATCGCCGGAAGCCCCACAAACAAAAAAGTCGCCTGTGCGAACTGCTCGGAGGTGCCGGTGGCCACGGGAAACCGCTCCGGATGGCGAAACATCGTTGCAACGATCAAAAGAACCAACAATATCCCGCAGATGGCCGCGGAAAAAATCAAAAGGCCCGAGAATGAGGCGACGACAATGCCAAGAACCAGAACGGTCGCAGCAGTCGCCAAGCTCCATCGATCTGTGCCTCTGATCTTCTGATATTCCTCGGTGACTGTTCTGTGCAATTCATCCCTCACATCAGGCCGGGCATTTTTAACTCTGCGCCGATCGCCGGCAGGCCGCTCTCCTTCAATTTGGCCGAATACCAAGCGCGTCGCAGCCGGAAGAGCATACCACCTGGAACGACCCGGTTTGCCCTTCTTGCGCTCTTGCTTTGTGATTAAGTTCGAAGCCTCCGCATCCTCATCCAGGCTGGAAATGCGAAGCATTCGCTTTACTGCGAGTTGGCAGACGGACGCCAGGAAGGCCGCTTTTGCCGCATCTGCCTTCCAATTCCGGAACAGATAGGCCGCAAGAGCGGGGGATATGTTTTGCGTTATTTTGGTGTCGACAGTTATCAATGGTGCAGGCACAAGCCAGGACGGTCGAAATTTGAGGATAGCGACCAGAGCGACGATCAGCGGCCCTAAAATGCTTATGAAGGGGAGAAAGTGATCGGAAAGCCACCACTGTATCCGCTTCCCGCTTGTTACAATCACAAAGGTCCCTGCGGGATATTCGATCTCGATATCAGGCAGGACTCTATCCCCCTTGCCTGCTGGAATCGACACCAAGAGCTCATTCGGCGCGCTGCGCGTGACGTCATAGGCCGCCGCCCGATCCTGTTGCGAAGGGCGTAACGTTCCGCCCGGCGGCAGCTTCAGGGTCAGCGTTTTTTTCGCTCCCTGGCCGTGCACGCGACCCATATAGGCTGGCAGGAAGAGAACCTCGCGGTTGCCTTCCTGACGAACCAGGCGTCCGAGCCAGTAAGCGATCTGGATCTTTGTAGGAACCTTGGGCAGATCTGCGGAGCAACTTTTGCAGTGCTCCATTCCTATATAAATCGAATAGCCCGGCACATTGTTTTCTATGGAAAAATATTCATCGAGTCCGCCGCGCCGAGCTGCGGCCAGTTGGAAATCGCGCCAGTGAACACCACCTGACGCATCCGTGAAACGTTGAGGGATATCAACGTAAACGCCGCCGTAATTTTCCGCCATTTTGACCTCGAGGTCGAAGAACTCCGACACAAAGGCAGTGCCGTCGGTGTAGACCTCAACCGTACTGTTTGCCGATTGGACGGTGAAATCTCGGTCGAAATTGCTGCACGAGGTCAGCGCGAGCAGCATGGCGCATAAGATCGGCCATGATAAAAGGCGCAACATACTGACGACGGAATTTTCATATGAAATTTTAAAGTAAAAAATATCGCTCTTCAAAAGAGATACCGAAGCTTACGTTGTCGCAACACCAGATGATAACGTAGCGATGGTTTGCGCAATACAAAAGAAGCCTGTCCCTGGAGCGCAGGACTTTTTTTGGATGTGCCTCGTCAGATTGACGCCGACGGCATCACGAAGACAATATGGAGTGCAGGATTCCCGGCTGTCGTCAAACACCGATATGCGCGAGAATCCGGCCCGCCGTCCCTTCCGGTGAAAGCTCCGTCGTATCAATTTCGACTGTGTGTTCAGCCAGCCCGCGCAACAGTTTATAGTTTGCCCGGAGCCGTTGCAGCTTCGCCGTATCCGTCAGCTTGAGCGCCTCGGACCGGCCCGGCGAGATGAGGCGCCTGGCATTCTCCTCCGGCGCGCAGTCGAGGAGAACCGCGACCAGATCCGCGCCTCTGGCGGCAGCCAGATCGAGATACCAGGAGAACATCGCACTATCATCCGCGTCGTCCGAAAGGGCATCGGTAAAGACGAAGCTTTCAGCCGGATCGGCGCGCGCAGCGTGGTCGAAAACCGCTCGGCGAATCTGCTCGCGCAGCGATGCATGCAGAGGGTTTCCGCGAGCGAAAAGAGCCTCTGCTGGATTGAGCAGCATGTGATTGTCGATGAGCCGCGCGCCAAGCCTTTTCGCCAGCAAGCGACCGACCGTCAGCTTGCCGGTGCCTGGCCAGCCGTTGATATGGACGATGCGGCTGGCAGGCTTTTGCGTCACGCCGCCTCTTTGCCCAGGTTGACGCCGCCGGCGTCGGTCAGCAGGAAGGCTTCGCCGCAAGCCTTGGCGAGCGTGCGCACCCGCAGGATATAGCTCTGGCGCTCGGTGACCGAGATGACGCCGCGAGCATCGAGCAGGTTGAAGACGTGGCTGGCCTTGATGCACTGGTCATAGGCCGGGAAGACGCATTTGTGCAGGCGCTGGTTGGCGTTGTCGCCGGGAGCGCCGGCATCGAGGAGGGCCCGGCATTCCTTCTCGGCATCGACGAAGTGACGATGCAGCATCTCGGTATTGGCGAATTCGAAATTGTGACGCGAATATTCCTGCTCGGCCTGCAGGAAGACGTCGCCATAGCTGATCTTCTCGTCGCCCTCGCGGCCGTTGAAGTTCAGGTCGTAGACATTGTCGACGCCCTGGACATACATGGCGAGTCGCTCGAGACCGTAGGTCAGTTCACCGGCGACGGGCGCGCATTCGATGCCGCAGACCTGCTGGAAATAGGTGAACTGCGAGACCTCCATGCCGTCGCACCAGCACTCCCAGCCGAGGCCCCAGGCGCCGAGCGTCGGGCTTTCCCAATCGTCCTCGACGAAGCGGATGTCGTGCAGCAGCGGATCGAGGCCGATCGCCGCCAGCGAGCCGAGGTAGAGTTCCTGCAGGTTCGGCGGGTTCGGCTTCAGGATGACCTGGTACTGGTAATAATGCTGCAGGCGGTTCGGGTTTTCGCCATAGCGGCCGTCCGACGGGCGGCGGGAGGGCTGGACGTAAGCCGCCTTCCAAGGTTTCGGCCCGAGGGCGCGCAGCGTGGTGGCCGGGTGGAAGGTGCCGGCGCCGACCTCCATGTCGTAAGGCTGCAGCACCGCGCAACCCTTGTCCGCCCAGTAGCTATGCAGGGTCAGGATCAGCGCCTGGAAGGAGCGCTTCGGGTTCATGTGGTCTGGGATAGCTGACATGGGATGGCACCGCTGGCTTGATAGATCGGCGCGACAGGTGCCATGGAGGGCGGCAGGGGTCAAGGGTTTTGCGGCATCGGATTGAACGACCGGGTTGATGGTCGACACTTTGGACCGGGATGATACCTGACAGTTTTCATTCTGTCGTGTGTGCTGCTTGGTGCCTCATCGGCCTGGGCGGGCGCGGCGGAGCGAAGCGACGGAAGCGGCCGTCCGGGCCGATGAGGCCGATGTCGCGGTTGCAGAAGCGCACGACGTGATCGCCGTTTTCCAGCTCGCTCAGTCCGACGAGTTCGCCGGCAAGGGCTTCGCTGACGAACAGCCGGCTTCCCTTCCATTTGATCTCGCCGTTGTCACGTACACGGCGCACCTGGTGGTCGGCATCATACCAGGGATCGTCGAGACGCTCAGGCATCGCACGCGGCTGGCAGGGCCGATAGAGGTCGGCGGGCGGGCGTTGGCCCAGCGCTTCATGCGGGCGCTCCTCGTTGTAGTGCTGGCGGAAGGCATCGAAACGGACCTGCTGCTGGCCGGCATTGTCGGCCGGCGGTTTGGATGTCTGGGCCTTCAGAGTGCGATGCATGCGTTCGTGCCTGCCGTTCTCCTGGGGCGATGCCGGCGCGATGAAGTGCGCCTCGATGCCGAGCTTGATCCACCAGGTCGACAATCGGGTCAGGCCGCCGGCTCCATGGCTGCCGAAGGGCGAACCATTGTCACAGCGGATCGCAACCGGCAGGCCATGGGTGCGGAAGGCCTCTTCGAACACCGGCCGCACGCCCTCGATGGTCTGCGGAGCAATGCGCACATCGATCAGAAACCGGCTGTAGCTGTCGCTGATCGTCAGCGGATCGATGCGCTGCTGGTCGCGGGTGCGGAACCAGCCCTTGAAGTCCACGCTCCATTCATCATTGGCTTGCCTTGCCTCGCTGAACGGGCGACCCTGATCCAGGGCCCTGCGCCGCCGCCTGGAAGCCTCCACAAGACCTGCTCGTTTGAGGATGTCGCCGATCGTCGAGGCTGCCGGCCAAGATGTCTGCGCCGATTGGCGCTGCAACAAAGCCAAAAGCTTGCGCGGCCCCATATGTGGAAACCGCTGACGCAGCGCAATCACCTGATCGACAAGGGCTGCCGGCGTGCGATGCGGGCACGAAACCGTACCGTGCGAGCGGTCGACAAACCAGTCTTCCGCACCGCTCATCTGCCGCTTGCGCCAGGCGTAAAATGTCTCCCGGCTCACACCGTAACGACGGCAAAGATCACTCACACTCCAATGCCCCGAAACATAGTCCGACAGCATCCGAACACGTTCTTCCATGCGACAAGTCTCCACAAATGGCATCGGAAGCCCTCCCTCCGACGCACTATGACTTGTCAACCATCAACCCGGTTCATTCTGTCAGGGGTCTGCCCGGGCTGTACCGATCCAAGACCCCTCCCCAACCCCTCCCCACATAGCGGGAGGGGCTAACGTGTCGCACCGCTTCACGTAGCCCTCTATGGTACCAATCCGCCAAACGTTAACAGCCAGCAAGACCTCTGCTTTTGGTCACCGCCATAGACCGGGCGTTAGTCCCTCCCCCTTGTGGGGAGGGGTTTTAGATGCTTGATGGGGAAGAGTGCCGACGCACCTTGAATTCCCGCTCTTAATTTTACTCTTCATCCCGCTTCAGCCGGTATTCCCCGGTCACGGGATCCTTGACCAGCGTGCCGATCGCGCCGGTCTGGCGCTCCTTCTCGGCGCGGCGTGACTTTTCAGTGAGCTTGCGGGCATCGGAGACGAAGCGGCGGTAGAGCCACCAGGCCGAAAAGACCAGGACCAGGATGGTGATAAGCTGTGCCATGCCCCTCTCTTGCTCCTCTCAAAGCCCGAAGCGGCTCCACAATGCTCTCTCTTCCGCGGCTTCGACAAGCCCCGTCGCGAGTCCCGATGCGGCGCCCTCGAGCGAGACCGGCGACACGCCGGGGATGCGGCGGCCGAACAGGCCGCGACCGGCGGTGACGAGCTCAAGCTTCGTCTTCTGGCCGTAGCGCCGCTTCAGCTCCTGGCGCATGTCGCCGAGGCCGTCGACGAGGCCGAGTTCGAGGCCGCGGGTGCCGCTCCAGAACAGGCCCGAGAAGACCGTTGTGTCGTCCTTCAGCTTGCCGGCGCGGCGCTCGCGCACCATCGATATGAAGACCTGGTGGATCTCGAGCTGCAGGCTCTTCAGATATTCGATGTCCTTTTCCTTTTCCGGCTGGAACGGATCGAGGATCACCTTGTTTTCGCCCGCCGTATAGACACGCCGCTCGACGCCGATCTTCTTCAGGAGTTCGGGAAAGCCGAAACCGCCGGAGACGACGCCGATCGAGCCGACGATCGAAGTGGCGTCGGCGATGATCTCATCACCGGCAAGCGCGATCATATAGCCGCCGGAGGCGGCGACGTCCTCGACGAAGACCAGAACCTTCTTCTGCTTCTCGCGGGCAAGCTCGCGGATGCGGGTGAAGATCAGCCGGGACTGGACGGGCGAGCCGCCCGGCGAGTTGATGGCGATCGCAACCGCCGGCGAGCCCTTCATGGCGAAGGCCTTTTCCAGGACCGGCGCGACATTGGCGAGATTGAGCGTCGGCCGGAATTGGCCGCCGCCGCTGATGATCGCGCCCTGCAATCTGACGACCGGGATGGTGACGCCCTCCTTGCGGAACCGTTTCGGCAGCAATTTTTTCCAGAATCCGGCCATTTCCCATCCTTCGCTTCGGGTCGCCCGATCGTCAATCTGCGATCGGCATCCATGTATGCGCTGGAACGACAAACGCAATGGCCGCGTTTGCAAAACATCGAGAATGGTCTTTCTTGTTGCGAATGACTTGCATTATCATTCTAACTCGTCATAGTGCGCTCACGATAAACAGGTGGAAATGGCATGGACGCCCTCAACCCCAAGGTAACAAGCGGCTGGCGGCACGAACGCGGCGAGGCGTCGCTGTCGGATGTCTACCGCACCGTCGGAACCGGGCGTCACAGCTCGCGGTGGCGCAGGGCGGCGGCCTTTGCCGGGCCGGGCTATATGGTCGCCGTCGGCTATATGGACCCCGGCAATTGGGCGACCTCGCTCGCCGGCGGCTCGAAATTCGGCTATGCGCTGCTCACCGTCGCACTGCTTTCCAACCTGATGGCGATCGTCCTGCAATCGCTCTGCGCCCGCTTGGCGATCGCCTCGGGTCGCGACCTTGCGCAGGCCTGCCGCGACGCCTATCCGAAATGGGTTTCGGTGCCGCTTTGGGCCTTTGCCGAAATTGCCATCATCGCCACCGACATCGCCGAGGTGATCGGCACGGCGATCGGCCTCAACCTGTTGATGGGCATTCCGCTCGAACTCGGCGTGCTGATCACCGCGCTCGACGTCTTCGTGATCCTCTTCCTGCAGAAACTCGGCTTCCGCTGGGTGGAAGCCTTCATCATCGCGCTGCTCGGCGTCATCGCGCTCTGCTTCGGCGTGCAGATCCTGCTTGCCGACCCGCAATGGGGCTCGGTCATCACCGGCTTCTTCCCGACCACCGAGATCGTCACCAATCCGGAGATGCTTTATCTCGCGCTCGGCATTCTCGGCGCGACCGTCATGCCGCACAATCTCTACCTCCACTCCGGCATCGTGCAGACGCGGGCGTACGGCCATACGGTTCCCGAAAAGAAGGAGGCGCTGACCTATGCGACGATCGACTCGACGGTCGCGCTCTGTTTCGCGCTGCTGATCAACGCCTCGATCCTGATCCTGGCCGCTGCCGCCTTCAATGCGCATGGCAGGACCGACATCGTCGAGCTCGGCGAGGCGCATTCGCTGCTGTCGCCGCTGCTCGGTCTCGCCATCGCGCCGACGCTGTTCGGCATCGCGCTGCTCTGCTGCGGCCTCAACTCGACGGTGACGGCGACGCTTGCCGGCCAGATTGTCATGGAAGGCTTCCTGAAGATCCGGCTGCAGCCGTGGATGCGCCGGCTGATCACCCGCGCCATCGCCATCGTGCCGGCGGCGATCGTCACCATCTGGTATGGCGACCAGGGCACGGCGGAGCTTTTGATCCTGACACAGGTGGTGCTCAGCCTGCAGCTTTCCTTCGCCGTCTTCCCGCTCGTGATGTTCACCGCCAGCAAGGCCAAGATGGGCGAACTTGTGGCGCCCCGCTGGCTGAGCGGCATCGCCTATGTGATCGCCGTCGTCATCGCCGGGCTGAACGTCAAGCTGCTCATTGACTTCGTCACCGGCTAGAACAGGATGTCGTCCGAAAACCGCTCACACTTTTCGGCATCATGCTCTGGCCGCTGAGGATCGAAGCCGGGCATAGGCCGCCCGGCCATTGTTGAAATCGTCGACGAGAGGGGAGAACTTGTGGCTCCCCTCTTCGTGCATGAAGAGCGGCGCGCGCAGCGACAGCCGCGCCCGCGATCCCTTGATCGCAGTCACCAGAATGCGCACGGCGTTTTCACGCTCGCGCGGATGGATGGCTGTCATTTCGATGCCGCCGAAGCGCCGGCCGCAGGCATCGATGATCTCGGCGATCGACTGGGGCCTGGCGATCAGCGACAATTGTCCGCCCGGGATCATGATGGCGCCGGCCGTGCGGATCCAGCTTTCGAACAGGCCGTCGGTCATCGCATGGGCTTCGGCCTTCAGCGCATCGGGCGTGCGCCGGTCGCCGGCATCGTTGAAGGGCGGGTTCATGATGACGTGGTGGAAGCTCTCATCGATGAGGCCGGCATCGTTGCGCGCCTTGGCGGTCAGCGCCACATCCGCCTCGACGACGCTGACGCGGCCGGCGAGATGGGCATTTTCGGGCAGGAGGATGCTGCGACGGGCATAATCGGCCATCTCGGCCGACCGCTCGAACAGCACCACGTGCGCATTGGTGAGGCGCGAGGCAACGGCAAGCCCGGCCGCACCGGCGCCGGCGCCGAGATCGGCCACCCTGACCGGGCGGTCGTCGGCAACGAGGGCGGCAAGCAGCATCGCATCCATGCCGGCGCGATGGCCCCTGCCCTTCGGCTGCACCAGATGAAAGGCGCCGCGATGGAAGGCATCGATGGTTTGGGCAGGCTCCCCGGTCATCCCACCCTCACCTCCTGTCGCGCAATTCGCCGCCGAGACCGGCGTCGATGAGGATGCGGCGGGCCTGGTCGGCCATCTCCTCGTCCACCAGCAGCCGGCGCGGCAGCATGCCGAGCGAGCCTTCCAGCACGCTCATGCCCTGATCGGCGATGAAGCAATGAATGCCCGCATCCTTCATCAGGCTCTCGGCATAGGAGAGCAGAACGGGGTCGTTGGCGCGGATAAGTTCATGCATTTGCCGTCATTTTCCTTCCAATTTCGCCGTGCGCGACAATTCACCTCTTGCCGCGTCCATCGCCCCTTTCTATTGTCAGCTGCAATGAATGAACAGGAGTCCGGGTCGTTGGGCGTGGTCATACCGCTTGAAGAAAGCAAAAACAAACTGGCATCCATAAAGCCGTTGGTCGATCTCACCAGGGCGGATATGGAGCGGGTGAACCAGCTCATTCTGTCCAAGGCCGGCTCCGACGTGCAGATGATCCCCGAAGTGGCGAACCATCTGATCTCGTCCGGCGGCAAGCGGCTGCGGCCGATGCTGACGCTGGCGGCCGCTTCGCTGTTCGATTACAGGGGCGAAAATCACGTCAAGCTCGCCACATCGGTCGAATTCATGCACACGGCGACGCTGCTGCATGACGACGTCGTCGACGAAAGCGACCTGCGCCGCGGCAAATCGACGGCGCGGATGATCTGGGGCAACCAGGCCAGCGTGCTGGTCGGCGACTTTCTGCTCGGCCAGGCCTTCCGCATGATGGTCGATGTCGGCTCGCTCGATGCGCTCGACGTTCTGTCTTCCGCCGCCTGCATCATCGCCGAAGGCGAGGTGCTGCAGCTTTCCGTCGCCAAGAACATGGAGACGACCGAGGATGATTACCTCGCCGTTATCCGCGCCAAGACGGCCGCTCTCTTTGCCGCCGCCGCCGAAGTCGGGCCGATCGTCGCCGAGGCCGGCCGGTCCGGCCGCAACGCGCTGAAATCCTACGGCATGAATCTGGGGCTCGCCTTCCAGCTCGTCGACGACGCGCTGGATTACGGCGGCAAGGCCGCCGATCTCGGCAAGAATGTCGGTGACGATTTCCGCGAAGGCAAGATCACGCTTCCCGTCATCCTCGCCTATCGCCGCGGCACGCAGGACGAACGCGCCTTCTGGCGCGATGCGATCGAGGCCGGCAACAGCAGCGACGCCAATCTGGAAAAGGCCCTCGGGCTGATCACCAAATACGGCACGCTCAGCGACACGATCGGCCGGGCGGTCCATTATGGCACGATCGCCCGCGACGCTCTGGCGCCGCTTCCCGATACGGTATGGAAATCCGCCCTGATGGAAGTGATCGATTTCTGCATCGAGCGCGTCAACTGACCAAACGTTCTCGATTGCAGGCTGATTTTCTTGCGGCGCCGCTTCAAAAAAGCCATCCTGTTATGAATCAGTGATCACAACTGATTTGCGACCGGCATCATGGCCGGGCGCTCTCGAAGAAAGGTTTCCTCATGCGGCAGAGAATTGCCATCCGTCTTCTTACGAGCGCAGCATTGGCGGCTGTTCTTTCGCTCGGCGTCGTCGCCGGCGTGAACGCCGAGGATGCGGCCAAGACGGCGGGCGATGCCGGCAAAACCGAGACCTTCGATGCCGATAGCGTCACCACCTTCTCCGGCGCCTTCCTCGCCGCACGCACGGCCGATGTCGATCATGATTATGAAACCGCGATCGCGCTCTACAAGAAGGCGCTGCTGATCGAGCCCGGCAATCCGGAGATCCGCCAGCGGCTGATGATTTCGCTGCTGCTCAACGGCGACATCAAAGAAGGCGTCAAATATGCCAACGACCTGAAGGGCGATCCCTCCGTCGAGCGCATCACCACGATCGTGCGCGGCATGGATGCCGTGCGCCGCGACGACTACAAGACCGCCGAATCCATCCTGAAGTACAAGGGCCCGAACGATCTCGACCGGATGATGAACGACCTGCTGCTTGCCTGGGCCCGCGTCGGCGCCGGCCGCGGCAAGGAAGCGCTTTCCATGGTTCAGAAGATGAAGGGACCGGACTGGTTCCGCATCTTCCAGAATTACAATGCCGGCGCGATCGCTGTCGTCACCGGCGACGTGAAATCCGCCCGCCAGCACCTGAACGACGCCGTGCTCGACAAGGAAGGCGGTGCGACGGCGCCCGACACCTTCATGCGCGCGGTGATGGCGCTTGCCCGCCTCGAAGCGACACAGGGCAACAAGCAGAAGGCGCTCGACGCCGTGTCGGTCGGCGACAACCTGCTGCCGAACTACGCGCCGCTGAACGCGCTGCGCGACAGCATCGAAAAGGGCGAGAAGCAGGAGCAGCAGGTCAAGACCGCTGAAGAAGGGGCTGCCGGCGTGCTGTTTTCGGTCGGCGGCGCGCTGAACCGCGACGGCGCCGAGGACATCGTCTCGCTCTACCTGCAGACGGCCAAAGCACTCGACCCGAACAGCGCCGATACGCTGGTGCTTCTCGGCGGCATCGCCGAGAAGCAGAACCAGATGGACCGCGCCATTGCGCTCTACAAGAAGGTGCCGGAAAATTCGCCGATGCGGCGCATCTCCGAGCTGCAGCTCGGCCTTGCCCTTGCCCAGGGCGGCAAGGTGGACGAAGCGCGCAAGCACCTGCAGGCGCTGATCGCCTCCGATCCGAAGGACATCCGCAGCTACCTCGCCTATGGCAGCGTGCTCTCCGATGCCAAGGACTATGAGGCGATGGCCGCCAATTACGACAAGGCGGTCGAAGCGATCGGCCCCATTGCCGGCCGCGCCAACTGGAGCGTCTTCTTCCAGCGCGGCATCGCCTATGAGCGGCTGAAGAAGTGGGACCAGGCCGAACCGAACTTCCGCAAGGCCCTGGAGCTTAATCCCGACCAGCCGCAGGTGCTGAACTATCTCGGCTATTCCTGGATCGACATGAACCGGAACCTCGACGAAGGCCTCGGCATGATCAAGAAGGCCGTCGAGCTTCGCCCTGACGACGGCTACATCATCGATTCGCTCGGCTGGGCCTATTTCCGCCTCAACCGCTTCGACGATGCCGTCGACGAACTGGAGCGGGCCGCACAAATCAAGGCCGGCGACGCGACGATCAACGACCATCTGGGCGACGCCTATTGGCGCGTCGGCCGCAAGCTCGAGGCCGTCTATCAGTGGAACCGGGCGCTCGCCTCCGAGCCGGAAGCCGCCGAAATTCCGAAGATCAAGGACAAGGTCGCCAACGGCCTGCCTCCTGCAAGCGACGATGCCAAGGCGGCCGACAAGAAGCAGCCGGATCCGGCGCCCGTCACCCCGCCGCCGGTCGACAAGAAATCCTGACGGGCGGCAAACATGCCTGAAGAGGGCCTGGCCGAGGGTGAATCAAAGAAATAGAGCATGATGTCGTCCGAAAACCGCTCACACTTTTCGGCATCATGCTCGGGCGTCACCGAAGAGGCGCGCGCGAAGATCAACCTCGCCTTGCATGTGACCGGCCAGCGGGCGGACGGCTACCATCTGCTCGACATGCTGGTGACCTTCGCCGATTGCGGCGACCGGCTGGGCTTTCTGCCTGCACAGGCCGACGCTTTCACGCTGTCTGGCCCTTTCGGCAAGACGCTTGCCGGCGACGGTGGCACCAACCTGGTGTTGCGGGCCCGCGATCTCCTGCGCGAACAGCTCGGCGCCCTCGCCTTCCCTGTGCATATCCACCTGCAAAAGAACCTGCCGATCGCCTCCGGCATCGGCGGCGGCTCGGCCGATGCGGCCGCGACACTGCGCGGACTGATGCGGCTCTGGGGCATGGACTTGCCGGTAGAGGCGCTTGCCGGCCTCGCGCTGAAGCTCGGCGCCGATGTGCCGATGTGCCTTGAAAGCCGGCCGCTGATTGCCCGCGGCATCGGCGAAAGGATCGAAGCCGTGCCTGAGCTGCCGGCCTTTGCCATGGTGCTCGCCAATCCGCTGAAGGGCGTTTCGACGCCCGAGGTCTTCCGCCGGCTGGCGGCAAAGGACAATTCGGCCCTCAGCCTTGCTGCCGGCCTGTCCGGGACTTCCGGCTGGCTGACGGCGATCGGCTCGGCCCGCAACGATCTGGAGGCGCCGGCGCGCGAGCTGGTGCCGGAGATTACAATGATCTCGCAGATGCTGCAGGCCCATGGCGCGCTCATCACCCGCATGTCCGGCTCCGGCGCCACCTGCTTCGGCATTTTTACGAGCATGGCGGCGGCGCGCGAGGCGGCGTCAGCTCTTCACGGCGAGCGGCCCGACTGGTATGTCCAGGCGACGGAAACGGTTTCGGGAGGCATGTAATGGCAGGTCTGGACGAAAAGCGGCCGTTTATCGCCGTCGGCATCGCTGTCCTCACCGTCTCGGATACCCGCACGCCGGAAACCGACAAATCCGGCGATACGCTGGCGGCGCGGATCACCGAAGCGGGTCACCGGCTGGTCGAGCGGGCGATCGTGCCTGACGACCGCGACAAAATCGCCGCGCAGGTCAAGGCCTGGACCGAGCGGGGCGACATCGATGTCGTCATCACGTCAGGCGGCACCGGCTTTACCGGCCGCGATGTGACGCCGGAAGCGCTGGAGCCCTTGTTCGAAAAGCGCATGGACGGCTTTTCCGCCGTCTTTCACCGCATCTCCTACGAGAAGATCGGCACGGCGACGATCCAGTCGCGCGCCACGGCAGGTGTCGCCAATGCCACCTTCATCTTCGCCCTGCCGGGCTCGCCCGGCGCCTGCCGGGATGCCTGGGACGGCATCCTGAAGGGGCAGCTCGACTACCGCAGCACGCCGTGCAACTTCGTCGAGATCATGCCGCGTCTCGACGAGCATCTGAAACGCGGCGCACAGAAATAGAATTTCGCGAGAAGCCAATCCGAACGATCGCGGCGCGCTTTAGCCCTTTGTTTTTATGCATGTCGTTGTCGCTGAACCGCTGCACACTTCCGGGCGACATGCATTAGTTAGAGGTCGTAAGGCCCGGCAGAGACGGCATCGTTTCCCAGCTGTCACCCGACAGCAGGATGCAGCTGATGCCGTGAACATCCGTGACGACGAGCGTCCAGGTGCCGCTTTCGGCGGCGTAGACCTCCAGCACGGCGTTCTGGTTGACCAGCCCGACCGCCGTCAGCTTCTCAGCGAAATTCTTGTCCAGGAATTTGACGACGTCGGACCGGCCTGCGCAACTGAGCATCGCCTGCGATGCTGCCGAATGCGGATGCGCGATCATCAACGTCGCCGATATGACGGCCACAAGACCGTAAAGCATATGGCGGATCATGACGCACCTCCTTTCGCCGGAACCCGGCAGAAGAGGAGATTTTCGCCGACCTGTTCTGCCGTCCACCGGCATTCATGGCCATCCGTTGCGAAGCGCGGCGCTTCGGCGGCGCCATGAGCGAATTATAGCGCGAAATCTGATTGGGCGCCATTTTTTGCGTGATCTGGGGATGCTTCTGCGAAGGCGCTCCGCCTCTTAGAGAAAACCCCTCCCCAACCCCTCCCCACAAGGGGGAGGGACTAAGCTGTAGCGCCCGACGGCAACCAAAAGGAGAAGTCTTGCTGGCTGTTACCGTTCGCCGGATGGTTACGATGGAGGGTAACGTGAAGCGGTGCGGCAGTTAGCCCCTCCCCCTTGTGGGGAGGGGTTGGGGAGGGGTTTAGGGCGGGTCCCAACCGGACAGTCATGAACCAAGCCCAGACATAGTGAAGCGTAGAACCCTACCGCGCCGAGCGCGCCACCCAGGAAGGAATCAATTCGCTTGCGAGTTTACGCAGCTTCCGGCCCTTGGCGAAATCGGCAAGGCGCATGCCGCTCCGGGCGGCGGCCAGCGCTTGGCTCTTCGGCATCAGCAGGCCAAGTTCCAGCGGCGGCGCAGCGCGGCCGATGCGCTCGAAAAACGGGCGCCGGTAGCCGCGCGAGGCGGTGAAGCGCGCCGGCAGTTTGTTGAGCGCGATATATTCGGCAATCTCGTCGATCCAGCCCGACTGCGGGCGTGCACCCGGCTCGACGAAAAGCAGCCAGTCGCCGCGGGCGGACGCGACGATGTCCTTGATATCCCAATGCGAATGAAACCGGCAGCCGGCCGCGTCGGCGACCCGCGAGGTGCCGTCGCGCGAGCCGTGATCGAGGACGACCACATCGCCGACGAGACCCTCCACTGCGCCTGCCACCAGGACCGATAGGGTCTGGGCCAGCTCGGATTCCTGATCCTGACATTCGAGAACAACCGTCAACATTGCCTAGTCATAATGCGCCGCACAAATTTTTGCCAGCGGCGTTTTCCGTATTTTGTTCTTGCATTGTTCTCATTTTGCCGATAGGAATTTAATCATCAAAACGGGCGGAGGCGATCGCCTCCCGCCGCGGGAGAATCCGATGAGAGAGCAGTCCCTGGCAGGGCAGGCCGCATTCGCGCCTGCCAATACGGCAGATATTGCCGATGCGATGATCGTCTCCTCCGGGCTGAGGGTCGAGGTCGACCGGCGGCGCGGGCGCGGCGCTGGACTGAACCCGACCGGCCGCTTCGAGGCGCTGCAGCGGGAGACCTTTGATGACGGCTGGCAGACGCTGGAAGAGCTTCCGCCGTTCAAGACCGAGGTGCAGATCGAAAAGCCGCGCACGGCCATCACCCGCAACGAATCGCCCGACATCGGCTTCGACCGCTCGATCAATCCCTATCGCGGCTGCGAGCATGGCTGCATTTATTGTTTCGCCCGGCCGACACACGCCTATATGGGGCTTTCGGCGGGGCTCGATTTCGAGACGAAGCTGTTCGCCAAGCCGGATGCGGCCAAGCTGCTGGAGCGGGAGCTCGCCAAGCCCGGCTACAAGGTGCGGGCGATCGCGATCGGCACCAATACCGACCCCTATCAGCCGGTCGAGAAGGAATGGCGCATCATGCGCGGCATTCTCGAGGTTTTGAACAAGGCGAACCATCCGGTCTCGATTGTCACCAAGTCGGCGATGATCCTGCGGGATCTCGACATTCTGCAGGAGATGGCGGTGAAGAACCTGGTGCGCGTCGGCATCTCGGTGACCACGCTCGACCGCAAGCTTGCCCGGACGATGGAGCCGCGCGCCGCCACGCCGCCGCGTCGGCTGGAGACCATTCACACGCTGTCGGAAGCAGGGATCCAAACGGCCGTGATGGCCGCGCCGCTGATCCCGGCGCTGAACGATCACGAGCTGGAGCGCATCCTCGAATCGGCCAAGGCGGCCGGCGCCGTCGAGGCGAGCTATGTCATCCTGCGGCTGCCGCTTGAGGTCAGCCCGCTCTTCCGCGACTGGCTGTTGCAGCATTATCCCGATCGTTACCGGCATGTGATGTCGCTGGTGCGCTCGATGCGCGGCGGCAAGGATTACGACGCTGAATTCGGCAAGCGCATGAAGGGCGCCGGTCCCTATGCGTGGCAGATCGCCCGGCGCTTCGAAATGGCGGCAAGGCGTTTCGGCCTGACGCGGCGCGGTCTGCCGCTGCGCGACGATCTGTTCGTGCCGCCTGATGGCAGCGGCGTCCAGCTGTCGCTGCTCTGATTTATAGAATTTGCGCATCGGCCGATCGAGAAACCGCCCTGTTTTCGAGCCCGAGCGCAATTCCCGCGGATGGCCCTGACCGCCACCATCCGCCGGACCGTCCCCGGCCGCCGCCCTGATCCGGGGACTTGCGGGAAATCGGGTTGGCGTGCGAGGTTCAGCCGCATGAAACCTCGCACGCCACCCGATTCTCCCCTGCTTTTCGACACGGCTCCGCTCGTGCCGGATTTCCGCCTGGAACTCAAAGCCCGCAAGGCCGGCCACTGGCCGGTCGCCGGCGCCGACGAGGCCGGCCGCGGGCCGCTCGCCGGGCCGGTCGTCGCCGCCGCCGTCATCCTCGACCCGAAGCGCATCCCCGAGGGCCTCAACGATTCCAAGCAGCTTTCGGCGCAGCGGCGCGAGGAGCTGTTCGTGCAGATTCTCGCGACCGCGACCGTCTCGATCGCCTCTTCCAGCTCGACGCGCATCGACGAGACGGATATCCGCAAGGCAAGCCTCGACGCCATGCGCCGCGCCATCTGCAGTCTTGCCGTCCCGGCAAGCTACGTCCTGACGGACGGGCTCGACGTGCCGCCCGGCCTCGATTGCCCCGGCCAGGCCGTGGTCAAGGGCGACGCCCGCTCGGTCTCGATCGCCGCGGCCTCGATCGTCGCCAAGGTGACGCGCGACCGGATGATGGCCCGCGCCCACAATGTCTTTCCGGATTACGGCTTTGCCGCGCATGCCGGCTACGGCACGGCACAGCACCGCGCCGGCATCGAGAAACACGGCCCCTGCTCCCTGCACCGGATGAGTTTTCGGCCGTTGCGCAAGGGCGAGGACGGGCCTGAGACGGATGAGTTGATACCGGAATAGGACTTGGCTTCAGACTGCCGAGGGCCTGCCCCTCATCCGCCTGCCGGCACCTTCTCCCCGCTCGCGGGGCGAAGGGACAAGCCGCGCCCGCTTCCTCAAACCTCAACGCCGCGTTTGGCACGTCCCCTCGCCCCGTTTACGGGGCGAGGGTTAGGGTGAGGGGCAGTCTTTGGCGCCAGGCCACAGCCGCTGCGCGCACACCTCGGACCAAATAAAACGACTACCAACAACAAAAAGGCCGGGACATGCCCGGCCTTTCTTCATTCCATTCGATACCGCTCAGTTGAGCCGTGTCTTGACCTGGCCGACGGCATTGCCGAAGAGTTCGGACTGGACCTTGCCATCCGCCTTCTTGGCGAGCACCGTTTCGGCGGCCGCGATCGCCAGATCGACGGCGGCGGAACGGACCGCCTTCATCGCTTCGGCCTCGGCCTGCAGGATCTTCTGCTCGGAGAGCGCCGTGCGATTGGCGACGAATTCTTCCGTCTTCTTCTTCGCTTCGGCAGTCAGCATCTCGGCTTCGCGCTCGGCGGCGGCAACGATGTGCGCCGCCTCGGCTTCCGCTTCCTTGCGCTTGCGCTGGTATTCGGCGAGCAGGTGCTGGGCCTCCTCGCGCAGGCGCTTGGCTTCGGCCAGCTCGTTGCGGATCTGGTCGGCGCGGTCGTCGAGCGACCGTGCCATCATGCCGGGGACCTTCAGGTAGACAACCAGCGCCAGGAAGAGAACGAGGCCGACAAAGGCGAAGAAAGTCGCGTCAAAAGCAAATTCCATCGATCAAGCCTCCTTCTTGGCGGCCGCGACGGCAGCGGCGACATCAGCCTGGGCGGCATTGCCGCCAATCAGCTGTTCGACGACGGCAGCCGCCGTTTCTTCGGCAATAGTGCCGACATCGGCGAAAGCCTTCGCCTTGATGTCGGCGATGCGGACTTCGGCAGCCTTGATCTTTTCCGACAGGCTCGTCTCGACGGCGCGACGTTCCTCTTCGGCCTTGGCCTTGGCGGCGTCGCGGGCGGCGGAGCCGATCGCATTCGACTTGGCGCGGGCAGCAGCCAGTTCGCCTTCATAGGTCTGGACGGCAGCGTCAGCTTCCGCCTTCAGGCGGCCTGCTTCTTCCAGGTCCTGGGAGATGCGCGTGTGGCGCTGATCGAGAATGGCCCCGATGCGCGGCGCGATGACCTTTTGCATAAGGAGGTAGAAGACGCCGAACGTAATCACCAGCCAGAGCAGCTGGGACGAGAAGGTCGTCGAATCGAAGGGCGGGAACGGGCCACGGGCGTGTTCGCCTTCGGCTACGCCGGTCTCGGTATGGACCTCGCCTGCGGCCGGAGCGCCATGCGCATCCGTGCCGGTCGCTGCCGCCGGTGCTTCCTCAGCGTAAGCCGGGGTCACAAAAAACATGCTCACCTCCAGGTGGACTGCAAATGCAAAGGATCACGGCTTGCGGTCGCAGGCCGTGATCCATCTATCCGCCGATATCAGACGGCGAAGAGGAGGAGGAGAGCGACGAGCAGCGAGAAGATGCCCAGAGCTTCCGTAACGGCGAAGCCGAATACCAGACGGCCGAACTGGCTGTCAGCGGCAGACGGATTGCGCAGAGCGCCGGAGAGGTAGTTGCCGAAGATGTTGCCGAGGCCGAGAGCCGTACCGGCCATACCAAAGCAAGCCAGACCTGCACCGATGAACTTTGCTGCTTCCGCTTCCATGTTGAACTCCTTTGAAATGGTTGTTGCGGCGAATGACTGACGCCCTTTGACGTCGATGTCGTTATCCTTAGTGCCCGCCCGGATGGATCGCGTCGTTGAGGTACATGCAAGTCAGCACCGCAAAGACGTAAGCCTGGAGGAAGGCAACGAGGAACTCGAGACCGGTCAGGGCGACGGTCATGATGAGGGGAAGAACGGCTCCGCCGATACCGACTGCACCGAGGGCTCCAAGCGAGGCAACGAAGCCTGCGAACACCTTCAGCGTGATGTGACCGGCGAGCATGTTTGCGAAAAGACGCACGGAGAGCGAAATCGGACGGGACAGGAAGGAAATGATTTCGATCAGGACGACCAGCGGCAGCAGAAGGCCCGGCACGCCCGAGGGCACGAAGACGTTCAGGAAGTGAAAGCCGTGCTTATAGAAGCCGTAGACCAGGACCGTGCCGATGACGAGGATCGCCAGCGCGAAGGTCACGATGATCTGGCTCGTCACCGTGAAGAAATAGGGGAACATGCCGAGCAGGTTCGCCGTCAGGACGAACATGAACAGCGAGAAGACCAGCGGGAAGAACTTCATTCCCTGCTTGCCCGCGCCTTCCTTCAGCATATTGGCGATGAATTCATAGGACATTTCCGCGACCGACTGCGAACGGCCCGGCACGATGGCGCGGTTCGAGGTCGCGAAATAGAGGAAGCCTGCGGCAACGGCAGCCGAAGCGGCCATGAACAGCGATGCATTGGTGAACGAAAAATCAATTCCGCCGATTTCGATCGGGACAATCTTCTGGATCAGGAACTGATGAGTCGGATCGTTAGACACCGCTTGTTCTCTCTCTTTGGCCCGCAGGACGCGGGGTCATTGCACTGGACCGGGACCGGTCCTTATTTCTTGTCGTCCTTGTCGTCCAGGGGATGGGCCACCACCCCCGCAGAACGCAACACGTTCAGAACGCCGGCACAGAATCCGAGAAGCAGAAGAACAATCAACCCCCAAGGCGCCGTGCCAACAAAACGGTCGAGGAGATAGCCAAGGACGGCACCGACGACGATGGCGGAAATGAACTCGCTGGAAAGCTTCATCGCCTGGGCATAACCTTTGCGGCTTACCTCGGCGCGGGCTTCGCTTGCCTCGTCCACTTTCGCCTCGACGCGCTTGGTCGCGAGTTCCGCTTCCAGCTGCGCACGGCGCTTATCAAGACTTTCCTCGCGGTCGTCCGCCATGGATCTCTCCTCGCCTGCCCGTCGCCCGCACTCCCGCTACCCCGGTCATTCGGACCCCGGACGCGAAGGTTGAGACCCTTCCGGCCCGTTCTGAAGTCGCGCGCAACATAGTTTTAGGGATTGGTATAGTCAAGGCGTAGACAGCTTCTGTCCAGCGAGAAAATAACCCCGTCGAATCAAAGGGATAAAGCGATCATGGGTCGATCGTGCAAATTCGACGGAAAGAATCCGCTTTTCGGGGCCGGAAATCGGCCGGACCCGGACGATTTATCTCAGCTCCAGCCGCCGCCATAGGTGCGGTAGAAGACGTGGAGACCGATGCGGCCGACCTTTTCCATGGTCTTTGCCCATTTCGGGCGGACGTAGACGGCGTGGTAGTGCGTCGCCGAGCCCACCTGCGGCAGCCAGATCTTGCCTGATGTCACCGCCATCGCCACGTCGCGGGCGACCCGCCAGTGATATTCCGAATTCACCCTGTCCTTGATGGCGTCGCAGGCGAAGGAAAACTGGCAGCGGTTGCGCCAATCCTCGTTCTGATAGACGACGCCGCAGATGCTCTTCGGATAGGCGGGATTGCGGACGCGGTTGAGGATGACCTGGGCGACAGCGGCCTGGCCCTTCGCCGATTCTCCGCGCGCCTCGAAATAGATGCCGGAGGCAAGACATTGCTGCTCGCGGGCGGAAAAGACGCTCGGCGGCAGCACGCTTGCGGCCCAGGCGTGATCACGCGGGCCGATCTCCGGGACGAAGCGGCCGCTGTCCGGTTCGGCCAGGATCGAATCGAACGGCGACTGGCGGAAATAGTCGGGTGCTGCCGGCGCGTAAGCCGTGGCCAGCACATCGGCCTTGTTGCTGGTGATCAGGCTTGCGAGCATCGCCGGCACGCCGCTCTCCTCGATCACCGGCTGCTTCTTATAGAAAGATGTGGCGATCTCGATTTCCTTGCCCCGGATCTTCGGCTTGACGAAGGCCGATCGGTCCTTGAGGTCGAAGCTCGGAGTGAAGAGCATCTTCGTGCGCTCGAGAATGGAGCCGGCGGAAAAATCCTTCGGCGGCTGCATCTTTTCCACCGCGACGATGCGGCCCTTCTTCATGCCGCGGTTGACGCGATCCTCATCCGGCGTGTCCTCGTGGCCCTTCTCCTTGGCGGTGCCCTTGTCCTTGGCGGTAAAAGCGACCTTGCGGCCATCGGGCAGCACCATGCCGGCACCCGACGCGATCGAACCCGTCACTTCAGGATCGGCAAAGGCGAGTTCGGCCTGATGAATGGAGCCGGCCGGAGAATTGGTCAGAACCATGCGCCAGCTCTCGCCCTCACGATCGAGACCGGCGAGCATGGTGGCGAGATCGGCGTGGGAGGCAACGCTCGGGAAGATCAGCCAGCCGGCGAGCCCGAAGATGACAGGTGACACCCAGTTCTCGGGAAGAAGACGCAGCTTGCTACGGGAAGGGCTCTTTCGACGCAACACGAACTCCGGGCATGGAACGCGGGAACATTCCATCGAAAATCCCTTATTAACCTTGACGTCCGGTTAACGGGGCGTGCCGGAATGTGACCATCGGCGGTTTTGGATATTCGAATGTGGCTGGGTTGACGGGACGCATCCCCCAATCTCCGTCATCCTCGGCCTTGAGCCGAGGATCCATGCCATGGCTGCTGGTGGACCCGGTGGATGCTCGGCTCAAGGCCGAGCATGACGGAGGATGAGGTGGCGGAAGTGCAAGACAGCGAGGAGACCCGCGTCAGGGCTGTCGCCCGTGCCCGTCAAATAATAACGTGCGACCCCAGCTCCACCACGCGGTTTGCCGGCAGGCGGAAGTAGTCCGAGGGATTGGTGGCGGCGTTGGCGAGCGCGATGTAGAGCCGGTCCTGCCAGTATGGCATGCCCGACTTGGCGTCCGGCACCAGCTTGCGGCGGCCGAGATAGAAGGAGGTCGACATGATGTCGAATTTCAGCCCGGTCTTGCGCAGCGTCGCGAGCGCCTGCGAAACGTTCTGCGATTCCATGAAGCCGAACAGCAGTTCGACGCGCGAGAAACGCTCGGAGATCGGTTCGACCTTGTAACGGTCGTGGCTCGGCACGCGCGGCTTGTTGACCGTGCGGATCGTCAGAATGACGTTGCGGTCATGCAGCACGTGATTGTGCTTGAGATTGTGCAAGAGAGCGGCGGGTGCGGATTCCGGATCGCTGGTCAGGAAGATCGCCGTGCCGGGAACCTGGGCCGGCGAATGCTCGCTCTTGCGCTCGATGGAACTGACGAAGGATGCGAGCGGAATATCGGTGTGGCGGGTCTTTTCCAGCAGGATCGCGGTGCCGCGGCGCCAGGTCCACATGACGACGGTAAAGGCGGTGGCGATCAGGATCGGGATATAACCGCCGTCGTGAATCTTCAACAGGTTGGCGCCAAGGAAGATCAATTCGAGCACGACCAGCGGCGCAAGCGCGATCACCGCGACCGGCAGCGACCAGTTCCAGCGGGCGCGGACGAATTCGAAGGCCATGATCGAGGTGACGACCATGGCGCCGGTGACCGAGATGCCGTAGGCGGTCGCCAGCGCCTCCGAGGTCTTGAAGCTCAATACCAGGAAGATGACACCGAAGAACAGCACGGCATTGACCGACGGCACGAAGATCTGCCCGGTATTGGTTTCCGAGGTGAAGAGAATTTCCATGCGCGGCAGGAAACCGAGATTGATGCCCTGACGCACCATCGAGAAAGCGCCGGTGATGACCGCCTGACTGGCGATGATCGTCGCGGCGGTCGCCAGGATGACGACCGGCAGCAGCGCCCATTTCGGATACATCAGATAGAAGGGATCGGACATCGTCATCGGATTGCCGAGAACGAGGGCGCCCTGGCCGAGATAGTTCAGCGTCAACGCCGGGAATACCAGCAGGAACCAGGCCCACTGGATCGGGCGGCGGCCGAAATGGCCGAGATCGGCATAAAGCGCCTCGGCGCCCGTCACCGTCAGGAAGACGGCGCCGAGCACGACGACGCCGTAAAAGCCCTCATGCAGCAGGAAGGCGACGGCATAATAGGGATTGAAGGCGGCGAGGATGCCGTAGTCATCGGAGATATGGGAAATGCCGGCGGCGGCCATGACCAGGAACCAGACGGCGGTGATCGGGCCGAAGAACCTGGCGACGGCGCCGGTGCCGCGCGATTGCACGACGAAGAGCAGCGCCAGGATCACCACTGAAATCGGCACGATATATTCCGACAGCCTTGGTGTGACGAGCTTCAGGCCTTCGACCGCCGACAGCACCGACAGCGCCGGCGTGATCATCGCATCGCCGAGGAAGAGGGCAGCCCCCATCAGGCCGAGCAGCATCAGTATGGCGGTATGGCCGTTGGCGGTCTTCATCAGAAGGGCAAGCAGCGACAGCGTGCCGCCCTCCCCTTCGTTATCGGCGCGCAGCAGGAAGAGCACATATTTGATGGTGACGATGATCGTCAGCGCCCAGATCATCAGCGAAATCAGGCTGATCACCTCGAAGCGGGTGACACCGTCATGGGCGACGGGCTTCAGCGCCTCGCGAAAAGCATAGAGCGGGCTGGTGCCGATATCGCCGTAGACGACGCCGACGGAACCGAGCGCGAGATAAAAAAGCTTGCGCGGCGTCATATGGCGGTCGTGCGGATGGCTCTCTTCGGACATGAAATTTCAACAGGCTCCTCAGAGCCAGCCTTTCCAGCGAAAAAAGAAAAAGGGGATGACGGCTGATATCACCATCAAAGCCAGCGAGAAGGGGTAACCCGCCGTCCAGGCCAGCTCCGGCATGACCTGAAAGTTCATGCCATAGATGGAGGCGACCAATGTCGGCGGCAGGAACACGACCGAGGCGATCGAGAAAATCTTGATGATCGAGTTCTGCTCGATGTTGATCAGGCCAAGCGAGGCGTCGAGCAGGAAGGTGATGTTGGCGGCGACAAAGGAGGCATGCTCCGACAGCGACTGGATATCGCGCGAGATGGTGCGGCAGAGCTCCTTCGCCTCATGGTCCTGCTGGATCGCCGGGATCGTGTGAAAGAAGGTCAGAAGCCGGGACAGCGAGCCGAGACTATCGCGCAGCTTGCTGATCATGCGGTGATGACCGGCTATGTCGCGCAATTTTTGCTCGAGGTAGTTCGACGGCTTGCGCACCCTTTTGGCCCGGCCGAAGACATGCGTCGACAAAATATCGATGCGCGAGACGGAGGTTTCGAGGATTTCGGCGGTGCGGTCGACGATCGTCTCCAAGAGCTTGGCGAGAAGGGCCGCGCCGCTGCGCCAGTTTTCCGGCAGCCGGTGAAGGGCGGCGATGAACAGCGCAAAGGATTTTGGATGGGCGTAACGGATGGTGACCAGACGGTTTCCGGTCAGAATGAAGGCGACATCGGTGAGCGTCGGCGCGTCGGTTTCCGCCTTCCAGACGAGAGAAGCGGTCATGAAGACGGCGTCGTTTTCGATGTAAAGGCGAGCCGAAGGTTCGATGTCCTTGAGATCCTCGCGGGTCGGAACCTCGATGCCGAGAACCTTCTCGACATAAAGCTCCTCCTCGCGGCTCGGCTCGACCATATCGATCCAGACGACATCCCCGGGAAAGGATGCGGGCTGCGAGAGATCGCGGATCTCGACCGATTTGCAATTGGAGCAGTAAGCGGTGATCACCGGCGGTGTCTCCGATGCTCACGACGCTTCGTGGCCATCGCCATTTTCATCGAAAGCCTTTCCATGCGGCCGCCATCGCGGCGCCGCGAAGGTCGCTCGTCCCAGGTCCAAACGGAAGCGGATCAAGAAAGTTCATAAAACTCCGGCTGCATCCGGCCTTCAAGGCCAGCATGCGCATTGTGCTCCACCGCATCGCAGTTACCAATCCTTCGATCTTGCAGGCGGGCCGGACCCTTCGAAACGAAGACGGCCGTCATTGAGCATCTGCAGCAACGCCATCATGGCGCCGCGGCATATGAAGCAAAGCCGTGAAATAATCAAGACATCTTCCGTGAAGCACGGCTTTTCACCACGTTTCCCCCACAATTGGGGTGATCGCGGCGGTGATTCGGCGCTTGACCTTCCTCTATGTCCCTGCGCCGGTTCCGCGCTATTCGAAGACGATCGCCGGCGCCGGGCGCCGGGACTGGCCGGCAAGCTGCTCCCAGACCTTGGCGGCGATGCCGCGATAGATGCCGGCGACGACGCCGTTCGGGTCGGAGGCGACGAGCGGGGTGCCGGCGTCGGAGGTTTCACGGATATTCATCGTCAGCGGCACTTCGCCAAGGAAGGGCACGCCGATGCGCTCGGCCTCCCTGCGGGCGCCGCCGTGACCGAAGATGTCGTACCGGGTGCCGGTGTCGGGCGCGATGAAATAGCTCATGTTCTCGACGATGCCGAGCACCGGCACCTCGACCTTGCGGAACATGTTGAGGCCCTTGCGGGCATCGATCAAAGCGAGATCCTGCGGCGTGGAGACGATGACGGCGCCAGCAAGCGGCACCTGTTGGGCCATGGTCAATTGCGCATCGCCAGTGCCGGGCGGCATGTCGACGACAAGGACGTCGAGCTCGCCCCAGGCGACTTCGCGCAGCATCTGCAGCAGCGCCGACTGAACCATCGGCCCGCGCCAGATCATCGCCGTCTCCTCGTCGACGAGGAAGCCCATCGACATGACCTTGAGGCCGTAATTCTCCATCGGGTTGATGATGCGGCCGTCGATCTGCGTCGGGCGGCCGGATATCTTCAGGAGCCGCGGCATCGAAGGCCCGTAGATATCGGCATCGAGAATGCCGACGCGAAGGCCGTTGGCGAGCAGGCCGAGCGCCAGATTGACGGCGGTGGTGGACTTGCCGACCCCGCCCTTGCCGGAGGCGACGGCGATGATGGCGCCGATGCCGGGAACACCGATCTTGCCGGCCCGCGGCGGCTGTTGCTGGGGCGCATGGGCGTGATGCTGGTGATCGTGGCCGCCATGATCATGACCGGCATGGCCGTGCGGCGGGTTCGGCGCGGGGCGGGCAGCAGGTGCTGCGGCCGCCGCCTTCCTGTCCGCCGTCAGCGTGACGAGCGCACCCTTGACGCCCGGCATTTCCTTGATGACGCGCTCGGCGGCGAGCCGCATCGGCTCCAGCTCCTTGGCGCGCTCGGCCGGGACGGTGATGGAGAAATAGACCTTGCCGTCGGAGATGAAAACATCGGAGACCATGCCGAGCGCGACGATATCGTGCTCGAGATCCGGTCCGCGCACGGTCTTCAGCGTTTCGAGAACCTGTTCCTTGGTGACGTCGGTCATTCCACCCTCACTGCTTCTTCTTGGATCACAGATAGTGGAGGCGCACGCCTTCGCCAAACAAAATCATCGGGAGGAAAATCGATTTGCCGGCTTTGAAAAACGCCGGCCGGGATTCGAAATCCGTTGCGGCCATCAAGTCCGCCGGGCTTTCGCCCTGATGGCCGCAACGGTCTCTCTCCCCGAGAACCGGCGCAATGCGGGGCGAACTAGCGCAAGCCGAAAAAAAGGCCAGAAAAAAGTGACCGGCAGCGGGAAATCGTGAACAGCTGCGCATGAAGCGGTGCCGAAAGGCAACAACCGCCGCCGACGCCGAGGGCCGGGAGAGAAGCGGCATCGGCGTCGGACGGTGGTGTGTCGGCCGCGCCATTTGCTGGCGCTGGTCATTAAAGTCCCCTCCGGACCTCTGGCAGAAGAGATGCAGAAAGCGTGCCAGATGGAAAAAGCGGGAAACGCGGTCGGAAACGCCGGGACGACGCCCCGATCTGCCTACGCGCTGGGCGCCCGGCCGGAGCGGATCGCCGTCTTTGCACCTTATTTGATCAGGCCGATCCGCAGCGCCTTGGCGACGGCCTGGGTGCGGTTGACGGTGTCGAGCTTCTTGGTGGCACGGTTGAGGTAATGATTGACCGTATGCTCGGACAGCGCCAGGATTTCGGCGATCTCGGCGCTGGTCTTGCCGGCCGCCGTCCAGTTCAGGCAATCGATCTCGCGGTCGGTCAGCGCATCGGTTATGCGGGTATCGAGGTTGCGGATCTCGGCAAGCCTGTCGAAGACATGGATGGCGATATAACAAAGCTCGCGCATCTCGGCCGGGCTGAAGGGTTCACGATCGCCGGCGAAGGAGACGGCGCCGCGCAGGCCGGAGGGCTCATGCGTCGGGAAATAGGCGCAACGCGTCATCCTGAAACGTTCGAACAGCCCGACGACGAGGGCGGACTTGCCGTCGTCGCGCGGCCAGTTCTGTCGCGACATGTCGTAAAAGAAGGGCCGCGCCGATGTTCGCAGCCGCCGCAGAACCGGGCTGTTCACCATCAACCCCTCCTGGTCGTAGAGCGCTAGAAGCTCGGCCGGCCAGCTGGTGATGACGGTGCTGCCCTGAAGATCGAGGGATGTGATCGGCGGCAGATTGAGAACCATGAAGGCGCGGCAGCGATAGGCTTCGGTCACGCGTTTCATGAACCGGAAAATGTCGAACTGGGTCTTCAGACCCGCAATTTCCTTGATGTAATCGTCTACCGTGGATGTTTGCGACAACGGTTCCATCACATTTCTTCATCTTCGGCGCCGCGGCCGTTCGCTTGCATCGGAGGATGACGATTGCTGCGGGTCATACAATCGGCCGCGGCGTTCAAGCATTCGGCCGATAAGTGTTGTCGATTTCGCGGACTATTTCCAGTTGTCGTGATTCGCCGGCAAATCTCAATTTTTTCCGTTTTAGTCTTTTGTCTTATACATGCGTTATCCCCGGACCGCTGCTCATCGCATCATGCTAGCGACGCGGGCCGAGGCGGATGCGCATGCCTTCCATGATCCTTCCGGCTGCGCGCTGAACCGGAACGACCCATTGGGCGAGAAGTTCCATCGACAGGCGGTAGGCCGGGCCGGTGATCGAGACACCGCCGAGAAAAGTCCGATCCTCCGACCAGATGGGTGCGGCGATGCAGCGGATGCCGGCCTCGTGCTCCTCACGATCGAAAGCATAGCCCTGATCGGCGATCTCACGGATTTCGGCGAGCAGACTTGCTGGCGAAGCGTGGGTGGCGGCGGTAAAGCGGGTGAAATTGACGCCGGCGAGGAGATCGGCCAGGCTTTCGGCCGGAAGCAGCGATAGCGCCGCCTTGCCGACGCCGGTGCAGTAACAGGGCGAGGCATTGCCGATCTGCGAATACATGCGCACCGGCTGGCGGCCCTCGACCTTGTCGAGGTAGATGATCGACTGGCCTCTCAGAACGCCGAGATGCACGGTCTCGCCGGTCGCCTGCTGCAGATCGACAAGATGCGGTTCGGCGATCAGGCGGAATTCGTTGCGCGCCCAGCTGCGGGCGGCGAAATCGAGCAGGCGCAGGCCCGGCGCATAGCGGCCGTCGCCATCGAGTTCGAGCAACCCCTCCTCGACTAGGTGGCTGAGCTGGCGATGCAGGGTGCCGCGCGGCTGGCCGGCAAGCGACAGGATATCGGTAAAACGCAGCGGCGCATCGGCATGGGTGACGAGATCGAGCAGCACCATCAGCTTGCCGAGTGTGCCGGTCTCGCGGGCTTGCTGCGCCATGCCGTCGCCGTTTGCATTCATCGTCTCATCCGCCCTTGACAGAAAGGGCAGCATAATTCGATAATTCCATATAGTCAAATTCAGTTCCGAATAATGGAACAATATCTCTTCGGGAGAAGACGATGACCGCGACGTCAGCCCAGTTTCCGGAGTTCAAAGACCGAACCGTGCTCGTGACCGGCGGCGGATCGGGCATCGGTGCGGCGATCGTCGAAGGTTTTGCGCGCCAGGGCGCCAAGGTGTCCTTCATCGACATCGCCGAGGCGGCCGGCCGCGCACTTGCCGAGAGGCTGTCTCGGGAGACGGCGCATCCGGTTTCCTTTTATCATGCCGACTTGCGCGACATCGAGGCGATCCGGCGCACCGTCGATACCGTCGTTGCCGCTTCAGGGCCGATCCGGGTGCTCGTCAACAATGCCGCCTGGGACGACCGCCACGAATTCGACGCGGTCACCGAGGCCTATTGGGACAACAACCAGGCGGTCAACCTGCGGCATGTGTTCTTCGCCTCGCAGGCTGTGGCGCCATCGATGCGGGCCGCCGGCGGCGGCGCGATCATCAATATGTCGTCGATCGCCTTCAAGCTCAACATGGGCGGTTTTCCCGCCTATGCGGCGGCGAAGGCTGCGGTCGTCGGATTGACGAAGAGCATGGCCGGCAGGCTCGGGCCGGAGAATATCCGGGTCAACTGCATCCTGCCCGGCATGGTCGTCACCGAACGGCAGATGCAGCTGTGGCTGACCGAAGAGAGCATCGCCCGCTCGGTCGAGCAGCAATGCCTGAAGGTCGCGCTCAAAGCCGATGCGATCGTCGGTCCCTGCCTGTTTCTTGCATCCGACTGCGCGGCTGGAATGACCGCCCAGTCCCTGATTGTCGATGGAGGCATTCTGTAATGACGAATCCCGCTTATGTCGCGGTGGACTGGGGCACCAGCAGCTTCCGGCTGTGGCTGATCGGCCGGGACGGCAGCGTCCTTGCCGAGCGCCGCAGCGGCGAAGGCATGACGAGCGCCGCAAAAACCGGCTTTTCCGCCGTGCTTGCCAGCCATCTCGCCGCCGTCGCGGCACCGGAAAACCTGCCGGTGATCGTCTGCGGCATGGCCGGCGCCAGGCAGGGCTGGATCGAGGCCGGTTATATCGACGTGCCCACGCCGCTTGCCGCCATCCTCACCGGCGCGGTTTCCGTGCCCGGCGAAAGCCGCGATATCCGCATTCTGCCGGGCCTTGCCCAGCGCCAGGCGGCGACACCCGACGTCATGCGCGGCGAGGAAACCCAGCTTCTCGGCGCACTCGGCAGCACGAGTGCCGGCGCCCAGGCGGTCTGCATGCCCGGCACCCATTCGAAATGGGTGCATGTCAGCGACGGCAAGGTCAGCGGCTTTTCCACCTTCATGACCGGCGAGCTCTTCGACGCGGTCAGCAAACACACGATCCTTGCGCATGCCGTTGCCGGGGCCGAGGCGCAGCCGGCCGATGCGGCGGCCTTCGAGGCGGCGGTCTCGGCCGCCTTCGCCAAGCCGGCCCTGGCGACCAACCTGCTCTTTACCGCCCGCTCCGGCCAGCTGCTGCACGGGATCACCGCCGCAGCCGCGCAAGCCCGGCTCTCCGGCACGCTGATCGGCCTCGAAATCGCCGGTGCGCTGCAGGATGCCGCCAACTCAGGCATCACCCTCGTCGCCTCCGGACGCCTGCAGGCGCTCTACGAACAGGCCTTCAAAACCCTCTCCCTCGCCTTCACCGCCATCGATGCGGACGCCGCCGTGCGCCGCGGGCTGTCGGCCGCCGCCGACGCCATCTGGCCGAATTGAGAAAGCTGACACGATGAACCGTATCCCCTTCCCCGACATGAAGCGCCCGCTGATCGCCATCCTGCGCGGCATCCGGCCGGACGAGACCGAAAGCGTCGTCGGCGCGCTGATCGACAACGGCCTGACGGCGATCGAGATTCCGCTCAACTCGCCGGAGCCGTTCAAATCGATCGAGATCGCCGCCAAAATGGCGCCGCCCGAGGTGCTGATCGGCGCCGGCACGGTGCTGACGGTCGAGGCGGTCGACAGCCTGAATGCGGCCGGCGGCAAGCTGCTGGTGACGCCGAATGTCGAGCCCGAGGTGATCATCCGGGCGCGCCAATACGGCATGGTGACGATGCCCGGCGTCTTCACGCCGACCGAGGCGCTGGCCGCGGCGCGGGCCGGCGCCACCGGGCTCAAATTCTTTCCGGCGAGCGTGCTCGGTCCTTCCGGGATCACGGCGATCCGCGCGATCCTGCCGCCGGAACTGACGATTGCCGCCGTCGGCGGCGTATCAGACAAGAATTTCGCCGATTACACCAAGGCCGGCATCTTCGCCTTCGGCCTCGGCACCAGCCTCTACAAGCCGGGAATGACCGCGGCAGAGGTTGCCGAGCGTGCCAAGACGACCATTTACGCCTATGATGCAGCCATGGGAGCGTGAGCGTATGACCGAGATTTACGAGTTCGAAGGCAAGACCCTTTGCAACACCAATTCCGTCCTCGGCGAAGGGCCGACCTATGATCCGGACAGCAATACGGTCTGGTGGTTCAACATCCTCGGCAAGGAGTTGCACGAACTCAGACTGGCGACGGGCGAGAAAAAGGTGCACCCGCTGCCGGTGATGGCAAGCGTGCTGGCCCGCATCGACGCCGGACGGCAGCTGATCGCGACGGAAGAAGGGCTTTTCGTGCGCGATCTCGCAAGCGGCAACCTCACCTTCTACGCCGCGCTCGAAAACGACAGGCCGGAAAACCGCTCGAACGACGGCCGCACCCACCCTTGCGGTGCGCTCTGGATCGGCACGATGAGCAAGCGGGCGGAAAACCAGGCCGGCGCCATCTATCATGTCGCGAGCGGCAAGGTGACGAAGATCTTCAACGGTATCAGCATTCCGAATTCGATCTGCTTCTCGCCCGACGGCACGATCGGCTATTATACGGATTCCCGCATCAACCGGCTGATGCGCGTCATGGTCGACCCGCATACCGGCCTGCCGGCGGGCGAGCCGATCGTGCTCGTCGACAGCATGAACGAGCCAGGCGACATCGACGGCTCGGTGGTCGATGCCGACGGCTATATCTGGAACGCCCGCTGGGGCGCCGGCGTTGTCGATCGTTACAATCCCGACGGTCTGCGCATCTCGCGCTACAAGGTCCCCGCCGTCCAGCCATCCTGCCCCGCCTTCATCGGCGTCAATGGCGACCGGCTGGCGGTGACGACAGCCTGGGAAGGGCTCGACGAGGACGCCCGTTCGGCCCAGCCCTCGGCCGGCGCGCTGCTCGAACTCGGCATCGGGGTCAAGGGTGTGTTCGATCCCGTCTATGTCATCTGAGGACGGCGTCTGACAACGGCCATTCAAGGCGCTCCCGAGTGGGGGCGCTTTTTCGTTTCGGCGGCCATGCCGCGATAAAAGTTCCGTGAGAATCGAGAAATTTTCCGTGTTTTCAACCGGAACCAATCCGCGCACCGCTCATTTTCCCTACGAACCGGCGCGGCAAGGAATACCCATTGCCGGGTCAGCGATCACTCTAGGGAACTGAAAGTAGGTTCGAAATGACACGCAAACTTTTGACGACCGTTGCCGCTGGCGCGCTGTTTGCCACGGCTTTCGCACCGGCGGCCTTCTCGCAGACCGCGCCGCAGCCTGCGGATCCCGCCGCTCCGACCCAGACAGCGCCGGCTGATCCGGCTGCCCCCAAGCCGGTAACCCCTGACGTCACCAAACCCGCAGGCGATGCCGCACAGGCCCCGGCCACCACAGCACCGAGCACGGATATGGCTCAGGGCAGCTATCTGACGGAGCAGGCTGCGGATCAGATCAGCGCCAACACCTATATCGGCCAGTCGGTCTATAACCCCAACAATGAAAGCATCGGCAGCATCAACGACCTCATCCTCAAGAAGGACGGCGGCATCGTTGCTGCGATCGTCGGCGTCGGCGGCTTCCTGGGCATCGGCGAAAAGAACGTCGCGGTGCCGATGGATAAGATTGCCATCGCTCAGAACACCCAGGACGGCAGCCTCAAGCTGACGACCACCGAGACGGCTGAATCGCTGAAGGCAGCGCCTGAGTTCAAGACGCTGGCAATGCAGTCCGCAGAAAAGGCCCCGGCCGCACCTGGTACCGATACAACGGCAACCGGCTCGACCACGCCTAAGTAAACCGCGCGCGGTAGTATAGCGTAGGCGATGGCGCTCCTAGGGGCGCCATTGCTTTGTTGGCGGTATCATTGAACGGAATGGCAAGCGGAATGCTTATGCGCTGACGCGCTCGGTCATCGCCGTGTCGTAGTAGTTCTCGTGCAGGAAACGCAGCGTGGCGATGCCATCGGCCGGGCGGCCGAAATGATAGCCCTGGCCCATGCCGCAGCCAAGCGTGCGCAGCTTCACCGCCTCGGCGTAGTCCTCGATCCCCTCGGCCACGACTTCCAGTTCCAGGCCGTCGCACATGGCAAGGATCGCCTTGATGATGTGTTCGGAGGCGCGGTCGGAATTGATGCGCGAGACGAAGGCACGGTCGATCTTGATCTTGTCGAAGATGAAGTCGCGCAGACGCCCGAGGCTCGACTGGCCGGTGCCGAAATCGTCGAGCGAGATGCGCACGCCGGCGGCGCGCAGATCGGCGATGATGCGGTGGGCGGTGTCGGCCGACCCCATCACCGCCGTCTCGGTGATCTCCAGTTCCAGACGATGCGGATCGAAACCGACCCGGCCGAGGATCGACAGGATGCTGCCGCTCGTGCCGGGATCCATCAGCTGCGCCGAAGAAAGATTGAACGACAGGAAGAGTTCGCGCGGCCAGGAAAGTGCTGCTTCCGCGGCCTTGCGCAGCAGCGTTTCCGACAGAGCGTCAATGAAACCGCGCTCTTCGGCGAGCGGCACGAAGACGCCGGGCGAAACGAAGCCGAGATCGGGATCGTTCCAGCGCGCCAGCGCCTCGAAGCCGACGACCTGATTGTTTGATAACGAGACGATCGGCTGGAAATGCACGTCGATCGCGTCCGATATGATGGCGTTTCTCAGCGCCTGCTCCAGCTGCGTGGCGCGCTTCATCTCCTGAGCGATCTCACGCGAATAGACGGTGATCTGGCCGCGGCCGCGGCGCTTGGACCGATAGAGAGCCGTTTCGGCGCTCTTCAACAGCTCCTCGCAGTCCTCTCCGGCAAAGGGGTAGATGGCAAAGCCGAAGGAGGCGGAGAGACGGACGTTGCGGTCGCCGAGATCATAGGGCGCCGACAGCACCTCGCGGATCATCTGGCCGAATTTCTCCGCGCTCGCCCGCTCGAAAATCAGCGGCAGCACGAAGGCGAATTCGTCGCCGTCGTGACGGGTGACCAGCGCGCCGTCCGGAATGCAGGCCTTGAGGCGATGGGCGACCTGGCAGAGGATTTCATCGCCGGCCGAGGAGCCGAAAAGATCGTTGATCGGCTTGAAGCTGTCGAGATTGGCAATGCCGATGGTGAAGGGAGCCGGATCGCTGGCGCGCTCGGCGGAAATCTGCTGGACCTTCTCGCGCATGCGATTGCGGTTTCCCAATCCGGTCAGCGGATCGGTATAGGCCATCGCCTGAAGCTCATTGTGACTCACGGTCAAGGAAGCCATGTCCGCCGATTTCATCATCCAAACCCGAGCTTTCCTCCGCAGCCGAGCAAAGAATGACCGGCATTTCTTAACAATTCGCTAGTAAATCAGTCGCCCTGACAGCCCGATTCGCCCCAAATTTAAGGGATTGACGCTATCGGCGAGAGCAGGATGCCTTCACCAGAAGGCGGCCATATTTTTCAGTATCACGCGCTCGTTCGAACCCGAACGCCCTCTTCCACCAAATATTTCTGAAATATCGCCTCGAGCATGTCGGGGCTGACGGGTTTCATGATGACGTCGTCCATGCCCGATTTGGCGCATTCGGCTCGATCGCGCTCGAAGGCCTGGGTGAGCACGCCGATGATCGGAGTGCGGGCTGCGCCCCCTGCTTCCTCCATCTGCCGGATCAGGCGCGCGGCTTCGAAGCCGTTGAAGCCCGGCAGGGAAATATCCATCAGCACCACCTGCGGCCTGTGTTCGGCCCAGAGGCGCACGACCTCGTCGCCGGTCGCAGCGATCATATGGCGATAACCGAGGCCCTCGAGGATCTGTGTGAAGACGATCTGGTTGATATCATTGTCTTCGGCGACGAGAACCTGCAGGCCGACCGCGTCGTCGGAGATGCTGATTTCCCAATCGGCATCCGTGCCGGCGCCGTTGTTGCGGCTGTTGCGATTGAAATGGCGAGCGATCTGGAAGGTGAGCTCGTTGGCGATCTGGAAGCCGTCCATGACGAGCGCCGGGATGCCGTATTGCTCGGCAAGCTCGAGGCAGCGCATGCCCATCTGGTTGTCGATGATCAAGAGATCGAGCGAGATGCCGGAGGAGGTGGCGATTTCCAGGAAGCGCTCCTCCTCGTCCTCGCCGCGCACCGAACAGGATTCGAAACCGTATTTCGACAGCGTGCGCAAAGCCGCGACCTCGGCGGCGAGGTCGGCGGTGACGACGAGGATCTTGCGGCCGGAAAAATTCTCCGGAACGATCGCTTCCATCGCCGCCGGCTCGCGGCGCTCCACCGCGCTCGGCACCGGCACATAGGCGCGGCGATAGCTCTGGTTGGCGGAGGTGGTGATCGCCGAGGCGCGGTCGAACTCCTCGAGATCGGCGCCGTCGCGCGGCAGGTCCTGCGTCGTCGACACCAGGAAATAGCGACCGGGCTTGCCGATACGGTGCTTGCGGCTAACGATGTCGCGCTCGATGCCGTCACGGGAGATCTGCCGCTGGCGGGAGACCGACATTTCGCCGGTCTCCAGCACGTGACGGTCGCTCTCTTCGAAGCGTTTGGCGATCTCGGGGGAAAAAAGGTCGCCACTCTTGCGCCCGAGCACCTCGTCGGCGGTGGTCTGGTATTTCTCGCAGAAGGCGAGATTGACCGCGACATAGGTAAGGTTGTGGTCCTTGACGAAAAGCGGAAACGGCAGATTGTCGAGAATGTCCTCGGTGAGCTGCACCCGTTCCAGATCCGAGCGCCACTGCTCCTCGCGCTTCTTGTCCTCGGAAATGTCGGAGACGATGGTGACGCCGTAACCGCCCGGCAGCCTGCGCTTGACGAAGCGGACCCAGCTGTCGGCGCCATGGCGCTCGACGGCGTCGAAGCGCTCGCGCCAATGCGAGGCGATCTTCTGCGACAGCCAGTCCTCGCGGCTGAGCGAGCCGCCCTGCCTGACGTCATATTGCTGGCGAACGCCGGTATCGTAAATCGCGCCCAGGAAATCGCGCAGCCGCGTGCCCGGCTTCAGCATCTCGGCCGGCAGCGGGAAGAATTCGAGGATCTGGCGGCTCGCGAAGATCAGGTGATCGTTCTTGTCGTAGATGATGAACGCTGCCGAAAGACCATCGCACACGACATCGAAAAGCGCCGTCTGCAGATCGGCCTCGGCGGGAGTCCCGTCGATTTCCGATGACGTGTCCGCCTTTTCGAAGCCGGCACTCATTCTATTGCGTCCCACATCTGTTCGATTTTCGCAGCTTCCGGAGGTATATGAATAAAAATGCCATTTTTCTGTTAAAACCGGCTTAACACTGCCGATCGTCGAAACTGGGGAGCCGCAGATCACGCTTCTGTAAAGCCTATGAAATCCCCTTCCCTCCAGCCCGCGAATCCCCGAAAATAGCCCATGGCCATCAGACAGCTTTCCGAAACGCTCATCAACCAGATTGCCGCCGGCGAGGTCATCGAACGGCCGGCGAGCGCCGCCAAGGAACTGATCGAAAATGCGCTCGACGCCGGGGCGACGCGCATCGAGATTGCCACGGCGGGCGGCGGCAAGGCGCTGCTGCGGGTCAGCGACAACGGCTCCGGCATGGAGGCGGCCGATCTGGAACTGGCGGTCCGGCGCCACTGCACCTCGAAGATATCCGAGACGCTCGAGGATATCCGCACGCTCGGCTTTCGCGGCGAGGCTCTGCCGTCAATCGGTTCCGTCGCCAGGCTCAGCATCGCCAGCCGCAGGCGCGACAGCGCCGGCGGCCACGAGATCACTGTTGCCGGCGGCAAGATCGTGCATCTCCGGCCGGCCGCCGCCAATCCCGGCACCATCGTCGAAGTGCGCGACCTGTTCTTCGCCACGCCGGCGCGGCTGAAATTCCTGAAGAGCGAAAAGGCCGAGGCCGGCGCCATTACCGAGATCGTCAAGCGCATGGCGATCGCTTTTCCCGCCGTGCGCTTCGTGCTGTCGGGTTCGGACCGCACGACGCTGGAATTTCCGGCGACCGGCGAAGATCATCTGGCGCGCATGGCGCAGGTGCTCGGCAAGGAATTCCGCGACAACGCCATTCTCCTCGACGCCGTGCGCGAGGATATCGCGCTGACCGGCTTTGCCGGCGTGCCGACCTTCAACCGCGGCAACTCCGCTCATCAATATGCCTTCGTCAACGGCCGGCCGGTGCAGGACAAGCTGATCCTCTCGGCGATCCGCGGCGCCTATGCCGAGACGATCCCTTCAGGACGCTATCCGGTGGCGGTGCTGTCGATCACGCTTGATCCGGCTCTCGTCGACGTCAACGTGCATCCGGCAAAATCCGACGTGCGCTTCCGCGACCCGGGCCTGGTGCGCGGCCTGATCGTCGGCGCCATCCGCGAGGCGCTCGCGCGCGACGGCGGCCGGGCGGCGACAACAGGAGCGAGCGACATGCTGCGCGCCTTCCGCCCCGGCTTCCAATCCTATGCGCAGCGGCCGCAGGCGCCATGGTCGGCCGAAACCTCGCCCTTCCGGCCCTACCAGCCGGCAAGCGGTCTCAGTGAACGGCCTCAGGCGTCCTTCGACGGGCTATCAATGCCGACGGCGCGGGCCGAGCCGCCGGCTTCGGCCCAGCCGGCCGCTTCCGAACCGGCCTCTCCCGAAGCAACCGGGCGCTATCCGCTCGGCGCCGCGCGAGCCCAGATCCACGCCAACTACATCGTCGCCCAGACCGAGGACGGGCTCGTCATCGTCGACCAGCATGCGGCACATGAGCGGCTGGTGTTCGAGGCGATGCGCAAAGCGCTGCATTCGAAGCGGCTGGCCTCGCAGGTGCTGCTCATCCCTGAGATCATCGACCTTCCTGAGGAGGATTGCGACCGGCTGATGCAGCATGCGGCCGAGCTTTCGGAACTGGGACTGGCGATCGAACGCTTCGGCCCCGGGGCGATTGCCGTGCGCGAAACGCCGGCGATGCTCGGCGAGGTCGACGCCCACGGCCTCATCCGCCAGCTTGCCGACGAGATCGCTGAATGGGACACGGCGTCCGGCCTGTCGGCCAAGCTCGAATATGTGGCGGCGACCATGGCCTGCCATGGATCGGTTCGCTCCGGACGACGGCTGCGGCCGGAGGAAATGAACGCGCTGCTGAGAGAAATGGAAGTGACGCCCGGCTCCGGCCAGTGCAATCACGGCCGGCCGACCTATATCGAATTGAAGCTCAGCGATATCGAGCGGCTTTTCGGCAGAAGCTAAAAAAGCTGGCAAAGCCGCTGTTGCGGGAGTATGGCAGACGCATGACAGGCAGCAGGGAACGGAGCGCATGAATTTGTTCGAAGGGCACGGAAACCGCGAGGCGAAGATCCGCTATCTCGACGGCGATTTCCAGATTCTCTCGCCCGGCTCCTACGTCGTCTGCGCGATGACCGGAAAACAAATCCCGCTCGACGAGCTGCGCTACTGGAGCGTCGCCCGCCAGGAGCCCTATGCCGACGTGATCTCGGCGATCGAAGCCGACAAACGTGCCGGCGTGCTGCCGAACCAGCGGCGTTAGAGCATTCTCGCCGTTCCTCCTGTAATTGGCGTGACCGCAAACGGCCTTTGGCCGTTCTGCGACCCGTGACAAAACCGCAAGATCGGTCGAGCGCGTCATGTCCGCCAAGGTTTAGCTGGTGCCGCCACGGAGGACGGGATGATGAAGGCGGCGCTTCAAAACTACCATGCCCGCATGCAGCGGGTGCTGGATCACATAGACCGGCATCTGGACGATGATCTGGACCTGGATGCGCTGAGCAATGTCGCAGCCTACTCGAAATATCATTTCCATCGGCAGTTCACGGCGACCTTTGGTCTATCCGTGCATCGCTATATCCAGCTCGCCAGGATGAAGCGCGCTTCATACCAGCTAGCCTACAGGGATGCCCAAAGCGTCACCGATATAGCGATGGAAGCCGGCTACGACGGCCCTGATGGCTTCGCCCGCGCCTTTCGGCAACGGTTCGGCCAATCGCCTTCGTCTTTCCGGAAGTCTCCCGACTGGGAGCCGTGGCTTGTGGCCTTCGGGCCTCTCAACAACGCCAGGAGCAAGCTCATGCAGAAGACTTTTACCATTGACGACGTGACGATCCGCGATGTGCCTCCCACGCCGGTGGCGATCATGGAGCATCGGGGCGATCCCGCAACGCTCGGCGCCACCATCCAGCGCTTCATCGCCTGGCGCCAGGGCGCCGGCCTGCACCCCAAGACAAATCCGACCTTCAATATCTGGCGCTCCGAGCGGCGTCCCGCGTCGCCCGCCGATTATAGCGTGGACCTTTGTGTCGGGCTGGACAAACCAATCGAGGCGGACGGCGGTGAGATCAAGGCCGGCGAGATTCCCGGCGGACGCTGCGCGGTGCTGCGCGTCGTCGGCAACACCGACAACCTGGAGCCCGCCGCGCTCTACCTTTATCGCGACTGGCTGCCGGCCAGCGGCGAAGAAGCGCGCGACTTTCCGATCTATTGCCAGCGGTTGCGCTTCTTCCCTGAAGTGGCGGAGCATGAGGCGGTCGCGGAGCTGTTTTTGCCGCTGAAATAGCGCCCTTCGACGGCGGCCTGCCGATTCCGCGCGCAGGAGACGGACAGGCCGCTATCCGTCCAATCCCGGTTTAATGCATGTCGCCCGGAAGTGTGCAGCGGTTCCGGGATAACGACATGCATCAAAACAAAGGGCTAAAGCGCGTCGCATGAATCATATTTGACGCGACGCGCTTTACGGGTTTCCGGCCTTCATCTCCCGCAGGCGCCGCTCGCGGCAGGCGACAATTGCCCGGTCGATGATCAGCCCGGGGGCGAGGTGATCGTCGAAGACCATGTCGACCTCGATCACCCGGCACTTTTGCGCCAACTCCGCCGCCTTGCCGTGATGGCCGGCGAGGCGGACGAAATCCTTCGAGGTAGTCACGATCAGAAGATCCTGGCGCTCGGCGGTCGTCAGGATGTCGCCGATCTCCTCCTCGGTCAGGTGCTCGTGGTCACCGAAGGTCTTGGCGACTGTGATTTCGGCGCCGCGCGATTCGACGGTACGGAAGAATTTGCCGGGATCGGCGATGCCGGCAAAGGCCAGCACCCTGATGCCGGCGAGCCGATCGTCGCCGCGCACCTTGAGCGATGCGGTGAAATAAGGTTTTGCCGCGCGCGCCGCCATGCGGACGATCCTGTCGGCGGCATGGCCGCCGCCGACCTTCAGCAAAGCCGTCGCCGAGCGCAGCTGCTGGCGGATCGGCGCGCGCACCGGGCCGGCCGGCACGATATGGCCGTTGCCGAGGCCGCGCGTCGCGTCGATGACGAGCAGGGCATAGTCGATCGCCAGCCGGGCGCTCTGGAAACCGTCATCCATGATGATGAGGTCGGCGCCTTCCGCGACCAGGCGCCGAGCCCCCTCGATGCGCCGCCGGGAAATCACCGTCAGCGCCTCCTGGGCAAGCAGCAGCGGCTCGTCGCCGACGGCGACGGCCCGATGATGCTGCGGATCGACCACCGTCGTCACGTCGAGGGAGCCGCCGTAGCCGCGGCTGAGAAAGCCGGGTTTGAGGCCTTTCGCCTTGGCGGCGCGGGCGATCGTCAGCGCCGTCGGCGTCTTGCCGGCGCCGCCGACGGTGAAATTGCCGACGCAGATGACGGGAACGGAAACAGAGGCGCGGCGCGCATGGGCCATGCGGTAGCCGGCGACGCGGCCGTAGAGAAAGGAAAGCGGCGCCAGCATCCAGGCCCGCCAATCGGCTTTCCTCCACCAGAACGGCGGCGCTTCGGATATCATCTTGCCGTCCCGCTCCCCTGCCCGGCTTCAGAACCGGCCCCTTGCTTTTCGACCGGCCGGATTGAGAAGCCAAAACCGGTGAAAATGCAAGTCCTTGCCAAGACCGCGACGCGGTTTAGGCGGGCTGCAGGTCCGGCAGCAATGTCTCGATGGCGGTGATATCGTCGAGCACATGATCGGCAGCGGCGGCAAGCGAAGCCCGCGAGCCGGTGCCGGTCAGCACCGCGATCCTCAGCCCCGTCCCGGCATTCAGGCCCATGTGCAGATCATGATTGTTGTCGCCGACGATCGCGACCTCTTCCGGCAAAAGTCCGGTCGCGGCGCAGAAGCCGAGCACCATGCCGGGTTCCGGCTTGACGCCGAAGCCGCTGTCGTAGCCGGCGATGTAATCGACATATCGGGCAAAACCGAAGCGTTCGGCCGTCTGGCGGATCGAGCGTTCATTGTCGCTGGAGGCGACGCCGAGCTTGAAGCCGCGCTGGTGCAGCCTGGCGAAGAAGCCGGCGAGGTCGGTCACCGGCACGGAAAACTCGGCAGCGCCGGAAAAGAGATCGTCGAGGCGGACAGTCAATTCGCCGACATCGACCATCGAGCCGGCGGCGACGAGCCCCTCGGCAATCTGGCGGGTATTGCCGGCAGCAAGCAGGCTGTCGGGAACGATATGGCCGGTCTGAGGATCCATGCCGCAAGCCAAGAGCAACCGGTCTGCGAGAAGCGGATCGCCCTCGGCGGCGATGCGGGCAAGCTCGCGATTGACCGGCAACCAGCTCTCGTCATAATCGAGCAGCGTGCCGTCCTTGTCGAAGAGGATGCCTTTGATACGCGCCGGGCCCGACATCGCGCCTCCTCAGAGCTGGGCGACGGCTTTGGGCAACAGGCGCGCCTTGACCGTCAGCGGATTGATATAGGGTTCCAGCCCCTTCACCGTCGCCGTGAGCGCGCCGCGCATCTCGTGCACGGTGGCGATGCCGGCTTCGATCATCTTGCGGCGGGCGTCGTCGTTGATCAAAAGGTAATGCACGCCCTTGGCCAGCATTTCGGTATCGCGCACCATGCGGGCGCTGCCGCTGCGGGCGAGCTTCTGATAGGCCTCGCGGAAATTCTGCACATTGCCGCCGGAGAGGATGGCGCAGCCAAGCATGGCCGGCTCCAGCGGGTTCTGTCCGCCTTCGGCAAACAGCGAACGGCCGACGAAGGCGATCTCCGTCAGGCGAAGATAAAGGCCCATTTCACCGATCGTATCGCCGAGGAATATATCGACATCCGCCGACAGGACGTCGTCGCGGGTGCGGCGGGCGACCTTGAGGCCCTGCTTGACCAGAGCCGCCTCGATCTCGTCGCTGCGTTCGGGATGGCGCGGCACGATGATCGTCAACTGGCGATCGCGTTCCTTCAAGGCGCGATGGACGATGCCGGCGGCATTCTCCTCGCCGTCGAAGGTCGAAATCGCCGCCCAGGTCTTACGATCGCCGATCTGCTTCTTGTAGCGGGCGAGGACGGCGCTGTCATAGGGCGGAGCGTCGGTATCGACCTTGAGATTGCCCGAGGTGATGACGGGAACGGCGCCGAGATCACGGAAACGTTCGGCATCGATATCCGACTGGGCGATGACGAGGGCGAGATTTTCGAACAGGGCTTCGGCAATCGATGGGCGGCGGCGCCAGCGGGCAAAGGAGCGGTCCGACATGCGGGCATTGATCAGGATCTGCGGAATGCGGCGGCGGCCGAGCTCCAGCACGGTTGCCGGCCAGATCTCGGATTCGGCGATGATGGCGCAATCGGGCTGCCAATAATCGAGAAAGCGGCTGACCGACGGCTTCAGATCGAGCGGCACATATTGATGGATCGCTTCATCGCCGAGGCGCTCGGCGGCGAGTCTCGCCGAGGTGATGGTGCCGGTCGTCAGGATGACGTGGATATCGCGGCGGCGGATTTCGCGGATCAGCGGAATGACGGCATTGGTTTCGCCCACACTTGCGGCATGAAACCAGACGAGCGGGCCTTGCGGCCGGTTGGCGCTCGGATAGCCGAAGCGTTCCAGGCGGCGCGCGCGGTCTTCCTTGCCCTTGGCCGTGCGGTAGGTGATATAAAGGCCGACGACAGGAGAGGCTACGGTTCCCGCCAGACGATATGCGCTCAGACCGAACCGCGCCATCCGGGAGCTCATTGCGCCAGCCTCCGATCCAAGACGATCGACATCAAACCCATTCCCTGATTATCGTTGCGGCCGAGATGGCCGATTAGTTTGTTCAGAATGCGTCAAACGATCCGGATCGACGGACGGCCGATGCACGAAGCCCGGCGCGACGAACGGCAGGCCGCCGACACAAGCCGCGGCCGATCGCCGGGGTCAGTGACCCCCGGCCTTTTCCTGCGGATCGAGCAAACGATGCATGTGGACGATAAAGTAGCGCATATGCGCATTGTCGACCGTCTGCTGCGCCTTTGCCTTCCAGGCCGTCAGCGCCGTGGCATAATCGGGAAAGATGCCGACGATATCGAGACCCTTCAGATCACGGAACTGGACGTCATCGAGACTTTCCAGTTCGCCGCCAAAAACGAGATGCAAAAGCTGCTTCTTGTCACCGGAGTCAGTCATTTTCTTGTTCTCTTTCTGCCCATTCTCCTCCGCCACCCCATCTGCGGGATTTTGACGGAAACGTCAACTGTCTCGTCGCCCGGCAAAGGCCGCGAGGAACTCATCGATGTGCGGCGCTGGCGCCGCACACAGCACCTTGTGGGTGACTTCGGCGCGATTGTAGACGATCGGATTTCCGTCGAGGTCGACGAGGCGGCCGCCGGCGCAAGCCAGGATCAGATCGGCGGCGGCAAGGTCCCAATCATGCGAATTGCCCTTGACGAACGTGCCGTCGAGCCGTCCGTCCGCCACCATGGCAATACGATAGGCAAGCGAGGGAATGTATTTCTCGCGCCTCACCTGTTCGCGAAACGCCGGTGGAAAGGTCTTCAGCAGATCTTCGCCGATCGCCAGCCGGCGCATCTCCTCCGACAAGGCGGCCGAAACGGTGAGCGGCTCGCCGTTCTTCAGCGCCGGGCCGCCCTCGACGGCTTCGTAAAGCTCTTCGAGTGCCGGGGCGTAGAGCACGCCGGCGACCGGGCGGCCGCGATGGACGACCGCGACGCTGACGCACCAGACCTTCTGCCCGCCGAGGAAGGCGCGTGTGCCGTCGATCGGATCGATGATGAACAGCGTCTCGCGCGAGAGGCGCTCGGCATCGTCGTCGGTTTCTTCAGACAGCCAGCCATAATCCGGCCGCGCCTTGCGCAGGATCGATTCCAGCGTCTTGTTGGCGGCGAAATCGGCGGCGCTGACGGGAGAGCGATCGTCATTCTTCCACCAGACCTCGGGAGACTGGTTGAAGAAGCCGAAGGCGACCGCGCCGGCCTCCCTCGCAGCCTCGGCGATCAAGGCGAGATCGCCCTGCCAGCGGAGCTTTTCCCTATCGCTCATCGCGTTATTCGTTTCCTTCTGCCCCTTTTTCACTGTCCTGCGAGCGTCATGCCTTCAATGGCGAAGGTGGGTGCGGCGACGCCGAACTTGCGGTCGATGTCGTTGGCCGGCGTCAGGCGCATGAACATGTCCTTGAGGTTCGAGGCGATCGTCACCTCGGACACCGGGAAGGTGAGCTCGCCGTTCTCGATCCAGAAGCCGGTGGCGCCGCGGCTGTATTCGCCGGTGATCATGTTGACGCCGTGGCCGATCAATTCGGTGACGTAGAAGCCGTTGCCGACGCTGCGGATCAGGTCCTCCGGCGAGATGTCGCCGGGTTCCAGCGCAAGGTTGGTGGAGGACGGCGAAACGGCGGTGCCGCCGCGCACGCCGCGGCCATTGGTTTGAAGTCCGAGCTCGCGGCCGGTCGAGGTCGAAAGGAACCAGTGCTTCAGAACACCGTCCTCGATCATCACCAGCCGCTCGCCGGACACACCCTCGCCGTCGAAGGGTCGCGAGGCGGGGCCGCGCACGATCAGCGGATCGTCGGTGATCGACAGGCCCGACTTCAGCACCTGCTGACCCATCCTGTCGCGCAGGAAGCTGGTCTTGCGGGCGACGGCGGCGCCATTGATCGCGCCGGCGATATGGCCGACGAAGCCGCGGGCGATACGCGGGTCGAAGATGACGGTGACGTTCTTGCCGGTCGGCACCTGGCGCGGATTGATACGCTTCACCACCCGTTCGCCGGCACGGCGGCCGATGTCGGCGGGGTCGTCGAGCTCGGCATAATAGAGCCGGGTGTCGAAATCATAATCGCGTTCCATGCCGGTGCCTTCGCCGGCGATGACGCTGACGGAATGGCCGAAACGGGAGCCCATATAGCTGCCCGCAAAACCGTGCGAGGTGGCGAGGACAAGGCCGCCCATGCCGGCGGATGCGCCGGCGCCGGAGGAATTGGTCACACCCTTGACCGCAAGAGCCGCCGCCTCGGCGGCGAGAGCTGCCTCGCGCAGCATCTCGGAGGACACCTCGGTGGCATCGAACAATTGCAGGTCGGGATAGGATTTCGCAAGGTTCGCCTCATCGGCGAGGCAGGCGAAGGGATCCTCCGGGGAAACCCTGGCCATGGCGACGGCGCGTTCGGCAAGCGCCTGCAGATCGAAGCCCGGATTGGCCGAAACGCTGGCGACGCGTTTGCCGATGAAGACGCGCAGGGAAAAATCGTCGCTTTCGGAGGATTCCGTTCCCTCGACCTTGCCAAGACGAACGCTGACCGATTGCGACCGCGAGCGAACGACGACGGCGTCGGCGGCGTCGGCCCCTGCCTTCCTTGCCAGATCGATCAATTGACTTGCGCGGGAAAGAAGTGTCGAGGAATCGATTTCAGAGGACATGATTTGGCCTTTCCTTCGGCTTCCATTTATTGTGCACTCTCCCAAGCATCAAGGCCGCCGCCGCCGATTCTTTATCGGGACTGCCTGCATGCTTCCGCCACCTGAAAGAAATTGCCAGCATGTCAGCACCCAATGACCTTTTTTCCGAAACGATCCTGCTGCTCGGCGGCGCGGTGGTCGCCGCTCCGATCTTCAAGAAGCTCGGGCTCGGCACCGTCCTCGGCTATCTCGCTGCCGGCATCGTCATCGGTCCTGTTTTCCACGGCATCACCGACGGCGAACAGATCCTCGGCGTCGCCGAGCTCGGCGTCGTCTTCCTGCTGTTCATCATCGGGCTGGAATTGAAGCCCAGCCGCCTGTGGCAGATGCGGCGCGACATTTTCGGCCTCGGCACGGCGCAGGTGGTGGTGACGGGGCTGGTGCTGACCGCGCTCGCCTGGTTTTCTGAAGTGCTCGACTGGCGCGGCAGCATCGTCGCCGGCTTCGGCCTGGCGCTGTCTTCGACCGCCTTCGCCATGCAGATCCTGGAGGGCGACGGCGACGTCAATACGAGATACGGGCAGCGTTCGTTCTCGATGCTCTTGTTCCAGGACCTGGCGATCGTGCCGCTCTTAGCGCTGATCACCGTCCTCGACGGCAGCGACAAAGGCAGCAGCGCGCCGCTGACCGATTTCGCGGTGGCCGTCGGCGCGGTCGCGGCGATGGTCGTCGCCGGGCGCTACCTGTTGACGCCGCTCTTCCAGGTCATCGCCCGCACCGGCGCGCGCGAGGCAATGATCGCCGCCGCCCTCTTCGTCGTCATGGGATCGGCAAGCCTGATGCAACTTGCCGGACTTTCAATGGCGATGGGCGCCTTTCTCTCCGGCGTGATGCTGGCCGAATCCTCCTATAGGCACGAGCTGGAGGCCGATATCGAGCCGTTCCGCGGCGTACTGCTCGCCATCTTCTTCATCGCCGTCGGTCTGTCGCTGGAGCTCGAAGTTCTCTTCGACAACGCACTCTTCGTCATCGTCGCCGTGCCGATCGTCATGGCCGTCAAAGCGACCATCATCTATGGACTTTGCCGGATCTCCGGCTCGCCGCACGATGATGCGATCCGCATCGCCTTCCTGCTGCCGCAGGGCGGCGAATTCGGCTTCGTGCTGTTCACAACGGCGGGTGCGGCCGGGCTGATGTCGACGAGCACGGCATCGCTGCTGGTGGCGATCGTCACACTCTCCATGGCGCTGACGCCGATCGGAGCGGCACTTTCGAAGCGGCTGCTCAGCGGCGACGCACAGGAGGAGCTGGACGAGGATTTCGAGGGTGCGGGCGCCGACGTGCTGATGGTCGGCTTCTCGCGTTTCGGCCAGATCGCCGCCCAGATCCTGCTTGCCGGCGGGCGCAGCGTCACCGTCATCGATTTTTCGGCCGACCGCATCCGCCAGGCCTCCTCCTTCGGCTTCCGCATCTATTTCGGCGACGGCATGCGCAAGGACGTGCTGCGCTCGGCCGGCATCGACCGGGCAAAGATCGTGCTCGTCTGCACGCAGAAGAAGGAGATCACCGACAAGGTGGTGGAACTGGTGCAGGCCGACTATCCGCACACAAGGCTCTATGTGCGCTCCTACGACCGCATCCATTCGATCGAGCTGCGCAACAAGGGCGTCGATTACGAGCTGCGCGAAACGCTGGAATCGGGCCTGCTGTTCGGACGGCGGACGCTGGAGGCGCTCGGCGTCGCCGAGGTCGACGCCTACGAGATCGGCGAGGATATCCGCAAGCGCGACGAGGCGCGGCTTGCCCTGCAGGTCTCCGAAGGGCTGCAGGCCGGGCGCGACATGCTGTTTTCCCACCCGGTGCGCCCCGAACCGCTGGTCAAACCGAAACGCGCCGCCGATCCTTTCGAGGACGATCCGCTGGCGGGCACCGCGGATGCGACAGCCGAGGCCTGAACGCCCCTGTCCGGCTTGTTAAATTGACGCATTGAATATGCACTCGTCGGCGTCTATCAACCGGGCGATCGGAGCGATCCAAGAGGCAAACTTGATCAGACGGGCGAGACAGATCGAACAATGGGCACTGCGCATCCTGTGCGCCGTCGCACTGGTGTTCGTCGGGCTCGCCCATCAGGCTCCCATCGCAGCCGCCGGCGACGCCGGTCCCGCTGAACTCGCCCAATATGTGCTGCCCGATGGAACGCTGCCGACGCTTTGCGTTACCGTCACCGACGCGCCCGACCAGGGCCAGCACGACAAAACCCATTCGCACGGTTGCGAGGCCTGCCGGATCGGCGCGTCGATCCTGCTGCCAGCGCCGGCCGATGTCGCCGGTGCTCCGATACCCTTTGCGGTCGCGGTCGAACTGCCGATCCGGGCAGAAAGCTTCCCCCGCCGGCTTTTCCCGCCCAATAGCGGTCCGCGCGCGCCCCCTTCCGATCCGATCCTCGCCTGAACCTCGTGTTGCGGCAGGCGCCGTGACGCCTTTCAACGCCGGCCGAGCTGCGCTCCCGCAGTCGCCCGTGTGATACGGATCCATTCTCATGTCGACCATTACTGCCGCCGAACCGGCGCAGCACGCCGCCAGCGGCGTTTCGCTCTACCGCGCCATCTGGCGCTGGCATTTCTTTGCCGGGCTTCTCGTCATTCCCTTCATGCTCAATCTGGCCGTGACCGGCTCGCTTTATCTCTTCAAGGACGAGATCGACAGCACCGTCTTCGCCCACCGCTACATTGTCCAGCCGGCCGGCCAGGCGCTGCCGGCGGAGCGGGTTGCTGAGATCGCCGCCGCCGCCGTGCCGGGTTCGACGGCGACCTCCTACAAGGACCCGGCCGGACCCGAACGATCGGCCATCGTCACCGTCTCCGGCGATGCCGGCGCGATGCTGGTCTTCGTCAATCCCTATGACGGCAAGGTGCTCGATGTGGTCGGATCGACCGACGAGTTCAATTATGTCGTCAAGCGCATCCACAGCCTCGCTTTTTTCGGCAAGGCGGCGAACCGGCTGATCGAGATTGCCGGCGGCTTTGCCATGGTGCTGGTCGCGACCGGCATCTATCTCTGGTGGCCGCGCCGCCAGACGGGCGGTGTCGTCAGCGTCCGGGGAACGCCGGGCCGCCGGGTTTTCTGGCGTGACCTGCATGCGGTGACAGGGGCTTTTGCCGGCTTGCTGATCTTCTTCCTGGCGATCACAGGCATGCCGTGGTCGGGCTATTGGGGCGCGAATGCCAATGCCTGGCTGACCGAACAGGGCCTCGGCTATCCCGTCCAGCTCTGGGACGACGTGCCGAAGTCGCAGAAAGTCACCGAGGACATCCTGCCGAAGAGCGGCTGGATCGTCGAGAACGCGCCGGTTCCGCTTTCCGATATTGCTAGAGCGCAATCGGCCAAGCCGATCGGCCTCGACAGGGCCGTGGAGATCGCCAAGCGGCTGGGCATGGCACCTGGTTTCGACATGGCGATCCCCTCCGACGAGACCGGCGTCTATACCGCCTCGCTCTATCCCGACGACCTCGCCGATGAACGCACCATCCATATCGACCAGTATTCCGGCAAACCGCTGATCGATATCGGCTTCAACCAATATCCATTCCTCGGCAAGGCGATCGAATGGGGTATCAATGTCCACCAGGGACAGGAATGGGGGCGTTTCAACCAGTTGCTGATGCTCGCAACTTGCCTCGCCATTGTGCTCAGCTGCGTGACAGCAGTCGTCATGTGGTGGAAACGGCGCCCGGCGGGCCGGCTCGGCGTGCCACCCATGCCGCCAAGGCGCTCGGTCTACTACGGCCTGTGGGTGATTACCGCAATCTTCGCCGTCGCCTTCCCGATGAGCGGGCTTGCCATTGTCGTCATGATCGCCTTCGACCAGATCGTCGTGCGCTTCGTGCCCGTGTTGAAACGCGTTCTCGCCTGAAGGAGACCAAGAGATGAAGACGATCATTGCTCTTCTTGCCTGCGTGCTCTTCGCATCCATGGCATCCGCGGACGACGATCCGCAGCAGGTCATCCCGGCAAGGCTGAAGCTGATGTTCGAAACGGCGGACAAGCCCCTGGAGCTCACGCCGGTCGTCGCCGTTCAGGCCGATTGGGCGATCGTCGGCTGGCGGCAGGACGGACGTGGCGGCCGCGCCCTGTTGAAAAAGACGCATCACGGCTGGAGCATCTATCTCTGCAGCGGCGACAGCCTGAAGGATGCCGGTACGCTGCAGAAGATCGGGCTCCCGGCGAATGACGCGGCCGCGCTGGCTGCAAAACTGCGCGATGCCGAGGCGAACATCGATTCCCCCACGCTTGCACTGCTCTCAAGCTTCGAGGGCACGGTCATGATGATGAACCGAAGCATCGGATGGCGCGGGCGGCGGCCATGAAGGCCACGCCCAATAATGCCTCAGCGCTTCAGCCGCGCTTCGATTTCCCGGTCGAGGGCGAATTTCAGCTCGTCCTTGACGCCGACCGACATGGCCAGCACGTCGCGGGCCTTGAGGAAATCCATCACGCCGGTGCGGCCGACCGCCGGACGCAGGAAGATGTGCGGCTGGCAGAGCTTCAGCTTCAGCGAGATCGCCGTCTGCATCATCAGCTGGCCGGAACCGAAGATGCTCTCCATGCGGTTCGGGATATGGGTGCCGTCGCCTTCCGGCGCGCCGACGACATCGATGCCGACGACGATATCGGCAAGATCCATCAGGGGTTCATAGGGCACCGGATTGCTGATGCCGCCGTCGATCATCACCCGGCCGCGCAGGCGCACCGGCATGAAGACGGCGGGGATGGCGGATGAGGCGGCGAGCGCCGGAAACAGCTCGCCGTCTTCGATGATGACCTCGTTCTGCCCGTAATAATCCGTGGTGATGACCTTCATCGGCACCAGCAGATCCTCGAAGCGGGCCGGCAGTTCGGCCGGCAGAAAGGCCTTGAGGATCCGCTCCAGATTGAACTGGCCGATGCGGATGCCCTTGGCCACCGCATCGCGCACCGTCGCCGGCCTCAGGCCCCAGATGCGGGCGACGACCGCCGTCTTGTTGCCGACGGTCGTCAGCGCATGTTCGCGGATTTCGGCGCCCGACATGCCGGCGGCCATGCCGGCCCCCATGATCGCCCCCATCGACGAGCCCGATATCGCCACCGGGCGGATGCCGAGTTCGTCGAGCGTCTCGATGATATGGATGTGGGCAAGTCCACGCGCACCGCCGCCGCCGAAAGCGACCGCGACCGTCGGAAGGTCGCTGATCGCAGGCAGTTTCGGGCTGATGAATTCTGCCTGCTGCACGCCCGCCCCCGCTTATTGCGGCTGATACCGGAAGAAATGCACCCTCGTATCGCCAAAGATGCGGTCTTCGAGGAAAACATAGGAAGGATGCACGGAAACGACAATATCGGCGCGTTCTTCGAGCACCGCAATCGCGCCTGGCCTGAGCCAGCCGCCCTGGGCCGCCGCCGCCATCGCCTTTTCACCAAGCCCCTTGCCATAGGGCGGATCGGCAAACAGCACGTCGAAGGCTTCGAGATTGCCGACGCTGCCGAGATCGGTCGCATCGCGACGCAGGATGCGCGTGCGGCCGTGCAGGCCGAGTGCGTCGATGTTTTCCCAGAGCAGCGCCCTGCCCTCGACGCTGTTTTCGACGAAGAGCGCATGCCGACAGCCGCGCGACACGGCTTCGAGGCCGACGGCGCCGGTTCCGGCAAAAAGATCGAGGATCCGGGTGCCGTCGACGCATTCCGGATAGGCATGGCTCAATATATTGAACAGGCTCTCGCGCGTCCGGTCGGCAGTCGGCCGGATATCGTTGGATTTTGGCACGGCGAGAGGCCGTCCGCGAAACTCACCGCCGACGATCCGCACCGCGCGTCATTCCCTTTCCTCTAGCACCACCTCTGGACGGGCCGCCCGCAGGCCTGTCACCGCCCGGCCTGTCACCTCCGGGCTTAGCGCCCTTCGGTTTGCCGGAAAAATTCTTCGACCCGCCGGGCTTGGCACCGAAGCCCTTGCCGCGCGGTTTATCGCCCGAAGGCCTGCCGCCTGGGGACTTGTCGCCGAAGGATTTTTCGCCACGCGGACGCTCGGAGCGGCCCTCGCCGGCAAAACTCCTGGCTGCACGCGGGCGCTCATCACCATCCTCGCGCGGCCGGCGATCACCACGCGGCTTGTCGCCGAAGGGCCGATCGCCACGTGAAGGACGGTCACCGAAAGGCCGGTCGCCGCGCGGACGCTCCGAACGGGCCTCGCCGGTGGAGGCTCTGGCGGTACGCGGACGCTCGTCACCATCCGCACGCGGCTTGCGGTCACCGCGCGGCTTGTCGCCGAAGGGCCGGTCGCCACGCGAAGGACGATCACCGAAAGGCCGGTCGCCGCGCGGACGCTCCGGACGGCCTTCGCCGGCAGAGCTTCTGGCACGCGGGCGTTCGTCGCCCGCTTCGCGCGGACGGCGTTCGCCGCGCGCCGGGCGGTCGCCATAACCGCGGTCTTCGCGGGCCGGGCGATCCCCGAACGAGCGCTTGCGGCCGCGGCCTTCGCCCTCATCCTTGCGGTGGGGCTCCTCGCTCGAGCGGATCCATTCCCCGTCCTCCTCGCGCACGCGATTGATCTGCGTGCGCGGGCGATCCTCGATATGGTGGAAACCGGCGCCTTTTGCCGGCGTCTCCTCGCCGCGCCGGCGCGCGGTCTGAGCGTTCTTGGCAGCCTTGGCTGCCGCCTTTTCGCCGAGCGGCCGGGCCCCCGGCGCCATCCAGACATTGGCGCTGCGGCGCTGACCGAGCGGCTGAGGCCGCTTCGGCTTCTCGTCGTCGAAGCGGCCACCATCGCGGCGGTCGTCATCCTTGCGCCCGCCACCGCGGCGATCGTCGCGCTTGGTGTCGAGCCGGCTCAGCGCCCGTTCGCGCTTGTCCTCGTCGCGGCGCGGACGCTCGCGCTTTTCCGCTACTGGGGCTTCCGCCTCTTCCTCGGCGGCAACGGCCGGGGCGTTATAGATCGGCGCGTCGAAATTCGCCTTGGCTTCCTCGATCAGGCGCGGGCCGAGCTGGTCGCGCAGCGTGCGGCCGCGCACTTCGATGACATGGCCTTCCGGCAGGTCACCGAGCTGGAACGGGCCGTAGGAAATGCGGATCAGGCGGTTGACGTCGAGACCGAGGGCGCCGAGCACGTTCTTGATTTCGCGGTTCTTGCCCTCGCGAAGGCCCATGGTGATCCAGACATTCGAGCCTTGCGTGCGGTCGAGCGTCGCCTCGATCGAACCGTAAAGCACGCCGTCGACGGCGATACCGTCCTTCAGCTTGTCGAGCGCTTCCTGATCGATCTCGCCATGGGCGCGCACGCGGTAACGCCTTAACCAGCCGGTCGCCGGCAGTTCGAGCGCCCGGGCAAGACCGCCGTCATTGGTCAGCAGCAGCAGGCCTTCGGTGTTGATGTCGAGACGGCCGATCGACATGACGCGCGGCAGTTCTTCCGGCAGGTTGTCGAAGACGGTCGGGCGGCCCTCCGGATCGGCATTGGTGGTCACGAGACCGGCCGGCTTGTGATAGAGCCACAGCCTGGTGCGCTCGATGCCGCGGATCGGCACGCCGTCGACCTCGATCCGGTCGGCAAGCGTGACATTGACGACGGGGGTGTCGAGAACCCTGCCGTTCAGCGTCACCCGGCCTTCCATGATCATGCGTTCGATGTCGCGGCGGGAGGCAACGCCGGCGCGCGCCATCACCTTGGAAATGCGTTCGGCTTTGGCCTCGCCGTCGGTTTCGGCCGCAGCCGGGCGCGCGGCCGCAGCCTTTGCCGGCTTCGCGCCGCCCGCTTTCGGGCCGGCCTTGGCCCCGGCGTCGCGTGAAAAGGGCTTTGCGCCCGGGCGTTTTGGCTTGTCTTTGGGTGTCATTTGTTGTTTGCCTGCCTTTTGGGCCTGTCTATCAGGTCACGCATCTGCGGTTAAGTGGAAATTCTTGCGATCGTGAAGACAAATCGTTTCATGGAGATGGCGCTCGAAGAGGCGCGCGCTGCCGGCGAACGCGGCGAAGTGCCGATCGGCGCGGTCGTCGTCATCGACGATATTGCGGTTTCACGCTCGGGAAACCGCACGCGCGAGCTCAATGACGTGACCGCTCATGCCGAAATCGCCGCGATCCGGCTCGCCTGCGAAGCGCTCGGACAGGAGCGCCTTGCCGGCGCCGATCTCTATGTGACGCTGGAGCCTTGCACCATGTGCGCGGCAGCCATCTCGTTTGCGCGTGTCCGCAGGCTCTATTACGGCGCCGAGGACCCGAAGGGCGGCGCCGTCGACAATGGCGTGCGATTCTACGCGCAGCCGACCTGCCACCACGCCCCGGAGGTCTATTCCGGCTTCAACGAGGTTCAGTCGGCCGAGATTTTACGGACGTTCTTTTCGCAAAAGAGAGAGGCGCCGTAATCCGCGGCACGCGTCATCTTCGGCTTTCGTTAGTGCGGGGACCGAGAGGTTGCGGCATATTCCCTTCGCCCCGCAAGCGGGGAGAAGGTGGCGGCAGCCGGATGAGGGGCTGCCCTCGCCGATCTCCTGGGACGGCGCTAAGCCCTGGCACAAACTGCTATTGCAGGAAGTTCCACCACTGCTTGCCGCTGTTGGCGATCGCCGCGTCCTTCTTGCGCTTCTTCTGCTTCTTGAGCTCGGGCTCGCCGACATCTTCGAGCTTTGCCGGGTCGTCGACGGTGCGGTAACCGGGCGGCGGGTCGGAGATATAGCGGCGCTGATCGACGTAGGAACCCTTCTGCAGGGCGCGGGCCTCGCGATAGGCCTGGGTCTGGGCTTCCGTCGTGCGCCGGCCGCCTTCGATGGCGGAGCTGGCGAGCGGCGAGCGGTAGTTCGGATTGTCGGAGTTCGCGTCGGCCTCCGAAACGAGGCGGGCGCGGGTTTCCTCCGGCGATTCAAGCCATTGCGGATTGTCCTTGTTGGCAACCGTCTGCTGCGGTTGAACGAGGGTCCCCCTCTGCGCCTGGGCCGGCAGCACCAGCGTCGGGCGCGGCGTGTACTTGACGCCCTTGTTCTTCGGATCCGGCCCGGTCAGCGACACGGACTGGCCGAGGTCGTCGGTCAACTGCTCCATGGCGGTCTTGTCGGTGCCGTAGGTCGGGCTGCTGGCGCAACTGGAGACCAGGGAGCATCCCGCCACTACAACAGACAGGCAGGCGCCCATACGGAACCAATGCGTTGCGAACATGAAAACCCTTCCAGCCACCGGTGCAATCGTTGCCCAACCGGACAACCGTCCCCCTGACGCAAAAATCCGGCCATTTTCAGGCAGCTTTTACCGGATGAACGCCATAAAGGCAATTCACCCGGCAAATATCTTCAGGCGCGGATGCCGAGTTCGCGCAATGCCGCAGCGTCACGCGCCGAGACGTCGGGATAATCAGGATCGGAGCCGACATCGGTGGTGATGCGCCAGGAACGCGCGCATTTGACACCTTCGGCGAGCTTCGGCACGACCGCGACATCCGGCACTTCGGCCAGGCGGAAGGCTTCCGCCGGACCGGCGTCCGCCTTGATTGTGATGCCCGAGGTGATGCAGACTTCGCTGAAATCCTGACCCTCGAGCGCCTTGCGAAGCTCCCCATCGGCGATGTGGACGACGGGCGCTGCTTCCAGCGAGGAGCCGATGCGCTTGTCCTTGCGCTCGATTTCCAGGGCGCCTGTTACCACCGAACGCACGGCGCGGATCTTCTTCCACTTCTCGGCCAGGGCATCGTTGCGCCATTCCTTTGCAACAGCGGCGAACTGCTCCAGATGCACGGAAACGGCGGACGGGTTGCGCGACAGCCAGGCCTCCTCGGTGGTGAAGGGCAGCATCGGGGCTAGCCAGGTCACCATGCAATCGAAGATCTGGCGAATGACGTGCAGGCTGGCGCGCCGGCGCAGGCTCGACGGCGCGTCGCAATAGAGCGCATCCTTGCGGACATCGAAATAGAAGGCCGAAAGCTCGACATTGGCGAAATCGATCAACGCGCGGGCGATCTTCTTGAAATCGAACGCGTCGTAGTTTTCGCGCACCAGCTGATCGAGCTCGGCAAGCCGATGCAGCATCAGCTGCTCCAGCTCCGGCAGTTCGGCAAGCGCGATCTCCTCGCCCTTGTCGTGCGCCAGCGTGCCGAGCATCCAGCGGATCGTGTTGCGCAGCTTACGATAGGCATCGACATTGGTCTGGATGATCGTCTTGCCGACGCGCAGGTCGTCGGCATAGTCCGAGGTCATCACCCAGAGGCGCAGGATATCGGCGCCGGCATCCTTCATCACCTCCTGCGGGGCGGTGACGTTGCCCTTCGACTTCGACATCTTCTCGCCCTTCTCGTCCATGGTAAAGCCATGGGTGAGGACGGTGTCGTAAGGCGCGCGGCCGCGGGTGGCAGCCGATTCCAAAAGCGAGGAATGGAACCAGCCGCGATGCTGATCCGACCCTTCGAGATAGAGGTCGGCCGGCCAGTTCAGGTCCGGGCGGTCCTCCAGCGTGAAGGTGTGCGTCGAACCCGAATCGAACCAGACGTCGAGGATATCCATGACCTGCGACCACTTGGCCGGGTCATGCTCGTTACCGAGGAAGCGCTCCTTGGCGCCTTCGGCAAACCAGGCGTCGGCGCCTTCGGCGTCGAAAGCATCGAGGATGCGCCGGTTGACGGCCTCGTCCTGCAGCACGGCGCCGTGCTCATCGACGAAGACGCAGATCGGCACGCCCCAGGCGCGCTGACGGGACAGCACCCAGTCCGGGCGCTGTTCGATCATGGCGCGCAGGCGGTTCTGGCCGGCAGCCGGCACGAAGCGGGTATCGTCGATCGCCGTGAGCGCACGGCTGCGCAGCGTCGTTCCATCCGGCAGCGTCTTGTCCATATAGACGAACCACTGCGGCGTGTTGCGGAAGATGACCGGCTTCTTGGAGCGCCAGGAATGCGGATACTGGTGCTTCAGGCGGCCGCGGGCAAAGAGCGCGCTGCGCTCGATCAGCGCCTTGATGACGCGGTCGTTGGCATCGCCCTTCTTGCCGTTGTCGTCGATGACGCGTCCGCCTTCGAGGCCGGGGGCATCCGATGTGTAGAAGCCGCCGTCGTCGACCGGGAACGGGATCTTGGTGTCGATGCCGCGCGCGTCGATCTCGCGGGCATGCGCCATCCAGACATCGAAGTCTTCGCGGCCGTGGCTCGGCGCCGTATGAACGAAGCCCGTACCGGCATCGTCGGTGACGTGGTCGCCTTCGAGCAACGGCACGGCAAATTCATAGCCGCCTCCGAGACCCTTGAGCGGATGCGCGCAGGTGATGGCAGCGAGATCGGCAGCCGTAACGTCGGCGAGACGCTTGTACTGCAGCTTCGCCTTGGCAAAGGATTCCTCAGCCAGCTGATCGGCAAAGATCAGCTTCTCGCCCGGGCGCGGGCCAAAATCATTTTCGGCAGCCGTGACTTCGTAGAGGCCGTAGGCAACCCGCGAGGAATAGGCGATCGCCCGGTTGCCGGGGATCGTCCAGGGCGTCGTCGTCCAGATGACGACAGACGCGCCAACCAGTAGCTCACTATGTTTGAACTTCCCATCGACCACCTTCGCCGGCGCCACAAGCTGCTCGACCGGGAACTTCACCCAGATCGTGTCGCTCTCGTGGTCGTGGTATTCGACTTCGGCTTCCGCCAGCGCGGTGCGTTCGACCACCGACCACATGATCGGCTTGGAGCCGCGATAGAGCTGGCCGCTTGCGGCGATCTTCAACAGCTCGCCGGCGATGCGGCTCTCCGCGTGAAAATTCATCGTCAGATACGGGTTGTCGAAATCGCCGACGATGCCGAGACGCTGGAACTCGTCGCCCTGGACCTTGATCCATTTTTCGGCATAGGCGCGGCACTCGCGGCGGAACTCGATCATCGCCGCCGGCTCCTTGAGATCCGGCTTGGCCTTGCCCTTGGCGCGATAGTTCTCCTCCTCGATCTTCCATTCGATCGGCAGGCCGTGGCAATCCCAGCCGGGCACGTAGTTGGCGTCGTAACCGCGCATCTGGAACGAACGGTTGATGACGTCCTTGAGGATCTTGTTCAGCGCGTGGCCGATATGGATGTTGCCGTTGGCATAGGGCGGTCCGTCATGCAGGACGAATTTCTCGCGGCCGGCGGCAGAGGCGCGCAGTTTCTTGTAGAGATCCATCTCCTGCCAGCGCTTGACAAGCTCCGGCTCCTTCTGCGGCAGGCCGGCGCGCATCGGGAAATCGGTTTCGGGCAGATAGAGGGTCTTCGAGTAATCGATTTTTTCGGCTGTGTCGGTCATATCGGGACAATCGTTTCTGGCGGCCCAGAAAGGGGCGCAACGGGTATGAAAAAGCTGGTGACGGAAGCGCTTGTATCCAAGCGCCGAAAACCCGGACCTCCCGGCCGCTTAGCGCGCGCGGAAGGCCGGGCCGATAATTCGCATCGTGATCGCCAGCCGAAATTTTCTCATCGGGCCGGTTCATAGGCGTTTTTCGCCGGAAAAGGAAGAGAAGAATTCTGCGATGCGATCCCCGGGGCGCCGAGGTTTTTGCGCTCGAAGGACGTCGCGCTGACCATGACCTCAGGAAAAGCAAAGCTTCCGGTCGAGTTCGCCGAGTGGCTTGACACCCGCCAGCAGCGCCCGCGCCTCCTCCTCGTCGCGCTTGATCTGGGCGACGAGCGGATCGAGGCCGTCGAATTTCAGCTCCGGTCTAAGATAGCCGAAGAAGGAGACGGCGCAGAGCTGGCCGTAGAGATCGCCACTGAAATCGAAGACATAGGTTTCGAGCAGCGGCGCGCCGTTTTCCGTCACCGTCGGGCGGCGGCCGTAGCTTGCGACCGCGTCGTGGAGCGTTCCGTCCTGGCGGCGGAAGCGGACGGCGTAGATGCCGGCGGCAAGCTCGGCCTCCGGCGGCAGGCGCATGTTGGCGGTGGGAAAGCCAAGCTGCCGGCCGAGTTTTTCGCCGTCGATCACCTCGGCCTCCACCGTATAGCGATAGCCCAGCATGCCGGCGACTTCGCTGACCTCGCCCTCCTTCAACAGCGTGCGGATATGGCTCGACGAGACGACATCGGCATTTTCGTCGCGAAAGGCATCGATCAGGGTGACACCGAAGCCGTAGGTCTGGCCGGCATTCATCAGGAAGGCGGGACCGCCTTCGCGGTTGCGGCCGAAATGGAAATCGAAGCCGGTGACGACTTCGGAGGCGCCGAGCCAATCCTTCAGGATCGAATGGATGAAATCATCAGCCGAGCGCTGCGAGAATTCGTAATCGAAGGGATATTCGATGACGGCGTTGAACCCCAGCGTTTCCAGGATGCGGGCCTTGAGCGGCGCCGGTGTCAAGCGAAACACCGGCGTCTGCGGCCGGAAGACCGTGCGCGGATGCGGCTCGAAGGTCAGCACAAGAGCGGGAATGCCGCGCGCCCTTGCGATCTCAAGCGCGCGGTTCAGCACCGATTGATGACCGCGATGCACACCGTCGAAATTGCCGATGGCGATCACCCCGCCCTTGAGATGGGCGGGCAAGGGATCGCGGGTTTCATTGCGGTGGAAGACGGTCATCGGCTGGCTACTCTTTATGCAAGGCGCGGCATCCACCACTTCGGCGCGGCGTTTTCCCGTTCGAGATAGGCGTTGAGGATTGCCTCGTCGGTTTCGCCGTTCAAGGTGTATTCCTTGGCGTGGATCCCGCCGCTGATGTAGAGAAGGTCGAGGCCAAAATTCAAGGCGCCGCGGACATCGGTCGGCATGCCGTCGCCGATCGCCAGCACGCGCTCGGCGGAGAAATCGCCGCGAAGCTCGCGGGCGGCCGCAAGCGTCGCCTCGTAAATCGGCCGGTGCGGTTTGCCGGCGATGCGGGTCTTGCCGCCGAGCTGCTCGTAATAGGCGGCCATGGCGCCGGCACAGGGAATGATGCGGTGGCCGCGCTCGACGACGAGGTCTGGATTGGCGCAGATCATCGGCACCTCGCGCGCCTGAAAATCCAGAAGCATGTCGGTGTAATCTTCCGGCTTCTCGGTCTCATCGTCGAAAAAGCCGGTGCAGACGAGCGATTGCGCTTCGCCTGATGGCACCCGCTCGACGCCGATGCCTTCGAGAAGCGCCTTGTCGCGCTCGGGGCCGAGCAGAAAGACCGTCTTCGGTCCCTCGGAAATCAGCCCGCGCGTGACGTCGCCCGAGGTGACGATCCGGTCATAGGCGCTGTCGGGTACGCCGATATGACGCAGCTGCTCGACGACCTGCCAGGAAAGCCGCGGCGAGTTGGTGATGAGGACGACGGCGAGGCCGCTCTCGCGGGCGGCCTGAAGGGCCGCGGCAGCCTTGGGGAACGGATCGACGCCATTGTGAACGACGCCCCAGACATCACAGAGCACCACATCATAGCGATCCGTGATCTCAGAGAAGGTTTCTATCCGCTTGGCCATTCCAATATCCCGAGTTGCTGCAGTCACCGGTGACATTGCAAAGGCGCAGGAGGATGGCAAGGCATTTTCTTCGCCATCAGCCACCGCAAAGCCTTGTCGCGACAATCCGGCGGCCGCGACAGAGGGTTCGGCCGAAATCTCCGGCATTTCTCCGGTCTCTTCACAATTCCGGCACAAAAATTCGTGATTGCTCTCATTGACTCCTTTCGGAGCCATCCCTAAATGCACGTCGCTAGCACTCACCGCAAGGGAGTGCTAACACCTATCCATGTGGGCCGCTCCGGCCCGCGAATGTCATTCGATCGAGGGATTAGACAATGGCAAGCACCAATTTCCGTCCGCTTCACGACCGCGTCGTCGTTCGTCGCGTCGAGTCCGAAGAGAAGACCAAGGGCGGGATCATCATTCCCGACACCGCCAAGGAAAAGCCGCAGGAAGGCGAAATCGTCGCCGTCGGTTCCGGCGCTCGTGACGAGTCCGGCAAGGTCGTCGCACTCGACGTCAAGGCTGGCGACCGCGTGCTGTTCGGCAAGTGGTCCGGCACCGAAGTCAAGATCAACGGCGAAGACCTTCTGATCATGAAGGAAGCCGACATCATGGGCATCATCGGCTGATTGGCCGATCCGCTTTCCCGAAATGACTGACGGGTTTTTGCCCGAACAATTCGAATTCAGGAGTCACAAACATGGCAGCTAAAGAAATCAAGTTTGGCCGCACCGCGCGCGAAAAGATGCTGCGCGGCGTCGACATTCTCGCCGATGCAGTCAAGGTCACGCTCGGCCCGAAGGGTCGTAACGTCATCATCGACAAGTCCTTCGGCGCGCCGCGCATCACCAAGGACGGCGTTTCGGTCGCCAAGGAAATCGAACTCGAAGACAAGTTCGAAAACATGGGCGCCCAGATGGTCCGCGAAGTTGCTTCGAAGACCAACGACATCGCCGGCGACGGCACGACGACTGCAACCGTTCTGGCCCAGGCGATCGTTCGCGAAGGCGCCAAGGCCGTTGCCGCCGGCATGAACCCGATGGACCTGAAGCGCGGCATCGATCTCGCCGTCGCCGAAGTCGTCAAGGATCTCCAGGCCAAGGCCAAGAAGATCAACACCTCGGAAGAAGTCGCACAGGTCGGCACGATCTCGGCAAACGGCGAGCGCCAGGTTGGCCTCGACATTGCCGAAGCCATGCAGAAGGTCGGCAACGAAGGCGTCATCACGGTTGAAGAAGCCAAGACCGCCGAAACCGAACTCGAAGTCGTCGAAGGCATGCAGTTCGACCGCGGCTACCTCAGCCCCTACTTCGTCACCAACCCGGAAAAGATGGTTGCCGACCTCGAAGACGTCTTCATTCTCCTCCACGAGAAGAAGCTCTCGAACCTGCAGTCGATGCTCCCGGTTCTCGAAGCCGTCGTCCAGACCGGCAAGCCGCTCCTCATCATCGCTGAAGACGTCGAAGGCGAAGCCCTTGCTACGCTCGTCGTCAACAAGCTGCGCGGCGGCCTGAAGATCGCTGCCGTCAAGGCTCCTGGCTTCGGCGACCGCCGCAAGGCCATGCTCGAAGACATCGCCATCCTGACGGGCGGCACCGTGATCTCCGAAGACCTCGGCATCAAGCTCGAGAGCGTCACGCTCGACATGCTCGGCCGTGCCAAGAAGGTTTCGATCTCCAAGGAAAACACCACGATCGTCGACGGTTCGGGCGCCAAGTCCGACATCGAAGGCCGTGTTGCCCAGATCAAGGCCCAGATCGAAGAAACCACCTCCGACTACGACCGCGAGAAGCTGCAGGAACGCCTTGCCAAGCTCGCAGGCGGCGTTGCCGTCATCCGCGTCGGCGGCTCGACGGAAGTCGAAGTGAAGGAAAAGAAGGACCGCATCGACGACGCCCTCAACGCGACGCGCGCTGCCGTTCAGGAAGGCATCGTACCGGGCGGCGGCGTTGCCCTGCTGCGCTCCTCCGTCAAGATCACCTCCAAGGGTATCAACGACGACCAGGAAGCCGGCGTCAACATCGTTCGCCGCGCGCTGCAGGCTCCGGCCCGCCAGATCGCTGAGAACGCAGGCGACGAAGCCTCGATCGTTGTCGGCAAGATCCTCGACAAGGATCAGGACAACTGGGGTTACAACGCCCAGACCGGCGAATATGGCGACATGATCGGCATGGGCATCATCGACCCGGTCAAGGTCGTTCGCACCGCCCTGCAGGATGCCGCTTCCGTCGCATCGCTGCTGATCACCACCGAAGCCATGATCGCCGAGCTGCCCAAGAAGGACGCTCCGGCTATGCCGGGCGGCATGGGCGGCATGGGCGGAATGGACATGATGTGATAGGCCAACGGCCTTTCACAGCATCGTCCATGAGTCCGCCCATCATCTAAGATGGTTCAGCGCGGCAAGCGCGCTGAACTGGCGGAATGGACATGATGTGATAGGCGAAAGCCTGCACACATTCCGGCATCCGGAACAGGAAGGGCGGCCCTCGGGTCGCCCTTTTTCTTTGCCGCGAGCTTGCTCGAAACGATTCGATCCGTTGCGCGCGATTTTGTGCCGTGCATCGCATTTGCCGGCGGGCCAAGCTTTCGTGAGGCTTGCGCCGCTGCTTGTTTTTCTCTCCACGCAACCTGCGGGAGATCGTCGTCTTGCGGCGATGTAACTCCCGCCAAGTGGGACGAAACGGGGGAAAAGCGCTGAAAATTGGGCTCCATTCTCGCCAACAGCGCGGAGATCCGACATCTCCGGCCGAGGATCTCGATGCGAACACCCCTTAAAAAGCCGTTGCCGTTTGTGCAAAAGCCCCTATAAATCCGCGCTGCAATTGAAGCGCGCCCGGCGATCATTTTCGCTGTCAGACGAGCGCGGGAAGGCGATGCCAGAATAGTCGGCTGCGAAGAGGCTCCGGTTCGGAGGCTCGGATGGCCGCGGCAATGATCGCCGGTATGGGCGCGGGCATTATGCCCGATGCTGCATAAGCCTGTGTCTAGTGTTTGCCGAGCGTGCGGCGGAGGAGCCGCATGCGAACGAGGGAACGCCCGTGTTCAAGATTGCCAAAGCCAATGCAGCCGTGCCGTTGCTGCCCGGCTCGATGAACGACAACAATCAACAGCACGAGATGCTGGCGCAGTTTTCCGTTTCCGAAAGCTGGACCGGGGATCTGTCGAGCGGCGTGCTCCGTCTCGGCAAGTGGAGCGCCATGCTGCACGGCCTCTCCGCAGAGGAATGCGGACTGCTGAACCTGATACGATGCTACGATTCGGGAGATCGCAGTCACGTGCTGGAACTGTTCGAACAGGCGGCAACACATTGCTCCTCCTTCTGCTTTTCGACGACGATCATCATGCCGAACGGCTTGCGCCAGCCGCTGTTCTGCATGGGCGAGTCGAACGGGCTCGAAGAGAAATACAGCGGCAGCATGGCCGGCGTTTTCGTCTTTCCGCGCTTCAAGCTCGAAGGCGCAAGGCAGACTGCAAGCCGGCAATAGAGGCGGGCGGGCGAAATAACGGTCTCCGCTGAAAGCGGTCAGACTGCTGAAAAAGCCGGCCAACTTCTCTTTCGTCATACTCGGGCTTGTCCCGAGTATCTGGCTCGGGTCGATAGGGCAGCAGATCCTCGGCACAAGGCCGAGGATGACGTTGGCGGGGGGGGAAGCCGAGGGTTGTCATATATTGAGGGCCGCTCCCGAGAGCAGCCTTTGCGCTTTCCGGAACCGCCAACTACTCCGGCTTGACCGGAATATTGAGGCCCCTGGCGCTGGCCGGGCGGGCGATGCAGCGTTCCAGCCAATCGGAAACGGCGGGGAAACTCGCATAGTCCAGGACCTCGCGGCCGCCATAGAAGATATCGGCGCCGCGAACCCAGGTGAAGGTGGTGATGTCGGCGATCGTATACAGATCGCCCATGATCCACTGCCGACCTCTCAGCCTGCCTTCGAGGACGCCGAGCAGCCGTTTGGATTCATCGCGATAGCGCTCCACCGGATAGGAATTGTTGGCGACCTTGTCGGCGGCGGATTTGTAGAAATGGCCGAACTGACCGAACATCGGGCCGATGCCGGCCATCTGGAAAAACACCCACTGAATGCATTCATAGCGGCCGGCGGCATTCTCAGGAATGAGCCTGCCGGTCTTTTCCGCGAGATAAAGCAGGATTGCGCCGGATTCGAACAGCCCGATCGGTTTACCATCAGGCCCGTTCGGATCGATGATTGCCGGAATGCGGCCGTTGGGATTGAGAGACTGGAATTCGGGTGATTTCTGCTCGTTGGCGTCGAAGGAAATATAATGCGGCTCATAGGCGAGGCCGAGTTCCTCGAGGGCAACCGACACCTTCACCCCGTTCGGCGTCTGCAGCGAATAGAGCTGGATGATGTCGGGATTTTTCGCCGGCCATCGCCTCGTGATCGGAAAAGCGGAAAGATCTGCCATCGGAGTCTCCATGTTAGGCGCCGACCATAGGAGACGAGGCTGCGGAAACGCAAGCGAGGCATCGTTTCATATTATTGAACGAAGTGTCCCCTTCCGTCTACCTTTGCATAACGAAGGAAATAGGCGAGATAGGGATATCAGAGATCCACAGCGTGCCCGGGGCACCAAGATCTTGAGAAGCCATTCAACGGAGCAACATCCATGTCGAACGCCTTTATCCTGATTGCCCGCATTCTCCTGTCTTTCATGTTCGTCCTTTCCGGCTTCATGAAGCTAACCGATCCTGCCGGTACTGCGGGCATGATCGCCGGTGCTGGCCTGCCGGCAGCAACTCTGCTGGCCTATGTCGCAGGCCTTTTCGAACTGCTCGCCGGCCTTGCGGTTCTCACAGGCTTCCAGGTCCGCATCGCCGGCTGGCTGCTCGCGGGCTTCTGTGTCTTCACGGCCGTTGCCTTCCATCTGCCCTACGCAAGTGGCGCGGAACTCGTGAATATTCTCAACCAGATCATGGTCATGAAAAACATCACGCTTGCCGGCGCGTACATATTGCTCGCGACGGTCGGTGCCGGTGCCTATTCGATTGACGCCCGCCGCGGCGCCTATGCGGCTGCCTGATCCAGCAGACATCCTCCCAGACATGCAGAACCCGCCGTCATTGAATTGACGGCGGGTTTTCTTGTGTCTTGACCATTGCAATCAGAGCGCGGCGCGCACCGCCTCGATAATCGCCTGCACGACGGGTTCGTCGGCATGGCTTTCCTTGCGGGCGCGCACCAGGCTAGCCTGCGAATGGAGGATGACGCCGTCCTGAAGCACCTTCAGATGGTTGGCGCGCAACGTCGAGCCGGTGGAGGTGATATCGACGATGATATCGGCCGAGCCGGAGGCAGGAGCCCCCTCGGTGGCGCCGAGGCTTTCGACGATGCGGTACAGCTGGATACCGTGCTGGCTCGAAAAGAACTGCTGGGTCAGGCGCCAATATTTGGTGGCGATGGCGAGACGCCGGCCATGACGGGCGCGGAAATCGGCGGCGACGTCGCCGAGATCGGCCATGGTCTCGACATCCAGCCAGATCTCCGGCACCGCGACGACGACATCGGCCTGGCCGAAGCCGAGGCGGGCGCAGAATTCGACGCGCTTGTCGACCTCGGCAAAACCTTCCCGCATCAGGTCCTCACCGGTGACGCCGAAATCGACGGTGCCGTTGCCAAGCTCGCGGGAGATTTCGGAGGCCGAGAGGAAGGCGATTTCCACATCGTCCCAGCCTTCGACGCGGCCGCGATAGGAGCGGTCGTTGCCGACGGCCGTAATTGTCATGCCGGCCCGCTCGAAGATCGCCGAAGCATCGTCCTTCATCCGGCCCTTGGAGGGAAGCGCGATGGTGATGGTCATGCGGCTGCCCTTTCGGTTTCGATGCGGTCGAGCCAGAAGGAGAAGCCGACGGCCGGAATGCGGTCGGTTGCGCCGAGGAAGGTCAGGAGCTTATCGAAGCGGCCGCCGCCGGCCAGAACCGCGCTCGATCCCTCTACCGTCACCTCGAAGACGAGACCGGTGTAATAATCGAGCGGCCGTCCGAAGGCGGCGCGGTAGTCGAGGCAGGACAGATCGACGCCGGCATCGGCAAGGGCGCCGACGCGGCCGTTGAAGCGGGAGAGCGCATTGCCAAGCTTCAGGCCGGCGGCATCGGCAAAACCGGCCAGCGCCGCCGACGCATTGACGAGCGGGACGTCGAGCGACAAAAACTCTTCCAGCACGTGGAAGGCGGCATCGTCGAGGCGCGTCTCGGACAGAATGAGCTTTTCCTTGAGCCGCCGGGCAATCTCCAGCGGCGAGCGGCTGGCATTGGTCGAATAGCCCGTCGCCTGCATTTCCTGCTCGAGATGGGCGACCAGCGCCTGCTCGTCGCCTGAAGCGACAAGCTTTGCGATATCGTCGTCCAGCCCGGTGACGAATTGCGGGCTGACGAGACCGGCCAGCAGCGCTTCCAGCTGCGTCATGTTGCCGAAGGCGTGGATCAGCCGCTTCTGCCAGCCGAGCGGCAGGCCGAGCGCCTGGACGACCGCCTCGAACACCGCCTGGTCGCCGAGCGTCACCGACAGGCGCCGGCCCGGCAGCAGGCGGGCGAGAATGCCGGTGGCATCGCCGATGGCGCGGGCGTCAGCGCTCGGTATGTTGATATCGCCGAGATCCTCGATGCCGGCCTGGTAGAATTCATTGGCGCCGTCGCGGCGCTGGCGGAAGACCTCGCCGAGATAGGCGTAACGCTTCGGCGTGCCGGTCGCCGTTTCGATGTGGCGCAGACAGACCGGAATGGTGAATTCGGGGCGCAGGCAGAGGCTGGCGCCGGTTTCGCTCTCGGTCATGAAGATACGGCGGCGCAGATCCTCGCCGGCGATGTCGAGGAACGGCTCGGCCGGCTGGATGACCGGCGTATCGATGCGCTCGGCCTTGCGGGCGTCAAATTCGGCAAGCAGCTCGGCGGAGAATTCGGGGAGGTTGATCAGGGGCATGATGTCGCTCCTGGGAAAAGTCCCCTCCCCAACCCCTCCCCACAAGGGGGAGGGACTAACTCGCGGCGATCGTCGAACCAAATCGAGAGGACCTCCGATGAAGCAAATGTTGAGTTGGGCACAGCGGCGCCAAGTAAAGCCCCTCCCCCCTGTGGGGAGGGGTTGGGGAGGGGTTTATTGCGCATCGCCCGCCCTCTTCCGATCTTCCGCCTGCGCCGCAAGGATCTCCCTCACCTTGGCGACGAGGTCGGCCTCCGGCACCGTTTCCTGCGCCACGCGGGCTTCGCGCCAGCTGGCATTGTCCTCGATCTCGCCGGACAGCCGTTTGCCCTCGATCAGATCCTTGATTTGCACGACGCCGGTTGCGCGTTCGTCGCCGCCCTGGATGATGGCGACGGGGCAGCCGCGGCGATCGGCGTATTTCAGCTGGTTGCCGAATTTCTTCCAGTTGCCCTGGAACATCTCGGCGCGGATGCCGGCGGCGCGCAGCTCCTGCGTCATCTTCTGATAGCGGCCCATCGCCTCGACATCGCCGTCCATCACGGTCACCAGCACCGGCTCGATCACGTCGCTGGCGCCGAGCTTGCCGAGGTTCTTCAGAGCCGTCATCAACCTGGAGACACCGATCGAAAAGCCCGTCGCCGGAACCGGCTGGCCCATGAAACGCGAAACCAGGCCATCATAACGGCCGCCGCCGCCGACCGAACCGAAGACGACCTTCTCGCCCTTCTCGTTGGTGACGTCGAAGCTCAGCTCGGCCTCATAGACCGGGCCGGTATAATATTCGAGGCCGCGCACGACGGAGGGATCGATCTTGATGCGGTCGGACTGATAGCCGGCGCTCTTCACCAGCGCGCCGATGAAATTCAGTTCCTCGACGCCTTCGCCGCCCTTCGACGTTCCGGCAACGAGTTCGGCGAGTTGGGCAGCACTTTCGGCATAGTCCTTGATGCCGACGAAGAACAGCACCTTGTCGATCTGCGCCTGGTCGAGGCCGGCGCCCTTGGTGAAGTCACCGGATTCATCCTTGCGGCCGGCGCCGAGCAGCAGGGCCACACCTTCGGGGCCGAACTTGTCGAGTTTGTCGATGGCGCGCAGCACGTTGAGCCGCTGGCCGGCCTTGTCGTCGCCGCCGAGGCCGATCGCCTCGAGCACACCGTCGAGAACCTTGCGGTTGTTGACGCGGATGACGTAGTCGCCGCGCTTGATGCCGAGGGCTTCAAGCGTATCGGCCATCATCATGCACATTTCGGCATCGGCCTGGACGCCCGGCGCGCCGACGGTATCGGCATCGAACTGCATGAATTGGCGGAAGCGGCCGGGGCCCGGCTTCTCATTGCGGAAGACGTAACCGGCACGATAGGTGCGATAGGGAAGCTGGATCTCGTTGAAATTCTCGGCGACATGGCGGGCAAGCGGCGCCGTCAGGTCGTAACGCAGCGACATCCACTGCTCGTCGTCATCCTGCAGCGAGAAGACGCCCTCGTTCGGCCGGTCGCTGTCGGGCAGGAACTTGCCGAGCGCATCGGTATATTCGAACAGCGGCGTTTCCACGGGGTCGAAACCATAATGCTCGTAGACTTCCCGGATCTTTGCCGTCATCTCGTTGACGGCGCGGATATCGCCGGCCGTCCGGTCGACGAAGCCGCGCGGCAGGCGGGCCTTGAGCTTTTGCGGTTTCTTCTGCTTGTCGTTCATTTCCGGGAATTCCGCTGACTGTGACAGTGGCGGTGTCCTAGCGGATTGGGCGGGGAGCGGCAAGGGCGCAGGGGTCTTGATGTTTGCAGCGCCGCGCGTCTTTTCAGACGCGCAAAGGACGCTGCAGAACTTTGAACTACTACTGCATAATTCCTTAAATCGATTCCGATTTAAGGAATTATGCAGTAGGCCCAGAATCGATGGAACGAGGGTATCCATCCGAAACGCGGGATATGCATCATGATCGCTGAAGCGCTTCTCTATGCCGCGACATGGCCGCTGACCGGCAAGCCGCATCGAAAGTTCGTCCGCTATTCCGTCAATCTCTGGTCGCGGGCCGGGCGGTGTGCCGCCGAATGGGCCGAACATGAAGAGATGAGCCGGAATGCGATCCGTGCGGCGACGGCCGATCTCAGGCAGAAGCGGACCGCCGTCGTGCTCGGCTCCGGCCTGCTTCGTGACGTGCCGATCGAGGAACTGGCGCGAGCGTTCGACACCGTCGTTCTGGTCGATCTCGTCCACCTCGCCTCGGTGCGGCTATCGGCCAAGGCCCATCGCAATATCCGGCTGATCGAGCGCGATCTTTCCGGCTATGATGAGCTCGCGGCCGGCAGAGAGCCCGAACCGCTCAGCTTCCTGCGCTCGGTGCCCTATCTCGATTTCGTGGCTTCGGCCAATCTCCTGTCGCAGATCGGCCGGGGCGTGAAACGGCGCTACGAAGCCGAGGCCGCCGGAATGCCTGCCGACACGGTGGAAAGGCTGATCGGAGCGCATCTGGCCGGCCTCTCGGAACTCCCCTGCCGCCATTGCCTGGTGACCGACATCGCCTATGCCGTCATCGACCGCAACGGCAGGACGCATGAGGAGGCCGACCTGCTGCACGGCGTTTCGCCGCCGCCGGCCAAGGCCGCCTGGACATGGCCGGTCGCGCCGCTCGGCGAAGAGAGCCGGGATTACAGGATCGAGCACAAGGTGATTGCCGCCTGGTGAGAGGATGACGGTGCAGTCACCGAATGTTCACCGTCAGCCGGATTGGCTTACACCCGGCATTCACTTATATGAAACACCATGCGCACGCTCGCTCTCATCACGATGGTTCTCGGCTGGCTGGTCTACAGCGCCATGTCCGCATGGGCGGGCTGTCCGACATGTGCGTCGATGAATGCGCCGGTCGCCGCCGAGGCCGGCAGCATGCACCATCAGATGGGCGGCATGGAAATGTCCGACGGGGCCATCCCCGAGGGGGTAGCCAAAACTGCCCCCATGAAAGACCCCTGCTCTACCGGCAACGCCGCGCATATGCCGCTTTGCAGCGCTTGTCTGCTGCTGCCGCCGGCCATCATGGTCGTCGACAGCGCAAGATCTGCTTTCGCCTATCCGACCCCGGCGCTGGCCCGCGCCCTCGATGACGATCGCCCCACTCCGCAGGCTCCCCCTCCCCGACTGTCCTGACACTACGCTTACGCATTGAGAAGCGAGCGGCCTCCGTCGCCCGCAAAGCTATTGTCAGACAGAGGAAGGACCTCTCATGTCTCTGAAAATCATCACGCTTACCGCAATGCTGGCCGTCGTTGCAGCGCCGTCTTTTGCCGAAGACATGTCCATGGACATGAGCAAGCCGATGGGCAGCCACGATGCCGCAAGCCAGGCCTTGGGCGAGGCGAACGACAAGATGCACAAGGATATGATGATCGAGTATAGCGGCGATCCCGATGTGGATTTCGTCCGTGGCATGATCCCGCACCATCAAGGTGCGATCGATATGGCGAAGATCGAGCTGCAATACGGCAAGGATCCAGAAATCCGCAAACTCGCCGAAGCCGTGATCAAGGCGCAGGAAGCGGAGATCGCCGAGATGAACGCCTGGCTCAAGGCCCACGGCAAGTAGTCGATCACTCGCGAAAGAAGAACGCCGGAGATGACAGGCGTTCCCAGACTGCTGATAAACTCGGCCACTCCTCTTTCGTCATGCTCGGGCTTGTCCCGAGCATCTGCAACCGGTGCAGCAGATCCTCGGCACAAGGCCGAGGATGACGCCGAGGAAGGAGCAAAGTTTGCAAACAAACTGAGAACGCCGGGAATACCCGGCGTTCTGCAACAATTTAGCCCTTCGGCTCGAACTCCGCCGGGCGGCGACCGGCGCCCTGTCGCGACAGCATCCAGCCCGGATATTCGGGGGCAAGGGCGCTCACCTCGTCGAGCCGCTTCATATCCTCGTCGTCGAGCTTCAGCTTGACGGCGGCGAGGTTCTGGTCGAGCTGATCGACACGCTTGGCGCCGATGATCACTGTCGTGACGAAAGGCTTGGCGAGAATATAGGCGAGCGCGACGGTGGCGACGCTGGCGCCATGCTTTTCGGCGATCTCGCGCATGACGGCGACGCAGGCCCAGGCCCTGTCCCGGTCGACCGGTGGGAAATCGAAACTGGCGCGGCGACCCTCGCCGTTGCCGGGCGCGCCGGGGCCATATTTGCCGGACAAGAGGCCGCCGGCGAGCGGCGACCAGACCATCAGGCCGAGCTTTTCCTCCTGCATCATCGGCACGATGTCACGTTCGAGATCGCGGCCGGCGATGGAGTAATAGGCCTGCACCGTTTCGAAGCGGGCGAAGCCGCGCCGTTCGGAGAGACCGAGCGCCTTGGAAATACGCCAGGCCTGCCAATTGGAGACGCCGATATAGCGGACAAGGCCACGCGAAACGAGATCGTCGAGGGCACGCAGTGTCTCCTCGATCGGCGTGACCGTATCGGTCGCATGGATCTGATAGAGGTCGATGTGATCCGTCTGCAGCCGCTTGAGGCTCGCCTCGACGGAATCCATGATATGGCCGCGCGAGGCGCCGCGGTCGTTCGGCTTGTCGCCCATGACGCCATAGACCTTGGTGGCGATGACGACGTCCTTGCGCGGCACGTCGAGGTTCTTCAGCGCCTGGCCGAGCAGCCTTTCGGACTCGCCGGATGAATAGACGTCGGCCGTGTCGATGAAATTGACGCCCGCGGCGAGCGAACGCTCGACGATCCGGTCGGCGGCATTCTGGTCGACATCGGCGATGGCGCCCCACATGCTGCCCTGTTGGGCCTCGCCGAAGGTCATCGTGCCCAGGCAGATTTCCGAGACGAAAAGTCCCGTATTTCCGAGTTGATTGTAACGCATGATCGAAAAAATCCTTTGTGTCTGCCGCAAGAGGGACTTGCGAACTTCAGAACTTCATTTTTTGATTATTGGCCTGCGCGCGACAGGCACAGCCGTGGCTGGCTGCAGGGTGAGGCCAATTCGATGTAGTGCGACGGCGGCGCTTTTCAACGCCACAGCTTGCCGCACCGCAGGCCGACGCCCTTGTCTCGACACAGGCCGGCGATAAATTGCCGGCCATAGTTCAAGAGGTGCGCATGTGACGACGCGAGCACTGACGACGATCGGCTTCGATGCCGACGATACGCTTTGGCAGAACGAACAATATTACCGACTGACGGAAGCGCATTTTACCAAGCTTCTTGCCGATTTCGCCGAGGGACCGAAGATTTCCGACCGGCTGCTGGAAGCCGAGAAACGCAACCTTCGCCACTACGGATTCGGCATCAAGGGCTTCACGCTGTCGATGATCGAGACGGCGATCGAGATTACCGAAGGCAAGGTGCCGGCCAGCGTCATCGCCAAGATCCTCGATACCGGCCGCGATCTGTTGTCCCACCCGGTCGAGACCATGCCGCATGCGCGCGACACGCTGGAGGCGCTTGCCGGCAAATATCTGCTCGTCATGATCACCAAGGGCGATCTTTTCGACCAGGAGCGCAAGCTTGCCCAATCCGGCCTCGGCGACTTCTTCGATGCGGTCGAGATCGTTTCCGACAAGACCGCCGTCACCTATCGCCGCATCTTCGCCAAGGTCGGTGACGGACCGGAGCGGGCGATGATGGTCGGCAATTCACTGAAATCAGATATCGTGCCGGCGATTGCGGCCGGCAGCTACGGCGTCTTCGTGCCGCACGAACTCACCTGGGTGCTGGAACATGTGGACGAACCGACGGAAGCGCCGCGTTTCCGCAAGATCGGCCATCTCGGCGAATTGCGCGAGCTGATCGACCGGCTGGCATAGGCGGGCGGCCGATCGATGCCGGCCGTTCGGCCCTGCCCTAAAGCGTGTCGCGATCTTTCAGATTCGCTTGGCACGCTTACACATGTCTTCATCGCAAAACCGCTGCACAGTTTTGCGAGACATGCTCTATTGCGGCTTGGGCGGCGCCTTCGGAAACAGCGACGGCTGCTCCGGCTCGGCCGGCGGTTTTGGCTGCGGAGGGGCGGCCGTCAGCGGTTCTATGAGGATGCTGAACGGTGCGCCGAGGCCGCGGCGCGGCGAGACCTTGGAATAATAGGGGCGCAGCAGCCAGGTGGTGCTTTCCTTCGCCGTCGTCTGAAAATTCGTGCCGTCCTCATCGGTGCCGAAGAAAGCTTCGTCATCGGGCTTCGACAGGTCGAAAATCGCCAGGAAGGCGAACTTGCTCTTGGTGGCAAAGCTGATCTTGATGTGCTGGCCGGCGCGCACCGGCAGTGTGTAGACATGGCTGTTGCCGAATTTCGTCCAGCCCTTGAGCTGCATGGTGACAGCGGGGAATTGCAGCTTCTCCAGCTTCTCGCCGGGATCGAGCTGCGGCGCCTGTGCCACGGCTGAGATCGGCAGGAAGAACAGGGCAAGGGCAGCAATCGATGTTTTCACGGACAGATCTTTCATGGTCGAACCAGGACGGCGCGCATCGCCTCTACCTCGGGCCGGCAGAAGCAGCCCTCCAGATGATCGTTGACGAGGCCCATCGCCTGCATGAAAGCATAAACTGTGGTCGGGCCGACAAAGGTCCAGCCGCGCTTCTTTAGATCCTTCGAAATGACCACCGAGGTCGGCGTCGTCGGATTGGCGAGGATATGGTCGCGATCGACCACGGCCGGCCGCTCGTTGTGGCCGGGTTCGTAACCCCAGAAATAATGGGCGAGCGAGCCGAATTCGTCCCGGAGCGCAATGGCGCGCCTGGCATTATTGATGGTCGAGACGATCTTGCCGCGATGGCGGATGATGCCGGCATCGCCAAGGCAGCGATCGATATCCGCTTCGCCGAAATGCGCCACCTTGTCGAAATCGAAGCCGGCAAAGGCGGCGCGGAAATTCTCCCGCTTGCGCAGGATGGTCAGCCAGGACAGGCCGGATTGGAAGCCTTCGAGACAGATCTTTTCGAAGAGGCGGATGTCGTTGGTAACGGGGCGGCCCCATTCCTCGTCATGATATTTGAGATAATCGGGCAGATTGGCGTGCCAGTGGCAACGGCTCCTGCCGTCCTCGCCGATGATGATGCCTGTCTCGCTCATGATCCTTCATTCTGCCGGGGTCCGTTTCGTTTTCCGGTCATGATTCCGGCTTTACCATTTGCAAACCGTCTTTCCAAACCGAACGGTAACCCTGACGAAAAGTTTATCCGATCGGTCGGCCTTTCAGAAATCGATCTTTACCATTCGCTGGCGGATCAGGTGGCAGCGTCCTTGCGAGCGGACCTGTCGCGCCCGCGCATTTCGGCCATTTGTAGAGAGTTCGTCCGATGATGAAACAGCTTGTTCTTGCCGCAGCCCTCTTCGGCGCCTTCTCCACGGCCGCCCTTGCCGACGACCGCTACGCCACCCGCCCGCCTGTCGTGCTCAGCCCCGATCTGACGGCGCCATGGATCAACCAGCTCGGCGGCAAGGTCCGCCCCGTGGTCTACCAGCGGCCGGTCGTCCAGCCGCAGCAGCGCGGCCTTTTCCAGCGCCGCGTCGTCCGCCAGGCGCCGCGGCCGGCACCGCAGACCGTCTCGGTGATCAATCCGGGTATTCCGGCGATCCGCCATCCGATCGAGCCGCAATTCCTGCCGCAGATGGTCGACTACGACACCCAGGAAAAGCCTGGCACGATCGTCATCGATACCAACAATCGCTTTCTCTACCTGGTGATGGAGGGCGGCAAGGCGCGGCGCTACGGCGTCGGCGTCGGCAAGCCCGGCTTCGAATGGGCCGGCGCCCACAAGATCACCCGCAAGCAGGAATGGCCGGACTGGACGCCGCCTTCCGAGATGATCAGCCGCGAAGCCGCCAAGGGCCATTACCTGCCGGCGCGCATGGATGGCGGCCCGGAAAATCCGCTCGGCGCCCGCGCCATGTATCTCGGCTCGACGCTCTACCGCATCCACGGCACCAACGCACCCTGGTCGATCGGCAGCGCCGTCTCCTCCGGCTGCATCCGGTTGCGCAACGAAGACGTCGTCGACCTCTATGACCGCGTCAGTGTCGGAACCCGCGTCATCGTCATGTAACGGCACATACATTATCTTGGAAGCCGCAAGAACAGGCGGTTTCCTTTGCCGAAATTGCTTTATCCGGCCGGGCCGATCTTGAATCGGGCAGAAGTTCATGTAGCTTCAGGCAAATTTGCTTGAGGGGAATCGATCATGATCAAATTGATGCCAGGTCTGGCTGCGGCCGGACTTGTTCTGTCCTTGATGTCCACGTCCGTCTTTGCAGCGCCGGCCGGCTCCGACAACACGCAGCGCCCGGCTCAGGTCGTGCGCGTGGCGCAGATGCCGAAATATGTGAAGCCGCAGTTCAAGCGCAAGAAAGTGCGCCTCGTGACGACGGAAGCGGCCGGCACCGTCATCATCGATACCAACAACAAGTATCTCTATCTCGTCGAAGGCAACAACCGCGCAACCCGCTACGGCATCGGCGTCGGCCGTGACGGCTTCGGCTGGTCGGGCATCGTCAAGATCGGCCGCAAGGCCGAATGGCCGAGCTGGACGCCGCCGGCCGAAATGCGCCGCCGCGAAGCCGCCAAAGGCCACATCATTCCCGCTTTCCAGGAAGGCGGCGAGGACAATCCGCTCGGCGCCCGCGCCATGTATCTCTACCAGGGCGGCCGCGATACCATCTTCCGTATCCACGGCACCAATCAGCCTTGGACGATCGGCCTCAACATGTCTTCCGGCTGCATCCGCATGATGAACCAGGACGTGATGCATCTTTACGATCGCGCCGCCGTCGGCACCAAGGTGATCGTCATCGGCCCCGGCAATAAGCAGGGCAAGGTGGCGTTCGAGGACAGGGGTATCGACGTGCTGCGCACCATGTTCGGCGGCTGAGCAACACTTGCGAAAAAATCGAAAGGCGCATTTTGACGCGCCTTTTCTTTTCCTTAGACTTTATGGCGGAAAGCTGGCACTGGTGCCTAAGAGTCGACATATTTGCAATATCGGGGCTATTCAATGACATATGCGCTGCGTTCCTCCGCTTCCCTGCTTGCGGGCATCGCGCTTTTCACCATCTGTTCGGCAGCCTCCGCCTCGGCGGAAGACCTGGAATTTTCCATTTACGGCGGCTACCAGACGGCGCCGCACAGCGGCGTCGACGTCTCCGACGGCACGAGTTTCACCGCTGGCTGGGAGGGCAAGTCCTTCGGCGCGCCGCCCTATTACGGCGCTCGCGTCACCTGGTGGCTCGAGGATTTCAACAAGCCGAACTGGGGTGTCTCGCTCGACTTCACCCATGACAAGGTCTATGCCGACGACGACACGCTCGCCAAGGCCGGCTGGTCGCATTTCGAATTCACCGACGGCCTGAACCTGCTCACTGTGAACGGTCTCTATCGCTTCCAGGATCCGGCTCGCCGCTGGACGCCCTATCTCGGCGCCGGTATCGGCGTGAACATTCCGCATGTCGAAGTGATTCGCCCCGAAGGCAAGACCTGGGCTTATGAATTCGGCGGCGTGACGCTGCAGGCCCAGGCCGGCGTCGACTTCAAGGTGACCGAGCGCTGGTCGACCTTCGTCGAATACAAGGGCACCTATTCGCGCGTCGACGTTCCGATCGACAGCGGCGACCGGCTGAAGACCAACATCTTCACGAACGCCGTCAATGTCGGCGTCTCGTTCCACTGGTAATGAATTGAATTTCGGCTGCGGCGCTCGCTATTTCGTGCCGCAGCTGACCCTGCCCTCGGCGGCGTAAGGTTTGCTGCCGCCCTCTATCGTCAGGGAATAGGTGCCGCTGAAATTTGCCGAAGGCTTGCCGCGCACGCCGGCGACCACCACCAGATCGAGCGTTGCCCCTTCGGTATCGTCACCGCCGCCATCAAAGACTTCCAGGAGCAGCTCGCCATCGCGCGCCCAGTGGTTGCTCAGATGCTGCGATTCGAACACGCGTTTTGCGAAGGCCGGCGCTTGCGCGGAATCCTTGACAATAAGCGCGCCGCGGAAATGGTTGAGCCTGTGGCCGGCATCGCTCGCGAAACCGCTTTCGAGGGTAAAACGCGCTTGCGCGTCATCGGCGGAACAGAATAAGCGGCTGTCGGCATGGGCCGCGCCTGCCCCCGCGAGCAGTCCCGCAAGTATAATCATTCCCCGCCACATCGCCCGACCTCCCGAGAGCGGCCCGAATGGGCCGGCTGCATTCTCTTCAGCCTAATGGCAAACCTGTTAATTTTTCCGGCATAACGCCGCCATAGGCCCAATCGAGCAACTCGACCGTATGCAGGATCGGAATAGCGGTGCCGGTGGCGATCTGGGTGATGCAGCCTATATTGCCGGTGGCGATGATATCGGCCTTGGTCGCTTCGATATTCCTGACCTTGCGTGCCTTCAGCGCCGCCGAGATCTCCGGCTGCATGATGTTGTAGGTGCCGGCCGAGCCGCAGCAGAGATGACCTTCGGCCGGATCGCGCACTGCAAAGCCCGCCGCTTTCAGCAAGGATTTCGGCGCAAGGGTGATGCGCTGGCCGTGCTGCATCGAACAGGCGGAATGATAGGCAACCGTAATGCCCCTCGGCATATGGGCCGGCAGCTCGAGGGTCGCCAGATATTCGGTGATATCTTTTGCCAGTGCCGAGACCCTGGCCGCCTTTGCCGCATAGGCGGGGTCGAGGCGCAGCATGTGGCCGTAATCCTTGATCGTCGTGCCGCAGCCCGAAGCGGTGATGATGATCGCATCGAGCCCCTGCGTCTCGATTTCGCGCGTCCATATGTCGACGTTGATCCGCGCACTTTCGAGCGCCTGTTCGGCGCGGCCCATGTGGTGAACCAGCGAGCCGCAGCAGACCTCGCCTTCCGGCGCCACGACCTCGATACCGAGCCGCGTCAGGAGCCGGATCGCCGCCGCGTTGATGCCGGGATCAAGCACCGGCTGGGCGCAGCCGGAAAGGATCGCCACTCGGCCACGCCGCTCCGCCTCGGGCGGGTAGCTGCCGGGTTTTGCAAAGTCCGACGCGGCCGGCAGGCGCCGCGGCGCCAGCGCCAGCATGGCGGCAAAGGGTTTGAGTGCCGCCCCGCGCATCAGGCCGGCGAAGGGGCGGCCAAGACGGGCGAGACGGAGCGCCAGGCGGAAACGGCCGGGATAGGGCAGCACGGCCGCCAGGAGGGCGCGCGTCAGCCGGTTCATCAGCGGGCGCCTGTAGGTCTTTTCGATATGGGCGCGGGCGTGATCGACCAGATGCATATAGTCGACACCCGAGGGACAGGTGGTGACGCAGGCAAGGCAGGAGAGACAGCGGTCGATATGTGTGACGACCTCGGCATCGGCGGGCCGGCCGTTTTCCAGCATGTCCTTGATCAGATAGATGCGGCCGCGCGGACTGTCGAGCTCGTTGCCGAGCGTCACATAGGTGGGACAGGTGGCGGTACAGAAGCCGCAATGGACGCATTTGCGCAGGATCTGCTCGGATTCGGCGACATGGGGGTCGAGGAGCTGGGCGGGGGTGAAGTTGGTTTGCATTTACGCGGCCTCCGGTGCCCCCTTCGCCCCAGCGGGGGTCCGAAGGACGGGTCGAGACCCGTGGCTCGACCCGGGTGGGTGCCCGAAGGGCGGATGAGGGGGCCGCACCCGGGACAAAAGCGAGAAGACGACAGACTGCATGCCGTGTGGCCCCCTCATCTGACCCTTCGGGCCACCTTCTCCCCGCTGGGGCGAAGGGGGAGCAAGAGGCACCCTTGTGCAATCCATCGAGCGTGGACAGTCGGCAACAAGCATCTGCTCACCCCATTTTCCCCGGATTCAATATCCCCGCCGGATCGAACTTCTCCTTCACCCGCCGCGACAGCATCGCCACCGCCTCGGGCTCCGGATGAAAGGCGGCGGTCGCCGCCCTTGCCGCAGCGGAGGCGCGGATCAGTGTAGCATGGCCGCCGCCCAGCACCTTGATGAAGCGGCGGACCATCTCAGCCTCCGGCTCCGCCTCCATGCGCATCCAGACGAGGCCGCCTTGCCAATCATAAAAGGCATCGACGCCGGCTTCGAGACGGAGCGCTGCGACGAGCTGATGGCCGGTGCCGGGGGCGACCGAGACGCGCCAGACCGGCCGCGCCGTGCCGTCGGCATAAGGCAGCACATCGCGGATTTCCCGCCAAAGCCTCTGGCTTTCCCTCCCATCCAGCTGCGTGACCGTGGCGAAGGCGGACATTGCCGCCGCAAGTTTTTCGACGCGCACGTCGACAGAGCCAGCCAAGCCCTCGATGCGCAGAACTGTGGCCTCGCCCTCGGGCAGTTTGCCGGCGAGGAATTTCCACGTCACCGTCAAAGGCAGATGGGCCGCACCCGAGACTTCGACCGGCAGCGCCATCGCCGTCGCCATGGCGCTGGCCGCTTCGGCATCGTTGAGGCCCGAGAGAACCACCGTGCGTTCCGTCTTCGGGCGCGGCGGCACGCGGAAGGTGACTTCGGTCAGAAAACCCAGCGTGCCGTGCGAACCGGCGATCAGCTTGACGAGATCGAGGCCGGTGACATTCTTCATCACCCGACCGCCGGCCTTGATGATCTCGCCGCTGCCGTTGACGAAGCGCACGCCGAGCAAACTGTCGCGGGCAGCGCCCGCAATGAGGCGGCGCGGGCCAGAGACATTGGCGGCAAAGACGCCGCCGATGGTCGGCTCGCCAGACCTGACCATAACGGGGCGATGATCCATCGGCTCGAAGGCAAGCATCTGGCTATTTTCGGACAGCGCCGCCTCGACCTCGGCAAGCGGCGTACCCGAACGGGCTGTCATGACCATCTCGCCGGGATTGTAGGCGATGATGCCGGAAAGCCTGGTCGATCGCAGCCGGTCTTCGGCTGCAACGGCATTGCCGAAACCCGAGCGCGTATCGCCGCCGCAGATCGCGAGTGGCCGGTTCATCTCCCGATGTGCGCGGACGATCGCCGCCGCCTGTTCCTCGCTCGTCGGCATCAGATCGATCATGCGGCGGGGCGTCCTTCCAGCGGAAAGACCTTCGACGGGTTGAGCAGCCAGCCCGGATCGAAGGCAGCGCGCACCGCCATCTGCTGGGCGAGATCGGCCTCCGAATACTGGTGCCGCATCAGGTCACGCTTTTCGATGCCGACACCATGCTCGCCGGTCAGGCAGCCGCCGGCATCGACGCAGAGCCTGAGGATATCGTTGCCGGCGGCTTCGGCACGGGCGGCATCCTGCGGATCGTTGGCGTTGAAGAGGATCAGCGGATGCATGTTGCCATCACCGGCATGGAAGACATTGGCGACACGCAGGCCGTAATGATCGACGATCTCGGCGGTCTTCTTCAAGACGTGCGACAGCTGGCTGAGCGGCACGGTGCCGTCCATGCAGATATAATCGGCGATGCGGCCGGTGGCGCCGAAGGCGGATTTGCGGCCTTTCCAGATCAACGCCGCTTCGGTGGCCGACTGGCATTCGCGCACGGTCTTGACGCCGTGCCTGCGGGCGATGTCGACCACGTCCTTCAGCATGGCGTCCATCTCCGCCTCCGATCCCTCGACCTCGACGATCAGCAGCGCGCCGACATCGAGGGGATAGCCGGCATGGGCGAAGGCCTCGCAGATCTCGATCGCCGGCTTGTCCATGAATTCGATCGCAACGGGGATGATGCCGGCGGCAATGACATCAGCGACACAGGCGCCGGCCTCTTCCGAACTCTCGAAGCCGAAGAGCACCGGGCGCGCGCCTTCGGGCTTGGCGATCAGCCGCACGGTCGCCTCGGTGACGATGCCGAGCTGGCCTTCATGGCCGCAGACGAGACCGAGCAGATCATAACCGGGCGCATCCAGCGCCTTGCCGCCGAGCTCGATCACCGTGCCGTCGACCAGCACCATCCTGACGCCGAGCAGATTGTTGGTGGTGACCCCGTATTTCAGACAGTGGGCGCCGCCGGAATTCATGCCGATATTGCCGCCGATGGTGCAAGCAAGCTGCGAACTCGGATCGGGCGCATAGAAAAACCCGTCGGCTGCGACAGCGTCGGAAATATTAAGATTGGTCACGCCCGCCTGCACCACGGCGACGCGGTTCGGCAGATCGATCTCGAGGATGCGGTTCATCTTCGACAGGCCGAGCACGACGGCATCCTCCTGCGGAATGGCGCCGCCGGAAAGCGAGGTGCCGGCGCCGCGCGGCACGACGGGGACGCCATAGCGGTGGCAATAACGCATGACGGCCGCAACCTCGGCGGTGGTGCGCGGCAGGGCGACGGCGAGCGGCAGGCGGCGATAGGATACGAAGGCATCGGTCTCGAAGGGAACCAGTTCGCGCGCCTCATGAACCAGGCATTCCGGGGCCAACAGATCGGTGAGATCGGCGACGATCTGAGAGCGCCGGGCCAGGACATCGGCGCGGGGCGCAAGAAACGGAATGGCGTCGGACATGGCCTTCTCCCTGGCCTCCCGGAAAGATGACGACGGGAGGACGACGGCGGGAACGGGTGTCGGATCTTGCCTGCCGCCGTGAGATCGGCTTAGCACTTTCCCAATAGGCGCGCAAATGCTAAGCACTTATGCCAAAAGGGGAAAAAGTCAAAAAAAGCTTATGACCAATCTGGGCGATCTCGAAATCTTTGCCAAGGTCGTTTCGACGGGAAGCATGTCGCTTGCCGGGCGCATGCTCGGCTTTTCCCCCGCCGTCGTTTCCAAGCGGATCAAGCGGCTGGAGGACCGGCTCGGCACCCGGCTTTTACAGCGCACGACGCGGCAGATCTCGCTGACGGAAGCCGGCCAGGGTTTCTACGACCGCGTTCTCGGCATCCTTGCCGGGCTGGAAGAGGCGGAATTTTATATTTCCGGCCGCGCGGCGCAGATGCACGGGACGCTGAAGATCTCGGCGCCGACCTCCTTCGGCCGCATGCATATCGCGCCGCACCTGAAAGCCTTCATGCAGGCGCATCCGGAGCTGGCGATCAACCTGGTGCTGACCGACGAATTCAGCGACATTGTCGGCGACGGCTTCGATCTGGCGATCCGTATCGCGGAACTCACCGATTCCAGCCTCGTCGCCCGGCGGCTGGCGCCGGTGCGCCGGCTGCTCTGCGCCTCGCCGGATTATCTCTCGGCACATGGCGCGCCGCGTGACATCGACGATTTGAAACACCATCGCTGCCTGCCGGCACACAATGGCGACAGCTGGCGGCTGAACGGGCCGAATGGGGCGCTCAGCCTGCGGCCGGAAGGCATGCTGGTCACCAATTCCAGCGAAGTGATCCGCGAGGCCGTCATATCAGGCCTCGGGATCGCGCTGCGCTCCACCTGGGATATCGGCGAAGAACTCAAAGCCGGCCGTCTGGTGCAGGTGCTGCCGGCCTATGAGGGCTCGCACAATGTCACGCTGTCGGCCGTCTATCCCAGCCGGCAGTTCCTGCCGGCCAAAGTGCGGCTGTTCATCGACTATCTCACCGAACTTTACGGGCCGGTTCCCTATTGGGAGCGCTGACACTTCAGCACGGCAATCGCCACCATGCCCACGCACGAGACCACGTTCAGCTCTTCGGCGGCTTTGCTGCGATGACGGCCTGAAAGGCACGGACGGCATTGAGAGGCATAGTTACCACATTTGCAAAAATCCTAGTGGAACAATTGATCCCGCCATTGATTAGGAGTCGGGACGAAGCCATATTGTACACCTGTGCAACGTGACGCATTCGAGACAGGACGTGACGGATTTCTGAGCCTGCCCCAGCTCGATTTCCCCTATGAACAGCGATCGAATCGCGTTTCGGATCGTCCTGCAGCTTTTGGATTGCGTAAGCTTTCCGTGATACATGTATATGAGTGATTCCTAACAACCACTGCAAAGGTGACCCGACAATTGACTCTACTCGCCCGATTGGCATCCGATGTGCAACTGATGTTTCGGCGGCCGCCGCGACAGCAATATGGTGCGATCTGTTACCGGGTGAAAAAGAAGAGCGGTGAGGTCGAGGTGCTCTTGATGACGAGCCGCGACACCGGCCGCTGGGTCATCCCCAAGGGCTGGCCGATGAGCGGAAAAAGCGCTCATGAGGTCGCCGCGCAAGAAGCCTTCGAGGAAGCCGGTGTCCGCGGCGTCGCCGAAACGGAGACGCTCGGCGCCTACACCTATTCGAAGGTGCTGCGCGACGGGGTGCAAGTGGTCTGCAAGGTGCAGGTCTATGCGCTCGAAGCCGCCAACATGGCGAAGAACTTCAAGGAAAAAGGCGAGCGCCGCATCGAATGGGTCTCGCTCGACGAAGCGGCCGCGCGCGTGCGCGAGCCGGAGCTGCGCGGCCTTTTCCTCGCCTTCAAGCGGAAGATGACCGACAGGCTCTCGCCCAAAGCGGCAAAGCAGGCTCCAGCGGCGAAACAAATTCCGGCGGAATGAATCCTGCCATCTTGCGCTGCTAGAACAGGATGAATTTAGGCCGGTCGGCCTAAAATATGAATCCTGTTCTACATTAAAGAGTTAGAGCATGATGTCGTCCGAAAATCGCTCACACTTTTCGGCATCATGCTCTAGGAAAGCAGCCCAGACGCAGCTTTGTCCCTGGAAACACGCATGCCGCCACGCCCCGCCGTCCTCACCAAACGCACGCTCGACAAGGACCTCGACAAGATCACCCATGCCGAGGATGCGGCAAAGCACGTCTTGCGGCGGCTGGTGGCGCCTGGCCTCGGACTGATCTTCGTCGGCCTGACGATGATCTTTGCCGGTGTCTATGTGTTCGACCGCCCGGGAGCGATGCTCGTCGTGGCGGCGGCGGCCCTTGCCGGCTACATGGCGATGAATATCGGCGCCAACGACGTGACCAACAATGTCGGTGCCGCCGTCGGTGCGCGCGCCATGACGATGGGCCAGGCACTCATCATCGCCGCGATTTTCGAGGTCCTCGGCGCCACGATCGCCGGCGGCGAGGTCGTCAAGACGATTTCCTCCAACATCGTCGACGCCGTGCAGGTGCCGCAGGCGATACTTGGCTGGATCATGATGGCGGCGCTGATGGCGGCGGCCCTCTGGATCAACCTCGCCACCTGGATGAACGCGCCGGTTTCCACCACCCATGCGATCGTCGGCGCCGTGATCGGCGCCGGCATCTCGGCCGTCGGGACGGAGCCGGTGAACTGGCGGGTCATGCTGGAGATCACCTCGAGCTGGATCACCTCGCCGCTGATCGGCGGGCTAATCGCGGCCGGCCTGCTCTACCTCGTCAAGACCCTCATCATCTATCGCGACGACAAGATCGCGGCGGCTCAGCGCTGGGTGCCGGTGCTGGTCGCGGTGATGGCCGGCGGCTTCATGGCCTATATGGTGCTGCAGCTGTCGCCGCCCGGCCGGTTTCCGTCCTTCACCGTCATCCTGATCGGCATCGGCATCGGGCTGGTCAGCTGGCTTGCCGCCCGGCCGCTCGTCCTCGCCCAGGCGCGGGATCTCGAAAATCGCAACAGCTCGCTGCGGGTGCTGTTCCGGCTGCCGCTGATCGGCTCGGCGGCGCTGCTTTCCTTCGCGCATGGCGCAAACGACGTTTCGAACGCTATCGGGCCGCTTTCGGCGATCGTCCATTCGGTCGGCATCGGCGGCGTCGACGGCGTCGGGCATCCGCCGCTCTGGGTGATGCTGATCGGCGCCTTCGGCATCTCCGTCGGCCTGCTGCTGTTCGGGCCGCGGCTGATCCGGCTGGTCGGCGAGGAGATCACCAAGCTCAATCCAATGCGGGCCTATTGCGTCGCGCTGTCGACCGCGTTCACCGTCATCGTCGCCTCCTGGCTCGGCCTGCCGGTCAGCACCACGCATATCGCCGTCGGCGCCGTCTTCGGCGTCGGCTTCTTCCGCGAATGGTATACGCGCCATTCGAAGCGCCGCATCGCTTATATCCGGCGCAAGGCCGAGAGCTTCGATATCGACGAGCCGGAGGAGCCGAACATCCATGAGCAACGCCGGCGCTATCTCGTGCGCCGCTCGCATTTCATGACGATCGTCGCCGCCTGGATCGTCACCGTGCCGGTCTCGGCAGCGCTTGCCGCCGTGATTTATTGGGCTATGTTCGCGCTCTTCGTCTAAAGCGCGTCGCGATCTTTCAGATTCGCGTGCCGCGCTTTAGGTCTTTGTTTTCCGCATGTCTTTAACGCAAAATCGCTGCACACTTTTGCGAGACATGCTTCGAGACCCTGAGTTTTTCGAATGCGCGCCAATTTTCGCATGCAACGGCTTTTCGTCGACGCGCCGCTTTCTGCCGGCGCCGCCCTCGAGGCGAATGCCGATCAGTTCAACTATCTCGCCAATGTGCTGAGGATGGAGGACGGGGCGGAAATCCTGCTCTTCAACGGCCGCGACGGCGAATGGAAGGCGAGCCTCTCCTTCCCCACGCGCAAACGCATTCAACTGATGGCAATCGAAGAGACGCGGCCGCAGCCGGCACCTTGCGACCTGCATTATCTCTTTGCGCCGCTCAAGGTCGGTCGCATGGATTATCTGGTGCAGAAGGCGGTCGAAATGGGCGCCGGCCTGCTGCAGCCTGTTATGACCCAGCACGTGCAGGGCAAGATCACCAATCTCGACAAGCTGCGCGCCAATGTCGTCGAGGCGGCCGAGCAATGCGGCGTTCTCGGCATTCCCGAGGTGGCCGAACCAGTGAAGCTCTCCGACCTGCTCGACCGTTGGCCGAAGGAGCGCCGCATCATCTATTGCGACGAGGGCGAGGCCGGGCAGAACCCGCTGCCGGTGCTGTCGGCGATCCGGGAAAAGCATCTCGCGCTGCTCGTCGGGCCGGAAGGCGGCTTTTCGGAAGAGGAACGGGGCCGGCTTCGAAGCCTCGATTTCGTCACCGCCATTCCGCTCGGACCACGCATCCTGCGGGCCGATACGGCAGCGGTTGCGGCGCTCGCCGTGGTGCAGGCGGCGATCGGCGACTGGGCCTGACGGCGAAAACGGGTGGACATGGAAATTGCTGCTATTTTTTTGATGCACCGTTGAAAGAATTTCACTTGCAACATACGTGGCTTGGGTCCTAATCACCCTTCCAGCTGCCCGGCCCCCTGGGCGCCTTTTTCAATACAGGTACCCCGCATGGCCCGCGACACTACCGACCAGACGCCGCTCTCTTCGGTCCAGGATCTGACCGATTACATCGCCGCGGGCAACAAGCCGCGGGAGCGCTTCCGGATCGGCACCGAACACGAGAAATTCGCCTTCTTCCGCGCCGACAACAGCCCGGTTCCCTATTTCGGCGATGCCAGCATTTCGGCCCTGCTCACCGGCCTGCAGGAAAAGAGCGGCTGGGAGCCGATCATGGACGGCGGCAACATCATTGGCCTGGCCGAACAGAGCGGCATGGGCGCCATCTCGATCGAGCCCGGCGGCCAGTTCGAACTCTCCGGCGCGCCGCTGGAGACGCTCCACGAAACCTGCAGGGAATCGAACCAGCACCTGGCGACGCTGCGCGAAATCGCCGAACCGATGGGCATCCGCTTCCTCGGCATCGGCGGCAGCCCGAAATGGACCTATGCGCAAACGCCGCAAATGCCGAAATCGCGCTACGAGATCATGACCCGCTACATGCCGAAAGTCGGCAGCAAGGGTCTCGACATGATGTACCGCACCTGCACGATCCAGGTGAACCTCGATTTCTCCTCGGAAGCCGATATGCGCCAGAAGATGCGCGTCTCGATGAAGCTGCAATCCTTGGCGACCGCGCTCTTTGCATCCTCGCCCTTCACCGAGGGCAAGCCGAACGGGCTGCTCTCCTGGCGCGGCGATATCTGGCGCGATACCGACAACCGGCGCTCGGGCCTGCTCGATTTCACCTTCCGCGACGATTTCGGCTTCCGCGACTATGCCGAGTGGGCGCTCGACGTGCCGATGTATTTCATCGTCCGCGACGGCCGCTATCACGATTGCACCCATGTCACCTTCCGCCAGTTCATGAACGGCGCGCTGAAGGGCGAGGTCGCCGACCCGGCGCCGACGATGGGCGACTGGACGAACCATCTTTCGACGCTCTTTCCCGACGTCAGGCTGAAGCGTTTCCTCGAAATGCGCGGCGCCGACGGCGGCCCGTGGCGGCGCATCTGTGCCTTGCCGGCCTTCTGGGTCGGCCTGCTCTACGATGATGCGGCCCTTCAGGCTGCCGACGAACTGACCAAGGATTGGAGCTTTGCCGAGATCGCTGCCCTGCGCGACGCCGTCCCCGCCGAAGGGCTGAAGGCTCAGTTTCGCGGGCATGCGCTGCTCGACGTGGCGCGCGAGGTGGTCGGCATATCGAGAACCGGCCTCAAGACGCGCGGCAAGCTTAACCGCGAAGGCCAGGACGAAAGCATCTTCCTGGCGCCGCTCGACGAGGTGCTCGCCAAGAAGGCGACGCTCGCCGAGGATCTGCTGTCGCTCTATCACGGCCGCTGGAACGGCTCCGTCGAACCGGTCTTCGAGGACTATCAGTACTGAGTCGCTATTTTCGACCGTCTCCGAGCAGCGGAAGCTGTCGCAGCATATCCCTGATGATCAGCGCGTCCCAGGGCAGATGTTCGGTGATCCCCAGCCCCACGACCTCGACCTGAGCGGCGACATCGTTCAGCAGGCGGATGACGTGCGGGATCGTCATTCGTCCGCGCGCCACCCCTGAAAAAGCGTCCGGAGCGATATTGGGCATGGTGAAGTTGAGCGAGCGAAACTGCGACGGGTCTATGACATCAAGGTCGAAATGGATTGCGACGTGCCTGGCGCCAGTTGATCGCAGCCAATCGAGCACGGGTTCGCTGTCTTCGGCCAGTTGAGACGGCGTTGCCATGCGAAGCCCGAGCCTCTGGACGATCTGCCATTCCACCGGCGACATGTCGTAGAGGCCGGCATACATGACATTTTGAGGCTTGATCGGCCGGCCCACCCTGTCGGCAAAATCGGGATCACCCTCGCCCATGAGATTTCCAAGCACCATCGCATGGGCATGCGCGGCGTGCTCGGGCGTGACAACGTCGGGATGGGCGTCCACCCAGAGAACGGCCAGATCGCCCCCATAGCGTTGGTTGAGATAGGCAAACGGGGCGAGATCGACCAGGCAATCGCCGCCGAGCACCACGACCTTATCAGGCGCGTGCCTCTTCAGGATTTGCTCGGCAGAATCGATCTGCCGCAACAGCGTGCTGCGCGCAACGATGCCGTTCTCCAGAGGAAGCGCGCCGCCATCGGGTTCGGCAACCTCGACCGTGGCAATCGGGCCGCTGGCGGAAGGTGCCAGCATGGCCAGCAATTGCGAGCCGAAGTGATAGGCTTCGATATTTCCACCCTGCCATTGGGGAAAGTGCAGCCGTAAGGTCTTGCCGCTCATGTCTTGCTCCATGTCCCTCCACGACCTGCCGCTGAGGCCTCGGCCGCATGCTCTCGCGAAATTCCTCCCTAAGTTCTTATAGCAAAAAGCCGTTTGCACATTACCTTTTCCGGATATATTGGCGTTACACGCGTCACGACTCGGGGAAAGGGACCTCCATGCTGCCACTCTTCGACATGATGATGCAGGCACAGAACGGTGCGGCGATGGAAGCGGTCGCGCGGCAGTTCAACCTGGCGCAGGAACAGGCGACCAAGGCGATGGCGGCGCTGATGCCGGCCTTTTCCGCCGGCCTGAAGCGCAGCACCAGCAATCCTTACGATTTCGTCGGGCTGATGCAGGCCGTCGCCTCCGGCAATTACGCGCGCTATTTCGAGGATATGAACCGGGCCTTCACGCCGGAGGGCATTTCCGACGGCAACAACATCCTTGCCCAGCTCTTCGGCTCGAAAGAGGTTTCGCGGGCGGTCGCCGCCCAGGCGGCGCAGATGACCGGCATCGGCCAGGATATCTACAAGCAGATGCTGCCGGTTTTGGCCGATACGCTGATGGGCGGGCTCTTCAAGCAGACGACCGGCCAGATGGCCTCGCCGGTCAACCCCTTCGTCAACACGGCGATGGGCGAGACCATTCAGAAATGGCTCGAGAGCACCGGCTTTGCGCCGAAACCGAAGGCCCCGGAACCCAACATCTTCGACAATCCCTTCACGCAAGCGATGCAGCTGATGTTCTCGATGCCGAAACAGGAACCGGCGCCTCAGCCGAACCCTTTCCTCGACAATCCCTTCGCCAAGGCCTTTCAGGAAATGATGACCGGGCTCGGCCAGCAGCCGCCGGCCAAACAAGCGCCAGCTAAACAACCGGCGGGCAAACAACCAGCGGCCAAGACGCCGGAGGCGCCGAAGGAAGAGGCGAAGGCCGCTGCCGAGAGCTATACCGACATGCTGAACGCCATGTTCGACAGCGGGCTTGAGGTGCAGAAGAGTTACCAGAGGAACCTGGAAGCGATTTTCGAAACCTATCGGCCGAAGCCCCCCGAAACCAAGGCATAAAAAAACCCGGCGATGGCTTGGGAAAAGCCGATCGCCGGGTCAAGCGGCAGGGCTATTGGCTATCACCCTGCGGGGAAAACTCGACACTCCTACTCCTCGTGGGAGCGGAAGAGCTGCAGGCGCCAGCGATTGCGCGCCGAGCGCGTCAGATGTTCCGACGGGTCCTCGAAAAAGGTCGAGGCCAGGAAGGCGGAGGTCAGGTCGGCCCTTGTGAGGCCGATATCCCTCAGCTGACTGTCATTCAGATCATGCAGCCCGTTGACCTCCATTCGATTGCGAAACCCGCGAAAGAGGGAGACCAGCGGAGCGAGGCCTGCCACCAGACGCTGGAAAAGCGTCGGGGTCAGCTTGCTGCAGTCGAGTTCTAGTGTTCGGTCTGTCGTGTGCATCGAACTCTCCTTTCTCGGGCACGCAACAACCCACCCCTCCCGCGAGGTCGTGCAGGAGGGGATAAGGCTGAATTCTGCTTGGACAGGCAGGGTGTCTGTCCTTCACTTTGCTTGATTTGCATCCCGAAGATGCCAAAGACCTATTGATCAGTCCAACGAATGTTTCTAATGATTATCATCAGCTATCTTTATGGGTGACACCATGTCCGCGCCTCTTGATCTCGACCAGTTGCAGACTTTCATCGCCATCGTCGATTCCGGCAGCTTCACCAAGGCGGCCGACAAGGTCTACAAGACTCAATCGGCTGTCTCCATGCAGATGCGCCGCCTCGAAGAGCGCATCGGCAAGCAGCTCTTCATCAAGGATGGCCGCGGCAACCGGCTGACGGTCGAGGGCGAGAAGCTGCTCAATTACGCCCGGCGCATCATCCGCCTCAACAATGAAGCGATCGCCGCTTTTGACGACAACAGGCTGGAGGGTATGCTGCGCATCGGCACGCCGGACGACTATGCCGACCGCTACATGCCCGAGATCATCGGCCGCTTTGCCAAGACGCATCCGAACGTCGAGCTCTACATCGTCTGCGAGCCGTCGATGGACCTTGCCGAGCGCATGCACAAGGGCGAGCTCGATATCGCGCTTGTCACCCACAATCCGCGCGAGCGCATGTCCGACGTGGTGCGAACCGAACCGCTCTGCTGGGTCGGCTCGGCCAACCATCCGATCCGCGACGACGCGCCGGTGCCGCTTGCCGTCGGCCGCCGCGACTGCCAGTGGCGCCAGCTCGCCTGCTCGGCGCTCGATGCCGTGGGCCGCGAACACCAGATCCTGTTCACCAGCTGGTCCTGCACCGTCGTCGCCGCGGCCGTGCTTGCCGGCATGGCTGTCTCGGTGATGCCGGAATCGGCGCTGCGGACCGGCATGAAAGTGCTGAGCCAGGCGGACGGCTTTCCGGCGCTGCCGCCGGTGCAGATCGGCATCATGAAACGGCCGGGCGTTTCGATCTCGCTGATGAACGCGATCACCGCGCATATCACGGCCTGCCTCGACAACATCACACCTGCTGTCATCGACGACGGCCTGGATGCGGACGTCAAATCCGCGCAGGCGCGCCTTTATCCGCGGCTGAAGGCCGCCAATATGGTGCCGAGCTGGTAGCCGCTCTCAGGCCGCGCGCGGCGCGGCCTCGGTGAAAAGGGAGGCGCGGATGACGCGTTTCCACTCGCCGAGCATGCGCCGCGCTATAGTCTCTTCGCTGATGGCGGCAAGCCGGATGACGGCGCCGATCAGATGGCTGAAAAGGTAAGTGCGGGCGAACATTTCTTCGTCGCAAAGATCCGGAGCCAGCCTGCGCACGGCGTCATGAAAGATGCCGGCGACACGGCCGCTATGCTCTATATTCAGCCGCAGCAGATCCTGATCGGTCTCCGTCCCCATCCAGACGCCGAGATAGACGGGATCGTCATGGTAGGAATCATAGTACCAATCGATGATATCGCAGAGGAGATCGAGCGCCTGCTCGAGCGACTGCACGTCGGAGAACATCGCCGCCGTCTTCGTCTGGATCGCCGAAGCGTGCTGATCGAACAGGGCTTTGACGATCGCCGCTTTCTCCGGGAAATACTGGTAAACCGAGCCGATCGGCACTTTGGCCGCGATCGCGAGCTCGGTCATCCGCATGGCGCTGACGCCCTTCTCGGCGATGATCCTGGCAGCGGCGGCAAGAATAAGATCCAGCCTCTGAATGCTGCGCTCCTGCTTCGGCTTCCTTCGCAAGCCGATGCGATCCATGCTTTCCGCGCCCATGTCGTTCCCATTCTTATTGTTGCGCGCAGAGGCTTCTGCCACCAGCGCGTCGAGCGGATATGACATGCAGGTCTTCATCAGGCGTAAACGGAAAAGCTCGCATTTTAACGACCGGCAAACGCGTATGAAAATCGGGAGTTCAGCTGTTCCCGCCGGTTGCGCCAGGCTAGAGAATCCTTGAAATAGTTGCGAAATTCTCTTCAACGGGAAAAGGCTGATGGCGCCACTCTTCGTTGCGGGGAATGGCCGTCCAGAAGTTTTAGAACTTCACTGACAGCGTCGCCTTAACCCCATGCTGCTGCGCCTCTTTCGCGATCTGGCCGGAATAGACGATCCCGAGCGCAGCACCTTCGTTCAGGGCGACGTCAAGGCCGGCGTCGAGGACGAAGGCGTTCTGCGCCAGCGGCACGCCGGCGACGGTGAAGGCATCGCCTGCTGCAAAAGCCTGCGTCGACAAGGGGACGATGTCGCCGGCGGCATGGCGCCAGCCTGACATGCCGTGCAGGGTGGCACTCGTCCCGCCGAGGCGAACCTCCATTTCGGCACGCAGGCCGAGCGTGGTGATGGTGGTGTTGGTCGTGCGGCCGGAGACGTCGAGTGCGGCCGCTCCGCCCTCTTCGGAAAAGCCCGCCGTTCGAATGCCCACATGGGCGAGATTGACGAAGGGCTCGAAAGAGGCCGCCGCCCTCTCGAACCGGTAGCCGAGCTCCGCAAAGCCCTGCAGCGTGCCGCCCCCATAGTTCGCGTCCAGCCTGTCCTCGAAGCTGCCGATCGCGACACGGCGGCTGGTTTCGATGTCATGCCACGTATAGGCGAGGCCGGAGCGGAAGGCGAGACCGCCCCAGTGCGTGCCGGCATAGAGGCCGATATGATAATCGTCGCTCGAGCCCGACGAAGCACGGTGACGGGGATCGAACCGGGAATTGCTGTAGCCGGCCATCACGCCGAACCGGACTTCGTCGAAATTGCTGTCGACACCGGCGAGAAACCCACCCGTCTGATGGCGGAACGTGGCGGCATTGCCATCCGTGAATGCCTCGCTCAGACCGCCAAAGGCCGTGCTCCAGAAAACCGGCCCGTCCGCAGTTTCGGCGGCGGTCACTTCCGGAGCGCCGGGCCAGAAGGCTTGTATCGGAACCGCGCTGGCGACGGGATCGCCGAAAGCGGAGCGCAGACGTTCGTTGGCGGCCTCGCGAACAAACAGGCTCTGGGTGATCAGCGCCGTCTTGATCGACGCATGGATTTCGCCGGAAAGCGCATCGAAGCTCGCTTGGACCTCGGACTCGTCGTCGGGCAAGGTGACGATGGCATCGTAGATGTCGTTGCCGACACCGAGAGTCTCGGCTGCGTCGGCCGCGGCAATCTGGTTGCGCGTCCGAGCCATATCGCTGAAACTTACGTCATTCCGCTCGATCGCCAGATAGACATTGTTCAGATCATAGGAGAGGTCGGCGGCCAGGAAGGCGTAGTTGGAGGTGACGGCGCCGAATGTTCCGTTGATGCCGCCGGCAGCAGTGAGGATCGTATAGGTGGCGAACGGCTTATAGTGGCCATTCATCCCGACATGGGTAACGCTGGCGCCATTGAGGAACGCGATCCCGCCGACCGAGATCAAGTCGCTGGCGGTGCCGCCCGGATCGACCTCGACCTCATAGGTAGCGCCCGGATCGAACATCAGATCGCCGCCGACGGTCAAGGTTCCGATCGAATTGCCCGGCGCGATGGTGACGCCTGCCCCGGCGGTCAGCGCGCCGATATCACCCGAGCCGCCCAGTCTGCCGCCCGTCATCGTCAGGATGCCGCCAAGGCTGCCATTAACGATCAGGCGGCCGTCCGAAACCGTGGTCGTCCCGGTAAAGGCCGAACTGTCGCCGGTTAGGCGCAGGGTGCCGCTGCCGGCCATCGTGAAGTCGCCGCTGCCGGAGAGTACGCCGCCATAGGTGCTCTCAATCGCCTGATCGAGCGTGAGATCGGCGCTGCCGAGCGCGATCTCGCCGCCGCTTCCCGAAAGCTCACCCATGGTCAGGTCGAAACCGCCGAGATCGAGTATGCCGCCATTGATGGCGTAAGCGCCGTTCTGCACGAAGGCGCCGGCGCTGCCCGCCAGCAAGGTGCCGGCCTCGACCGTCGTCACCCCGGTATAGATGTTGGTGCCGGAGAGCGTCAGCGTGCCGGTGCCCTGCTTGGTCAGACCGCCGACGCCTTGCAGATCCGTGGTTATGCCGACAGCAAAGCCGTTGGTGTCGATAAAGGCGCCGCCCGAATTGGTCGTCACTTCGCCGACGCTGAAGCCGCGCAGGAAATTCGCCTCATTGCCCGTTGCCCGCAGAATACCGCCATCGAAGACGAGACTTGCACTGCCGCCGCCTCTCTCGACATAGCCGGTCTCTAGGACACCACGCCCGCTTCCGGCGCTTCCGGCAATTTCGACGGTACCCGTCGCACCTGAATCATCGGCGATAACGACCTCGGACGCCGATACCAGGCCGGCATCGTCGATGGTCACGCTGCCTGAGCCGAATTCGCCGACGAAGAGCGCGCCGCTACTGATCCAGCTCGAGCCTGCGCCGGTCACGCTGACCACACCGCTGCCGTTCGAACTGAAGCCGACATAACCGAAGCTGCCGGTGACAGAGCCACCGTTCGAAATGGTCAGCGTTCCCGCGCCGGCCGCGCCGACCGAGACCTCGATGGAATTGCTCCACAGCGAGTTTGCGCCTGTAACGATGACCTCGCCAATGGCGCCGGAATCATTGCTGATATAGCCGGATGCACTGTTGACCGTTCCGCCATTCGAAATGATCAAAGTGCCGGTGCCGCTGTCGCCGATGGTGAGATCCTGGAAGTTCGTCCAGGCCGAACCTGTGCCGGTGACCGTTACCGTGCCGCTGGCGCCGGAGAAATAACCGATATAGCCGAACTGGTTGTCGACCACAGCGCCGTCTTCGATGGTCAGCGCGCCGGTGCCCTGATGGCCGACATAAAGGTCGTCGGAATTGCTCCAGCTCGAGCCTGAGCCGGTGACCGTCACCGTACCGCCGGCGCCGGGATCGACGCCCAGCACGCCGGTATCATTGCTGACTGCGCCGCCGTTGCGGATGATGAGGGTCGCATCGTCGCCATTCTGATCGCCGATGACGAGATCGGTATTGATGGTCCAGGGACTCGGCTGCGTGCCCGGGCCGGTGCCGCCCGGATCGTTGCCGTCGACGATCTCCGTGTCGTTGCCGGTAATGACCTGCTGCGCCCATCCCGGCTCCGCCGCCAGCATCAGCGTCAGCGCCGCAGTGCTCGCCGAGCCCGCAAGCCGCAGCATGGCCATGCGATGGATCGCCGCCCCGCCTGTCTTCTCGTCCATCTTCGCTCGCAAATCGTCCCCGCCATCATTCGCTCGCGCAGAAATAGACGAATCAATTTAAATATTAGTAACCATGTTCCTGAGATTATTCTTCGACGACAGCGCCCGTGTCTTTCCAGACGCGCGAGGGATGCTGCAACATTTTGAATTTATGCATAATTTTGCTCTTGAATCGATTCCGATTCAGGAAGTTATGCCGTTGGTCGCGGCGCGTTATCCGATTGCCATCCACCCGGCCAGCCAGACCCACATGGCGGCGAGCACGAGGTAACCGGCGGCGAAGATCGGGCTGCGGTAGCGCAGATCATTGCTCGTGACGTGGATGGCGGCATGGGCGTAACGCAGGGCGACGAAGACCCAGGCGAGCGCAACGGCGACAAGATTATCGGCCTCGGTGACATAGAGAAGAATGCAGCAGGCATAGAAGAGCACAGGCAGTTCGAACTGGTTGGCGAGACAGTTCTTGACGGCGAGGCTTTCGGCCGGCTCGTCACGATTTTCGCGATAATCCGATTTCGCGATCTTGCCGGCGCGGACCATTTTTGCGCGTCGCTGCCCAAGAAGCGCATAAAGACCATAGACCAGGGCCACATGGGCAAGCAGTGGCCAAAAGATTTGATAGCCGGTCATATGCTCCCTCAAGTCCTTTCCGTTTCCGCATTCGTTGCGAGGAGTAGCCGAAAGGGGAGCAGGATGCCAGCGGCTGAGGCCGCGTCTCAGTCCTGGCGCGGCGACAGCCAGCGGACGATGGCAAGCCGGGCGAGGAGGATGAAGCAGATGGCGAGGCTTGCGAATTTCAGCCGTGTCATCCACGGCAGCAGATGCGCGGCAAGACCTGCGGGTCCGCCATCGCCGAAGGCGATCAGACTTGAGATATTCTCGCCGTAGTCGGCGATGCCATAAAGGAACGGCAGCAGGTAGACCGCCTTGGCGATGAGCGGGTGTGGCGATCGGCCGAACCACGCGCCGACAGGCTCAAGCCTGAGGAAGGATAGAAACAAGAGCGCCGTCAGCAATGCCGGAAAGATCAGTTCCGGCCCGAAATACATGGCGCTGAGCAGCCTTGCCGCCGTCTCGTTGTCATCGAGCAGCGTCTGCATATGAAAGACGGCGGACTCGTCGTAACCGGCGAAATAGGTGTCGAGCACCGCCTGGCCGGTTTCGTGCTTGAAGGGAACGACGAAGCCGAAGGTCGTCCAGGCGAGCACGGCAAGGCAAAGAGCGGCGAGCAGCGCGATGATCCAGAGCGGAATCCCGCTGCCCGCCTTCATGATCAGAGACCGGCGCCCGGATAGTTCGGGCTTTCCCGGGTGATCGTCACGTCATGTGCATGGCTTTCGCGAAGACCGGCGCCGGAGATGCGAACGAAGGTGGCCCGCTCCTGGAAATCCTTCAGATCCTTGCCGCCGACATAGCCCATAGCCGCCTTGAGACCGCCGGCGAGCTGGTGGACGACGGCCGAGACCGGCCCCTTGTACGGCACCTGGCCCTCGATGCCCTCAGGCACGAGCTTCAGCGTGTCGCGCACCTCCGCCTGGAAATAGCGGTCGGCCGAGCCGCGGGCCATGGCCCCGACGGAGCCCATGCCGCGATAGGCCTTGAAGGAACGGCCCTGGTAGAGATAGACCTCGCCCGGGCTCTCATCGGTGCCGGCGAGCAGCGAGCCGATCATGACGGCGGAAGCGCCGGCGGCGATCGCCTTGGCCAGATCGCCGGAAAATTTGATGCCGCCATCGGCGATGACGGGCACATCCTGATCCTGGGCGGCCTGAACGGCCGACATGATGGCGGCAAGCTGCGGAACGCCGACGCCGGCGACGATGCGCGTGGTGCAGATCGAACCCGGGCCGATACCGACCTTGACGGCATCCGCACCCGCATCGATCAGCGCTCTTGTGCCGTCATAGGTGGCGACATTGCCGGCCATGATCCTGATCGAGTTGGAGAGCTTCTTGACCCGGGTGACGGCATCCAGCACGCGCTGCGAATGGCCGTGGGCGGTATCGACGACCAAGAGGTCGACGCCGGCCTCGATCAGCCGCTCGGCGCGCTCGAAGCCGTCATCGCCGACGCTGATGGCGGCGGCGGCGCGAAGCCTGCCCTGCGCATCCTTGGAGGCGTTCGGATTCAGTTGCGACTTCTCGATATCCTTGACGGTGATGAGGCCGACGCAGCGGCCTTCGGTGTCGACGACCAGCAGCTTCTCGATGCGATGCGAATGCAGGAGGCGCTTGGCTTCCTGCTGATCGACGTTCTCCTTGACGGTGACCAGATTGTCTTTGGTCATCAGCTCGTGGATCTTCTGCTCCGGATCGGAGGCGAAGCGGACGTCGCGATTGGTCAGGATGCCGACGAGGCGGCCGGACTTCTCGACGACCGGGATGCCGGAGATGCCGTGCGACTTCATCAGGCCAAGCGCCTCGGCAAGCTTTGCCTCCGGGCCGATGGTGACGGGATTGACGACCATGCCGCTTTCGAACTTCTTCACTTGGCGGACTTCTTCGGCCTGCTCGACCGGCGTCAGGTTGCGGTGGATGACGCCAAGGCCGCCGGCCTGGGCCATGGCGATCGCCAGACGGCTCTCGGTGACCGTGTCCATGGCCGAAGAGAGGATCGGGATGTTGAGGTCGAAGTCGCGGGCGATGCGGGTCGCGATGTTCGTCTGCCCCGGCATGACTTCGGAGTGGCCGGGCTGCAGCAGCACGTCGTCGAAGGTGAGCGCGTCCGCGCCGGTTGCCGTTTCTATGATGCGGGCCATGGCCAAATTCCTTCAGTTAAGAAAAATGCAACCCGCCCCGGAAACGAATCGTCCGCCCCGGCGGTGTGCATGAGTTGCTTGGAAGTTGGCGAGGGCTGGTAACACGTCTATGACAGGAAGGAAATAGCAAAAAGCCCGGCGTGCCCGCCGGGCTCGTCATGGGTGCCATGCACGAAGAGCAATTCCGGGAAAAACGGAACCGCTTGCGATCAGATATCGAACTGATAGGTCTTCGGCACGAAGCGATAGCCGCCGTCCTGCCTCTCGGCAAAACCGACCGCCGGGAACGGCATGTGATAGCCGAGGAAGGCGATCTTGTCGGCCGCGATCATGTCGAAAACCTTGCGGCGGGCGGCGGCCGCCTGCGCCTTGTCCATATCGAAGCGCACCTCCCAATCCGGCCGCAGCAGCGACAGGATATAGTGGTTGGCCGTATCGCCGGTCAGTACCAGGCGCTTTCCTTCCGATTCGACGTGGAACACCATGTGCCCAGGGCTGTGACCGGCTGCCAGCATCGCGGTCATGCCCGGCGCGACGCTGGCGCCGTCCTTGATGAAGGTGGCTTTTTCGACGAGCGGCTTCACATTGGCGAGCACTGCCTTGTGGCCGCCCTCGGCCGGTGTGCCCTCGCGCGCGGTGTTCGACCAGAAATCATATTCGGCCTCACCGATGAAATAACGCGCATTCTTGAAGGCCGGCGCGCCGTCTTCCATCAGCCCGCCGATGTGATCGCCGTGCAGATGGGTCAGAGCCACCAGGGTCACGTCCTCGGGCGAATATCCCGCCACTTTCAGGCCTTCGGCGAGCTTTCCGAGCCCGCGGGCGCGGCCGCCCGCGCCAAAGCCGGTGTCGACGAGAATGAGATCGGAACCGGTGTCGATAAGAACAGGCGCATAGCCGTTCAGCAGCTTGTCGGCCGGCAGGAAGTTGGCGGCCAGCAACGCCTGGACGGTTTCGGGATCCTGATTGGTGCCGTAGGTCTCATAAGGTTTTTCGGAAATGTTGATACCGTCCCTGACGACGGTGAACTTATAGGAACCGAGCTTGAACTGATTGATTTCGGGTAAAGGCGCTATATCCATACGTCTGCTTGCTCCAGTGGCGGCCGCTTCGGCCTTCTCTCTCAATATTGCCGGCGCCGCCAGCAGGCCGAGGCTTGCGGCAAAAAGCGTGCGCCGTGTCATTCGCGTTGAAATTGCCATATATCCATTCCCCCATGACGCGTGCTTTGTCGCTGCGCGGCCGATGATACCCGCCGGATTTCTTGCCCCGGCGCAGTAAAACATATGTCAATCTTGGTAGCGGACCGTGACGGACAAGCCGTCTCACGCAGACGTGAAGCAAACATCGCATCGAACCGGATTTGAGCATTGGCAGCTCCCGGAACTCGGACTAAACAGCACGGACCTCCCAGCTTCCATCCGCGCCCATCAAGGCTCCCGCCTATGAACCGCATCGTCCCGCTGATCCTCGCCGTCGCTCTCTTCATGGAACAGATGGACTCCACCGTGATCTCGACGGCGCTGCCGGCGATCGCCGCAGACCTCCATGTCGGGCCGATCACGCTGAAGCTGGCGCTGACCTCCTACATGGTGGCGCTTGCGGTGTTCATTCCGGTCAGCGGCTGGATGGCCGACAGGTTCGGCGCCAAGAAAATCTTTCGCCTCGCCATCTCCGTCTTCGTCATCGGCTCGATCTTCTGCGCCATCTCCTCCAACCTCGTCGAATTCGTCTTTGCCCGCTTCCTGCAGGGCATGGGCGGCGCGATGATGACGCCGGTCGGCCGTCTCGTGCTGGTGCGCACGACACAGCGAAGCGATCTGGTCTCGGCCATGGCGCTGCTCACCATCCCGGCCCTTGTCGGCCCGCTCACCGGCCCGCCGCTCGGCGGCTTCATCACCACCTATTTCAGCTGGCACTGGATCTTCCTGATCAACGTGCCGGTCGGCATCATCGGCATCTGGCTGGCGACGATCTTCCTGCCGGAGGTGGAGGCGACAGCCCCGCCGAAGCTCGATTTTACCGGTTTCGTGCTGACCTCGCTTTCGGCCGCGGGCGTCGTCTTCGGCCTGTCGGTGGTCAGCCTGCCGGCCCTGCCGCCGATCATCGGCGTTGCCGCCACCGGCATCGGTCTCCTCTGCGGCTTCCTCTATATCAGCCATGCGAAGCGCCACCCGGCGCCGATCCTTAACCTCGGCCTGTTCAAGAACCCGACATTCCGGGTTTCGACCACGGGGGGCAACCTCTTTCGCATCTGCGTCGGCGCCATGCCGTTCCTGACGCCGCTGATGCTGCAGCTCGGTTTCGGTCTGACGCCGTTCCAATCCGGCCTCATCACCTTTGCCGGCGCGATCGGCGCGATCACCACCAAATTCATGGCAAAGCGCGTCTTCGCAGCCATCGGCTTCCGCACCACGCTGATCGGCGCCGCCATGGTGACGACCGTCGTCACCGTCATTACCGGCCTGTTCACGCCGGCAACACCGCATCTCGTCATTATCGGCGTGCTGCTCATCGGCGGCTTCTCGCGCTCCTTCATGTTCACCGGCGTCAATGCGCTGGCCTTTGCCGATATCGACGATGCGCAAGCGAGCCAAGCGACCTCGATGAGCTCGGTGATGCAGCAGATCAGCCTGGCGCTCGGCGTCGCGGTCGCGGCCGCGATCCTGGAAAGCTCGATTTATATCAGGGGCGAAGCGCTTGATGTGGCCGATTTCCACCTTGCCTTCTACATCATCGCTGGATTGACGGTGATTGCGACCATTCCCTTCATCAGGATGGACCGCAACGCCGGCGCGCTGGTTTCCGGCCACCGCGCAAGGCGCCTGACGGGAGCGATCGAGGCCGAGCAGCAGGCCGTGAAATAAGCTTTCTATTCAAGGCTCTCGCAGACGGCAGAGAGCTTGTTGCCGTCGAGATCGCGGACATAGGCGGCATAAAAATGGGCATGGTAGGAGCGCAGGCCCGGCCCGCCTTCATCGGCGGCGCCTGCCGCGATCGCCGCCGCATGGAAGGCATCGACGGCCGCCCGCGTTTCGGCCGTGAATGCGACCATGGCGCCGTTGCCCGCGCTCGCCCGGCGGCGATTGAAGGGCGTTACCACCCAGAAGCGGCAGCGCGTATCGCCCACGGCGGAATAGCCGATCTCCTCCTGCGAATAATGCTGGCGGCGATAGCCGAGCACGGGCAGAACGGCATCGTAAAAATGCCCTGCGCGGTCAAGGTCGTTGGTTCCGAGCGTGACGTAAAGAAGCATGGGATCGTCATCATCGGCCGGGATCGGCCCGAGATCAAGCTTGCTCTGCGTCAGCTTCCGCCTTGCGGCCCTTGAAGCCCTTGGCGAGCAGGAACATCTCGACCGATTCGGCGCGCGACGAGTTCGGCTTGACGTGGACGACCTGACGGAAATTCTGCTTCAACATGGCGAGCAGATCACGCTCGGTGCCGCCCTGGAAGGTCTTGGTGAGGAAATGCCCGCCCTCCCCCAGCACCTCGATGGCGAAATGGGCCGCGACTTCGCACAGATGCATGGTGCGCAGGTGGTCGGTGCGGTGGTGGCCGGTGGTTGGTGCTGCCATATCGGAGATGACGAGATCGGGTGTGCCGCCGACGGCCTCCATCAGCTTTTCCGGCGCGCTCGGATCAAGGAAGTCGAGCTGCAGGATCTTGACGCCGGGAAGCTGGGCCATTTCCAGGAAATCGATGGCGGCGACACGGATATCCTCATCGGTCGAGCCGGTGACCTTGGCGGCGATCTGCGACCAGCTGCCGGGTGCCGCACCCAGATCGATGATCCGCCTGGCGCCGCGCAGGATGTGGTATTTCTCGTCGATCTCGAGCAGCTTGAAGGCGGCGCGGGCGCGATAGCCCTCGAGCTGGGCGCGCTGCACATAGGGATCGTTGATGTGGCGCTGCAGCCACTGGCGGGAGGAGGCCTTCATCTTCTTGTTCTTGACGCGCTGGCCGAGCTTGCGGCCGGTGCGATTTCCCGCGATCGGTGCCTTGGTCATGCCGTTCCCCTCATTTCGCGCGCTGGCCGCGGCGATTGCGATTGCGCCGCCACACACCGTCATCAGCCATCATGTCGGTGAGCAGGCCTTCCCTCAAGCCGCGATCGGCAACGCGCATGCGCGGGCTCGGCCAGCGGCGGCGGATCGCCTCGAGAATGGCGCAGCCGGCGAGCACCAGATCGGCCCGGTCCGGTCCGATGCAGGGATTGGCCGCACGGCTGTCGAAATCCCAGGAGAGAAGCTTTGCCTGCATGGCGGAGACCTCGTCATCCGACAGCCAGATGCCATCGACCTTGCGCCGGTCATAGCGCGGCAGGTCGAGATGGACGCCGGCAAGCGTCGTCACCGTGCCCGACGTGCCGATCAGGTGGAAATCGCCGGTCTGGACAATTTCGATCTCGGGGCAATCGAAGCGCCCGAGCATGCCTTCGACCTCGCGCACCATGCCTTCGAAAAGCTCCGGCGTGACATCGCGCCCGCCGTGACGCTCCGACAGCGTCACGACGCCGACCGGCAGGGACGTCCAATGGGTGATGTGATTGGCGAGCCGGCTGAAACGATTGTCGCCGATGCGGATGACGGCGATCTCCGACGAACCGCCGCCGATATCGAAGAGCACGACGGAGCGTGTCTCGCGGCCGACCAGCGACGAGCAGCCGGAGACGGCAAGCCGCGCCTCGGTCTCCCGATCGATGATTTCAAGCTCAAGGCCAGTTTCGGCAACGACGCGGCCAAGGAATTCCTCGCCATTGACCGCCTGGCGGCAGGCTTCAGTGGCGATCAGCCGCATGCGGCGGATCTCCCGGCTCCGGAGCTTGGAGGCGCAGACCCTCAGCGCCTCGATCGCCCTTTCCATCGCCTCATCGGACAGACGGCCGCTCGCCGCAAGGCCTTCGCCGAGGCGGACGATGCGGGAAAAGGCATCGACGACGCGGAACTGGCCCGGACGGGTCGGCTGGGCAATGAGCAGACGGCAATTGTTGGTGCCGAGATCGAGGGCGGCATAGAGCTCTTCCGGCCAAGCATGCTCGCCGGCCTGGCGGTCCCCCTGGTGCGCGTGGCTCTCCGGGCGGCCCTTGCGGCCGGCGCCGGCGCCGTTCTGCATCTCGCGCGGCACGGCGGCACGCGCCGTCTCTTCCGCCCGGTTTTCCTGCGGCCGGATATGGGAAGGCTTTGCCGATGTCAGCGGCCGCCCCTGCAGGCCGCGCTTGCCGCGATGCTTGCGGCGGTTGCGCCGGCTCGACGGCGAATCGCCGTCCCGGGCGGGATTGGCTGCGACGCCCGTCTGTTCCATCGGCTGGGGTTGAAGCGAGCCCTCCTGCGAAGCGCCATGGCCGCCGCGACGGCGCCGCTTTCGCTTGCGGGCCGGATGTCCGGCGGCATCTTCCATTGGGCGCGCTGGCTGCCCGGCATTGCCGGAGAGCTCATGCGAAGCGGGATGAGCGGCGCTGCGGGTTTGCCCGCCGCGCTTGCCCTTGCGACGCCTGGACTTCTTGCCGTCCTTGCGCCCTGCCGCCGACGCCCCGTCAAATTGCGGCTTCACGCCGCCTTCGGGGTCTTCCACGTTGTTTTTCCACCGCGCCGCGCAACTCCCTGAGGTATGCAGCAGGCGCTCATTCGATTTTTGCGTTGCCGCAAGAATATCAGCGCCCGCCGAAATCGCCAAATTCTTTTTTGGCAGAGGGATTTGCGGAATAGTTTCAGCCCTGGCCGCGAAGGCCGATTTTTTTCAAAACAGGTATTTGCAATCGGCGGGCTTTTGTTTATAAGCGCCGCACACCAGCCGAACCGCCCGCCGGTTCGCTTATGCTGGGGAATAGTTCAATGGTAGAACAGCGGACTCTGACTCCGTCGATCTTGGTTCGAATCCAGGTTCCCCAGCCAAATCTTCCTCATTGAAAAGACAGCAGTCGTTGATGCGGATGCCTCATCGTCGGCTTGTCGAAGCAGCTGAATGATTGGCGTGAGGCAGGGCGTCATCGCGTCCTTCGATCAACAGCGCCGCTTAGGGCGAGACATCAAACCAACGCCGCGCCCCATGCTGACGGCACGCGGATTGCCGCGCCGACGGATCGGCGACGTCATCATCGACGCGATTCAAAACGGCTCGACGCTACTGTCGCACCGCACCGGCGTTGCCTTCGAACTGCAGAAACCAGTCATACACGGCGCGGATGCCGTCCTCCAGCGAGATGCGGGGCTTCCAGCCCATGCTCTTCAGCTTGTCTGTGCTCATGAGCTTGCGCGGCGTACCGTCCGGCTTGGAGAGGTCGTGGGCGATTGTTCCTTCATAACCGACCACGCGGCAAACCAAGCGCGCCAGTTCGACGATTTCGATATCCTCTCCCGAACCGACATTGACGTGTTGCGCGTCGGAATAATTTCTCAACAGGAAAACGAGCGCATCGGCACAATCGTCGACGTGAAGAAATTCCCGTCGCGGCGTTCCAGTTCCCCAGATGGTAATTTCGGGTGCCCCTGTCGCCTTTGCGACGTGGGCTTTGCGAATGAGCGCGGGCAGGACGTGACTGGATTGCAGATCGAAATTATCGCCCGGACCATAAAGATTGGTGGGCATGGCAGAAATATAATCGCGCCCGTGCTGCTTGCGATAGGCTTCCGCCAGCTTGATGCCGGCAATCTTAGCGACGGCATACCATTCGTTGGTCGGCTCGAGCGGGCCGGTCAGAAGCGCATCTTCCGAAATCGGCTGCGGCGCAAATTTGGGATAAATGCAACTCGACCCCAGAAAGAGAAGCCTGTCGACGCCACTGCGGTGCGCGGCCTCGAAGATATTGGCCTCGATGATCAGATTGTCGTAGAGAAAATCAGCCGGAAAGGTGTCGTTCGCCAGAATCCCGCCAACCTTCGCAGCCGCGAGGATGATCGCATCCGGTCTGTTGGTCTGGACGAATCTTTCGACTTCGTCCTGCCGCTTCAGATCAAGCTCCTGCCGTGTTGCCGTGACGACAGTGCAATTTTCTGAGTGAAGCCTGCGCACAAGGGCGCTGCCCACCATGCCCCGATGACCGGCCACCCAGATTTTCTTGTTCGACAAGTCGGACACTCAGCTCTCTTTCCTGAAGTTTTGAGTCTTCCAGTGCTTGATATCTTCACGCACCATTTCGGCAGCGAGTTCGCGAACCGGCGTCTTGTGATGCCAGCCCAAATTCTGACGTGCTTTGGTCGGATCGCCAAGCAAAAGGTCGACTTCCGTCGGGCGAAAATACCTAGGATCTATTTCGACGAGGCATCGGCCGGAGGCAGCATCATAGCCCTTCTCATCGACACCGGACCCCTTCCATTCCAAAGTAATGCCCACGTCGGCAAAGGCCCACTGGACGAACTGGCGCACGCTGGTCGTCTCGCCCGTCGCCAAAACGTAGTCCTCCGGCTTGTCCTGCTGCAGCATCAGCCACATGCCTTCGACATATTCGCGCGCGTGACCCCAGTCGCGCTTGGCGTCTAGATTGCCGAGGAAGAGCTTATCCTGGAGGCCGAGATGGATGGCAGCCACCGCCATTGTGATCTTGCGGGTGACGAAGGTTTCGCCGCGAAGCGGGCTTTCGTGATTGAATAGAATGCCATTCGACGCATGCATGCCGTAGGCCTCGCGATAATTCACGACGATCCAATAGGCATAGAGCTTGGCGGCGGCATAGGGAGAGCGCGGATAAAACGGTGTCTTCTCGTTCTGCGGCACTTGCTGCACAAGGCCGTAAAGCTCCGATGTCGATGCCTGATAGAACCGGGTCCTTTTCTCAAGACCCAGGATACGGATCGCCTCAAGCAGCCTCAGCGTCCCAATGCCATCGGCATCCGCCGTATATTCAGGCGTTTCGAAACTGACGCCAACATGGCTTTGTGCGGCAAGGTTGTAAATTTCGTCGGGCTGCGTCTGCTGCACGATCCGCAGGAGATTGGTCGAGTCGATCATATCGCCATAATGGAGGATGAAGCGCGGATGGGCTTCATGCGGATCCTGATAGATGTGTTCGATACGGCCGGTGTTGAAAGACGAGGACCGACGCTTGACGCCATGGACCGTGTAGCCTTTGCTCAAAAGCAATTCGGCCAGATAGGCACCATCCTGACCAGTCACCCCAGTGATAAGCGCGGTCTTTGCCATATTAAAGGTCATCTTTCGATAAAAGCGTCGGGTCGAATTTATGGAAGCGGCCGAACTCGCGCAATCCCCATGACCGACAGCCAAGCCAGCGAAATGGACAGATCGCTCTCTCTGGTTGACGTGATACCGCTGCAATTGGACGAGACGTTTCAGATTGTCAGATTTCCATAGCGAAGACTACCCGAAAAGGCAGGGGAACGGAAAGCCCATTCCGAAGCGAAATATAGCGGACTTTACACTCTGCGGCACTAGGTGCGAATACGCATCATCCGCAGGCGAATTGATGAACCACGTAAAGGAACGCTTTGTCGTGTGCGATGTCATGGATGCCGCTGCGTCCGGTCTTGCAGGTTGCTAAACAAGATTCCGCGGAACCTGTCGCAAAACGCCGCCCATGACCGGGCCGAAGCACGTGAATGCGCGCTCACCATCAAGGCGGCGAAGAAGGCCAAGGCCTGAGCGGCTTTCCGTAACCGGCGGAAATTGAAAGTGACCGCCGAGGCCATTGAGAAATAAGCAGGAATCGTTAGGACTGGCCTCGCTATCGAAGCCTTGTGGGGATGTTATATGTGCGGAATTGTGGGGATCGTCGGAACTCAGCCTGTCGCCGGGCGCCTGGTCGATGCGCTGAAGCGCCTCGAATATCGCGGTTATGATTCCGCCGGCGTCGCCACCATCCATGAGGGCGTGATGGATCGCCGCCGCGCCGAGGGCAAGCTCTTCAATCTGGAAAAGCGCCTCGACGTCGAACCGCTGCCGGGTCTGGTCGGCATCGCCCATACGCGCTGGGCGACGCACGGGGTGCCGAACGAAACCAATGCCCATCCGCATTTCGTCGAAGGAGTCGCCGTCGTCCATAACGGCATCATCGAGAATTTCTCCGAGCTGCGCGACGAACTGACTGAAGAGGGCTCGGTCTTCGAAACCCAGACCGACACCGAAGTCGTCGCCCAGCTGATGGCGAAATATCTGCGCGAGGGCTTCGATCCGCGCGCCGCCATGCTGAAGATGCTGAACCGGGTGACCGGCGCCTATGCACTGGCCGTCATGCTTAAGGCCGATCCCGGCACGATCATGGCCGCCCGTTCCG